>NZ_JADNMD010000002.1:186665-223367 GCF_015556325.1 Clostridium sp. 1001283B150225_161107_B6 | reverse complement strand
CCTGCCGCTTTGTTGTCCGTGGAGAAGGTTGCCTCTGCATCCACGTTGGCCGGGGAGTCTACATATACGATTTTGACCCCTGAGGACTGTGCCTCCTTTAATGCGGATGAAATGGCGTCCGGGCCGTTGGCTGCCACGATGATGGCCTTTGCGCCTGCGGATACCGCATTATTCACACACTCAATCTGCTGTGCGTCATCCTTGGTGTTGGGAGCCATAAACTGGACCGTCACGCCCAGCTCCTTTGCAGCCTTCTGCGCGCCCTCATTCAGGGTTACCCAGTGCTGGTCAATGGAATCCATGGTAATCAGGGCAATCATGGTATCGGAACCAGCTGCCGGTGCTTCTGTCTTTGCTGCTTCTGCCGATGACTGCGCTGCGGTGGTGGCCGACACATCCTCAGTCTTGCTGCCGCACCCGGTAATAAGGGACGCAGCCAGGCCCAGGGAACAAGCCAGTGCTAACATTTTTTTCATTGCATTTCCTCCTTTTTTGCGTACACGCATGTTCACTTTCACATACATTTTATATTAGCGTCAGGGGTGCTGGCCCGCGACGTCTAATTCCACAGGTTATTAAGCTTTCTTTTCCGCTGCCGGACGTTTCCTTATGAGCATTCCCTTGCGGAGCACCACGTCCAGAAGCACTGCAAACACCACAATGATGCCGATAACCAGGCGCTGGATTCCCACCTGTACCCCAATCATGTTAAGTCCGTTCTCAAGGGTCTGCCACACTGCCGCACCCGCAAAGGTTCCCAGCAGGATTCCGGTTCCCCCCAGAGGGGAGATACCGCCGATAACACCGGCCGCCACTGCATACATCTCATACATATTGCCTGCTTCCATATTTCCCATATTAGCCTGGCCGCAGAGAATCAGACCTACCACAAAGGAACAGAAGGCACTGACCAGATATGTCTTTGTAACGGTTGCCACCACGCTGACGCCGGAGAGCTTGGCGGCCTCCACATTGGAACCAATGGCGTATATATGACGGCCGGTCCTGGTCTTGGAGAGCAGGAAAAAGAATGCGATAAACAGTACCATGGCAATCCAGAAGGTATTAAACACGCCGGCTGTCTTTCCGTAGTAAAAAAATGCCTGGAACTTATCAGCAGCTTCCTTGCCGATGCCGGAGCTGATGGCATCCGTGTTGCGGTTTCCGTTTACCATATAAGCCACGCCTCTGGCCACGAACATGGTTCCCAGGGTTGCTATGAATGGCGGAAGCTGGAATTTCCCCACCAGAATGCCGTTTATCACGCCGATGGCCAGGCAGCAGACCAATGTAATGAGTATGGCGGCCATGGGATTGACTCCGTGGGTCATCAGGGTCGCCGATATCATAGCGCTCATGCCCACCACGGAACCGATGGACAAATCAATATTGCCTGTTATGAGCACATAGCTCTGTCCAATACCGATAATCAGATACTTTGACATGGAACGAAACAGATTGGTAACATTCTGCCCTGAAAATACAGTTGGATTAATTGCTCCGAATGCTATGTAAATGACAATGAGTCCCGCAAAGGCAGTCAGAGCTCCCCTCATGCCCCTTATATTCAAAAACTGTCTGAGGGCCCCTTGATTCTTGTGATTCATACCTTTCTCCTCCTAGTTATGAGCACTTGGCGTCCGTCCCTTGGACGCTTACGTGCGATACATGTCACTGGCACTTAGCGAGGTTTCTTCGAGCTTAGTGCAGTGGCTCGTTATGAGCACTTGGCGTCTATCTTCTTCTCAAACCTGGTCGCCAGTGTCAGAATACTGTTCTGGGTAGCCTCCCTGGCCATCAGTTCACCGGTGATGCGGCCGTCGCACATGACCACGATTCTGTCAGCGATTCCCATGACTTCCGGCATCTCCGAGGACACGAACATGACCGCAATTCCCTGCTGCTTTAACTGGTTCATCAGATTATATATTTCCACCTTGGCAGCCACATCAATTCCCCTGGTAGGCTCATCAAATATGACCACCCTGGAATTGCGGGCCAGCCATTTCCCCACAACCACCTTCTGCTGGTTGCCGCCGGAGAGGTTACCTGCATTCACATCCACATTCGGGGTTTTAACCTTCAGGTCAGCCACCACCTTCCGGCACATCTCATCTTCCCTGGACCTGCTTACCACGCCCATCTTGTTGCAGAGCAAATCCAGATTGGGAAGGGCTATATTATGCCGGATGCTCAGTTTGGTGCAGAGTCCGTCCTTTTTCCTGTCCTCAGGGGCAAGCACGATTCCGGCCTGAATGGCATCCTCAGGCTTGTGAATGGCGACCTCCTTACCGTCCAGGAAAATCTGTCCGCTCTCCTTGGGGTCGATGCCGAATATGGCCCTGGTAGTCTCGGTCCTTCCCGCTCCCATCAGACCTGCAAACCCCACGATTTCCCCTTCATACAGCGAGAAATCCACATCCCGCACCATCCTGCCTGCATTCAGGTTCTTTACTTCCAGAACCTTCTTTCCCTTTTCACAGGAAACCCGGGGGAATTTCTCTTTGATTTCACGTCCCACCATATTGGCGATAATCTCATCCAGGGTGGTGTCCCGGAAATCCATGGTTGTTATGTACTGTCCGTCCCGCATGATGGTCACACGGTCCACAATGGACTGAAGCTCCTCCAGCCGGTGGGAAATGTACACGATTCCGCATCCCTTTTCCTTCAGACTGTGTATGATACGGAATAAGTCCTCTATCTCCCTGGCTGTCAGGGCAGATGTGGGTTCATCCATAATCAGGATTTTCGCATGGGTGGAAAGGGCCTTGGCTATCTCCACCATCTGCTGCTTTGATACAGGCAGGTCGCCCACCACCTGATGGGGGTCCAAATCTATTTTCAGCTCATCCAGAATCTTTCTGGCCTCTTCCTCCATCTCCTTATTTGACAGAACCATGCCCTTTACCTTCTCACGTCCCAGGAACATGTTTTCCGTCACTGACAGATGCCTGCACATGTTCAGTTCCTGATGGATGATTGCCACTCCGGCTTCCTGGGCCTGCTTCGGATTCATGTCGCCGTACGCCCTGCCGAATATCTCCACCGTCCCCTCATCCCTTGTGTAGACACCGCTGAGCACCTTCATCAGTGTACTCTTCCCCGCACCGTTTTCTCCCAGAAGCGCCATGACTTCCCCTGAGCGCAGTTCAAAATGCACATGGTCCAATGCCTTGACTCCCGGAAAACTCTTACAAATGTTCTCCATGGAAACAATTGTTTCGTTCATTCTCAGCCACCTGTCCTTCTTCATAATCCATTATCTGACTTCTATCTCTGGTTCTATTATACCAAGCTTCAGTTTTACAAATAAGGGGGGCTTTTTCCTAATTAGGGGGGTATTTTTATGCATTTTTTATATGCCCAGGAGGTTGTGACAGAATCACGTTTGTCATATATATTATATTTGTGCTGCTGTCAATTAATATTATTGGTGCTTTTTCAACTGCCGCGTTATCACAAAAACCTTCTAAGATAATACGCCGAAAATGTGTTTTAAATGGCATTAAATCCATTGTTAAAAATAGACGAAGCCGTATCCGGCTATTTATATTTCTGCCAAAAAAACTGCTCTCCATCAGGAGAGCAGCCGATTTAATACCCTATATTTTTCACTCACACATTTAACATCTGCGCATTCCATACCTGTATATTCCCTATCTATACATTCAATACCCCGGAACACATCCTACTGCCGGTTCAGTTTCCAAGCCCCCACAAGCTTCTTCAGATAGTCCATATATCCGGCTTCCCGTATGCTCGCGTTGGTCAGCACATTAACCTCTCCCAGCTTTTTGCCGCCCAGGGAATATTCCAGCACACCTGCCTTCTGGCCAGGCTCCACCGGAGCAGGCACGGATTCCAGAAGCACCAGCTTCTTCTCAATGGCTCCCAAATCCTCACCCTTAAGGCTCAGGTAGGAAAAGGTTCCCTCGTAAGTCAGACCCACCTCATCCTCCACGCCTCCCGTGACAGGCATCTGGGGCAGGGGCAGGTGTTCCTTGTCTTCATAGAGCTTGCAGTTTGCATAACCATAGTTGAGAAGGGTCTGGGCATCTCCAAACCTGGCCTTGAAATCCGGCGCAGCCATGATGGCGGCGATAAGGCGCACCCCGTCCTTTTCCGCTGTTGCTGACAAGCAGTATTTGGCGATGGATGTGGAACCTGTCTTAAGGCCGGTGACCGTAAAATTAGTTGCCATCTTAAGCAGCTTATTCGTATTGGACAGGCCGAATTCCTTAGTCCCCTGTTTTGTGACATGGGTGATATTTTCCATCCATATAGTGGAATAATTATGTATCTGCGGATATTTGTTAATTAGCTCACGGCTCATGACGGCAATATCCCTGGCCGTGGTGTAATGGTCCGCTGACTCCGTCAGTCCGCAGCAATCCACGAAATGGGTATTAGCCATGCCAAGGCCGGCCGCCCTTTCATTCATCATCCTCACAAATTCATCCTCGGTGCCTGCTATGAACTCAGCCATGGCCACGGACGCGTCATTGCCGGATGCGATTACAATACATTTAATCAGGGTTTCCACGGTCTGTTTCTCACCCTCCTCCAGAAACACCTGGGAACCTCCCATGGATTTGGCATGGGCGCTGGTGACCACCTCGTCCGTCAGCTGGATTTTCCCGGACTGAAGGGCATCGAAAATCAGTATCAGCGTCATGACCTTGGTAACACTGGCAGGACTGCGTTTCTCATCGGCGTTCTTCTCATAGATTACCTGCCCCGTGGACGCCTCCATGAGTATGGCCGATGGTGCGGCTATCTGGACCGCTGTCTGGGACTGGTCCGCTGGCGCCTCCGCTGCCTGGGCGTTTCCCGCTGCCTGCCCATTACCCGCTGTCTGCGCACTTCCCGCTGTCTGCGCACCTTCCGCTGCCTGCCCGCTTCCCGCTGCCTGCCCGTTTCCCGCTGCCTGCCCGTTACCCGCTGCCTGCCCGCTTCCCCCTGTCTGTCCTTCTTCCTGTCCATAGAGGCTGCTCCCTGATACCCCGGCTCCCACGGGGATGGCGATTTCCGGCTCCTGTCCCAGGGCGGCAATCCCGGGGTAGGAGGCCAGTATTGCTACTGAGCATAATATCGCTGCAAACCGTCTCATATTTTCCTCCAATAAAATCATCTGCTACTAATTGTATGGGAGTGGACAGACAGCTTATGCCCGCAAAGCCTTGATTTTACCGCAAAAAAATGCAGCAGGACCGGATTGTACCGGATTCTGCTGCATTTTTCCCTACCTTATTATAATTATACTTCCTTCAGCGCCTGTCTTAAATCCTCTGCCATCTTCTCGTACTCAGCGTCTGTGAGCATGGTCCTTCCGCTGTTCATCTCAAAGGTACCGCCCCATTCTTCGCCGCCCTCATACTTGGGAACAATGTGAAAATGCAGGTGATGTCCTGTATCGCCGTAAGCGCCGTAATTTACCTTGTCCGGATGGAATACCTTATGTACGGCGCGGGCCACCTGGGCCACCTCTGCAAAATAATCATTCCTCTCCTCATCGGTCAGGTCAATGAGCTCGCTGACATGTTTCCTATGCGCCAGAACAACCCTGCCCTTCTTGCTCTGCTCCTTGAATACATAGAGAAAGCCTGTCTTCATCTCACACACAGGATAACCGAACTTAGCCACCAGTTCGCCCTGCATACAATATGCGCAATTAGAATCTTTTACCATATCTTCCATGATTATGTTCTCCTTTATGTTTATTCATATCAACTTAAACATACCACGGAACAGGATGAATTTCAATTCCAATATTTGTTTTTTCTTTCATAGTACCCACTTCATGGAATCTATGCTATAATGAGTAGGCAAGTATCAGATACAGGAGAATTTTTATGAGCAGAGCAGATTTCAGACGCCGGCAGTCCCGCAGGCGCAGGCAGAAGCTTGCACGGATGTCACGGCATCTTCCCACATTCATTTTATTATTAGCAATCACTGTACTGGTAGGGGGCGGTATCTTCGCTCTCTACCGGTTTGTTTTAGCGAAACAGCCGTCCGGGGACGGAACGGTCCAGGTTATTGCCACATCCGGGCAGGATGGCTCCCGTAATCCGGCCGGAGACAGCGGTTCCCATGGTCCTGATTCCCCAGGCGGTGTTTCCGGAGACGGTTCCGGCACATCTGAACAGCCGTCCGCGGATGCGCCCCAGGACGATATTTCCCGGCTTATAGCCCAGGCTGACCGCATTGCCATGGGCTATGACTACGACAAGGCGGCAGAGCTTATTAACACCAGCGGCCTGGACCTTGAGGACTCCCGCATAAAGGAGGCCCTGGCCCGGTATGAATCCCAGAAGGCAGCCCTGGTCCCTGCTGACATGAATGCTGTCACCCACATTTTTTTCCACTCCCTTATCATGGATACATCCAAGGCATTTGACGGGGATACGGACAGCGCCAACTATAATTCCGTCATGACTACCAAGGATGAATTCCTTAAGATATTGGAAGAGATGTACGTGAAAGGCTATGTGCTGGTCCGCATCCACGATGTTGCCTACGAAGCTCCGGACGAGAACGGAAATGTCCGCTTTGTAAAAGGCAGCATCATGCTGCCGGAGGGGAAGAAGCCCTTTGTCATGTCCCAGGATGATGTCTGTTATTATCCCTACATGGACGGAGACGGATTTGCCAAACGAATCGTGATTGGCGAAAATGGCAAGCCCGCCTGCGAGATGGTAATGGACGACGGCACCACATCCACTGGTTCCTATGATTTGATTCCGCTTTTAGAGGACTTCATACAGGAACACCCTGACTTTTCCTATAAGGGAGCAAGGGCCATTATTGCATTTACAGGCTATGAAGGCATACTGGGATACAGGACCGCCTCCTCCTACCAGGACAGTCCCACCTATGAGGCTGACCGGGAACAGGCCGCCAGGGTGGCCCAGTGTCTGAAGGACAATGGCTGGGAGCTGGCTTCCCACAGCTGGGGACATCTCCACCTGGGGGTGGCGGATGCCCCGGAGGCCGGATTTGCCATTGAGGAGGAACGGTTCCGCACCGATACGGATAAATGGGAGGCCGAGGTGGAATCCCTGATAGGCCCCACCGATATCCTTCTCTATCCCTACGGCAACGACATTGCCGACTGGCGCCCCTACCATCAGGACAATCCGCGCTTTGCCTATCTGGAATCCAAGGGATTCCGCTACTTCTGCAATGTGGACGCCAGCAAGCCATACTGGTCCCAGATGGGAACAAATTACTTCCGCATGGCCAGAAGAAACCTGGACGGCTACCGTCTTTATGAAGACCTGGTCCAGACCGACCCGTCCAAAAAACGTCTGACTGATTTGTTTGACGCTGCCGGGGTATTTGACTCCGCCAGGCCGACGCCGGTGAGCTGGAGTTACCAGAAGTAAGAATTATGCTTTCCATACATATTGTCATCATGCAGGCTTCCTGCCGTGTCCAAGCGGCAGGGGCCTGTTTTATTTTTCATGCTCCGGGCGAACGGTTTCCCGTTGTCTACATATAATAAATCAAGGAATTGATTTCTAATTGAAAGGAGCTTCTTCATGATTCCCAAACTGGAAGTAGACGGGGTCAGCTATTCCTACCATTCGTTGGATGGTGAGACGCTGGCCCTTGACCATATATCATTTGATGTGTCCCCCGGGGAATTCCTGGCTATCGTGGGACCTTCCGGATGCGGCAAGTCCACGCTTCTGTCCATGCTGTGCGGACTGACACAGCCTGAGGGCGGCACCATCAACATAGACGGCGCCCCCCTGACCAAATCTCCTTCTGCCATTGGATACATGCTGCAGAAGGACCATTTATTTGAATGGAGAAATATTTTCTCCAATATATCCCTTGGACTTGAAATTCAAAAACGGTTGGACGAACCTGCCAGGCAGGAACTGCTGGAAATGATGGCAGCCTACGGTCTGGCCGGTTTTGAATACGCCAAACCGTCGGAATTATCCGGCGGCATGCGTCAGAGGGCAGCCCTCATACGCACCCTGGCCCTTAAGCCGGACCTTCTTCTCCTGGACGAACCGTTTTCGGCCCTGGATTACCAGACCCGGCTGTCTGTGTGCGACGACATCAGCTCCATTATCCGTCAGACACACAAGACCGCCATACTGGTGACCCATGACCTGTCTGAGGCCATCAGCGTGGCTGACCGCATTGTGGTATTGTCCCCCCGTCCCGGAAGGGTAAAGAAAATCCTGTCCATTGATTTTCCGGATATGTGCACCCGTTCCCTGGACCGCAGGAACTGCCCGGAATTTTCCACTTACTTTAATATGGTATGGAAGGAGCTGAGGACATATGAATAAAGATAAACAGCCTGTATCGGCCTGCAACATGTCTGTTGCCCAGCAGGAATATGTGGCCCGCGAAATACGGCGCCACCGCCAGGTGACCATATGCCGCGTCATGCTGCTGGTCCTTCTTCTGGCACTGTGGGAGCTGGCTGCCGACATGCACTGGATTGACAGCTTCATTTTCAGCTCTCCTGTGATGATTGCAAAATACCTGGTTTCCATGGCACAGGACGGAAGCCTGTTCCTCCACACAGGGGTAACCCTTATGGAAACCCTTATCAGCTTTGCCGTGTGCACCGTCTTCGGCCTGGCATGCGCCCTGCTTCTGTGGTCCAGCAAAAGCGTGGCCCAGGTGCTGGAGCCCTTCCTTGTTCTGTTGAACAGCCTTCCCAAATCCGCTCTGGCCCCCCTTCTGATAGTATGGCTGGGCAATAACATGCGGACCATTGTGGTGGCTGCTGTGTCCGTGGCTGTATTTGGCTCCATTCTGACCTTGTACACAGGATTCTCCCAGATGGATACAGAACAGATTAAACTGATTTACTCCCTGGGAGGCGGCCGCAGGGATGTGCTTCTAAAGGTCTTGCTGCCCGGTTCCCTGCCCCTTGTTATCAGCAATATGAAGGTAAACATCGGACTGTGCCTGGTGGGCGTGATTATCGGTGAGTTCCTGTCCGCCAAGGCCGGACTGGGATATCTCATCACCTATGGTTCACAGACCTTTGCCATGACCATGGTGGTGACTTCCATTGTGATACTATGTATTGTGTCGGGGGTGTTGTATCAGATAATTGCATATGCGGAAATGAGAATACGGAAAAGATAGTGCCCCCCATAATCTCAGCTGTCTGAAGCCATCATATAACAAACCGGCCATGTGCTTCGTAAAACGAAGAACATAGCCGGTCTGTTTTTATACCTGAGGATTCGTACCTCCCAAACGCAGGAGCACCGGGGGCTTACATCGTGAAAGCTCCCCGGCCGTCTTACCCCGCATTCTCAGCCGCAAACTGGCTATTATACAACGCCGCATAATAGCCTCCCCTGGCCAGAAGCTCCTGGTGGTTTCCCACCTCCTTGATATCTCCGTGTTCCATATACACAATCAGTTCCGCATCCTTGATGGTGGACAGACGGTGTGCGATGACAAAGCTGGTCCGGCCTTCCATCAGTTTGTTCATGGCCTTCTGGATAGCCACTTCGGTCCTGGTGTCCACGGATGAGGTTGCCTCGTCCAGAATCAGGATTTCCGGGTCGGACAGGAAGGCCCGGGCAATGGTCAGAAGCTGCCGCTGGCCCTGGGCGATATTGGAAGCGCCCTCATGGAGCTGCATTTCGTAGCCTCCCGGCATGGCCATAATGAATCCGTTGGCGTGGGCTGCCCTGGCAGCGGCAACGACCTCCTCATCGGTGGCATCCAGCCTTCCATAGCGTATATTCTCTTTTATGGTGCCTGCAAAAAGCCATGTATCCTGCAGTACCATGCCTATCATGGAACGCAGGGCCCCCCGCTTCATATCCCGCACATCCACGCCGTCAATGGTGATGCTCCCTCCATTTACATCGTAAAAGCGGAGAATCAGGTTGACCAGGGTGGTCTTTCCCGCTCCGGTGGGTCCCACAATGGCAATCTTATCGCCGGCGTGTACATGGAGGTCCAAATCATGAATCAGGGTCCGGCCTTCTGCATATCCGAACTGTACGTGGTTGAAATCCACATTTCCTTCCGGATTTTGGGGGAATTGGGAATGCTCTGCTTCCGGTACTTCCTCCTGCGCATCCAGGAATTCAAACACTCTTTGGGCCGCTGCCATGGTTGCCTGCATGATATTCGCAATGTTGGATATCTGGTTGATGGGCTGAGAGAACTGGCGCAGATACTGGATAAAGGACTGAATCATTCCTATGCTCAGCCGGCCGTTGATACAGAGCCATCCGCTGACAACCGCCACCCCCACATAGCCGATATTGGTCAGGGCCTGCGTCAGGGGCATGATGATGCTGGAAGAAAACTGCGCCTTCCAGCCATTGTCATAGAGGCGGCTGTTGATATCCTCAAAGCTCCCGATGATGTCCTCCTCTTTTCCAAAGGCCGCAATGACGTTCTGTCCGTTGTACATCTCCTCCACATACCCGGTAAGCTCACCCAGGGCTGACTGCTGCCCCTGGAAATACCGCTGGGAATGTTTTACCACCTTCATGCTCACCAGTCCGCAGACAGGGATGACGCAGATGCCAATCAGGGTCAGGATAGGGCTGACCACCAGCATCATCACAAATATGAATACCATGGTGCAGACAGCTGTGATAACCTGGCTGATGCTCTGCTGGAGGGATGTGTCTATGGTATCCACATCATTGGTAACGCGGCTTAACACATCCCCGAATGTATTGCTGTCAAAATAGGCCAGGGGCAGACGGCGGATTTTCTTGTCCACTGCCATCCTCAAATCATGCATTGTCCGCTCCGCCACCCCTGCCACAATGTACTGTCCGGTATAGTTGAATAGAAAAGCCAGCACATACACGCAGCCCAGCTGCAGCAATACGGCGGCAAACGCCTTAAAGCCCCGGAGAACGCCTGTGCTGTCCGCCGCCACAGCCACCAGCGCGTCCATGGCCCGGCCAAGGGTGTACGGTCCCTGGGTGGTAAACACAGCTCCCAGCACAAGACAGAACACCATGAGAATGATTCGGATGCGGTATGGCTTCATAAAACGGAACAGACGGCCCATGGTGCCTTTGGTATTGATTTTCTTATCTGTTCTGCTGACATTCACTTGTTTCATGCACTCATCTCCTCCTCTGATAACTGGCTGCGGACAATTTCCTGATAGGTTTCACAGGTATTTAAAAGCTCCCTGTGGGTGCCCATTCCCATGACCCTCCCTTCATCCATAACAATAATCCGGTCCGCATTCATGATGGT
Organism: Clostridium sp. 1001283B150225_161107_B6; assembly: GCF_015556325.1. Taxonomy (NCBI): domain Bacteria; kingdom Bacillati; phylum Bacillota; class Clostridia; order Eubacteriales; family Clostridiaceae; genus Clostridium; species Clostridium sp. 1001283B150225_161107_B6. The sequence goes on along the minus strand of NZ_JADNMD010000002.1, from coordinate 212,135 downwards.
GCTGACACGCTGGGCCACAATAACCACCGTGGCATCTCCTGTCTCCCTGGCCAGGGCCTGGCGCAGGGCTGAGTCCGTCTTGAAATCCAGAGCGGAAAAGCTGTCGTCAAACACATATATCTCCGGTTTCCTGACAATGGCCCTGGCGATTGCCAGACGCTGCCGCTGCCCTCCTGAGACATTGCTTCCGCCCTGGGCAATGGATGAATCAAATCCATCCGGTTTATCCTCAATGAAATCCGTGGACTGGGCAATGGCTGCCGCCTCCCGCACCCGCTCATCGCTGGCCGAATCATCGCCGAAACGGATATTTTCCATAATCGTTCCCTTGAACAGCAGGGCCTTCTGGGGCACGTAACCGATTTTTTTCCGGAGGGTCCTGCGGTCATAGTCCTTTACATTGACTCCGTCCACCAGCACCTCTCCCTCCTGTACATCATAGAAACGCGGAATCAGCCCCACCAGGGCCGTCTTGCCGCTGCCCGTGCTTCCGATGATAGCCGTGGTCTCTCCCGGCTTTGCCTCAAAGCTCACATGACTGACAGCCGGCGCTTCTGCCCCCGGAAAATAAAAGCTTACATCCCGGAATGTCAGATAACCTCTCTGCCCCTCGGGTGCCCTGGGAACCGCCGGGTCCCCTATGGAATTCTCCGTATCCAGCACCTGGCAGATACGGTCCGCAGAAGCGGCACATCTGGGGTACATGACGAAAATCATGGAAAGCATGGTCACCGACATCATGATTTGCATGACATACTGGATAATTGCCAGAATATCCCCTGGCATTACAGGCTCCGCGCCGATGCCCTGGCCGGCGCGCCAGAGAAGCCCCACCACGGTCAGGTTTAATATCAGTATCAGGGACGGGCCCAGCAGCGACATGGCATGCATCATTTTCATGGCATTGTTCATCAGGTCCTTGTTGGCCCCGTCAAAGCGCTGTTCCTCGTAATCCTCGGTCCCAAAGGCCCGGATAACGCGGATGCCGGAGAGTTTTTCCCGCATAATCAGATTAATCCGGTCAATCCTGGTCTGCATCTTTCTGGACAGGGGCATGGCCCTTCTTCCAATCAGGCTGATAACCAGCACCATCACCGGCATGGATACCACAAGGATGCTGGACATTTTCGGGTTTTTGCTGTAAGCCAGCATGATGCCCACCACACACATAATAGGGGCTGTCAGAATGATGCGCAGGAACATGACCATAAAATTCTGTACCTGGGTAATGTCATTGTTGGTGCGCGTAATCAGCGATGCAGTGGAAAATGTGTCAATTTCCGCCTGCGAGAAATATTCCACCTTTGAAAAAATCCTGCTTCTCACATTCCTCCCCAGTCCCAGGGCGATTCTGGAAGCAAAAAAGCCTGTGGTAATATTACAGACCATTCCCAGAATGGCGATTCCCAGCATGATGGCGCCGGTGTGAAGAATGTAATTCATATCCTTATCCGCGATTCCTTTGTTGATGATATCCGACAGATAGGTGGGAAGGCCCAGTGTGGCCCCCACTCCGGCCGCCACGCTGACCAGCACACATAGAAGCTCCAGCCTGAATGCCCTTAGCTCTGCAAATATTTTTTTCATGTTCTACCTCCTAGTCAAATACTGTTCCAGACATTTTAACCCTTTTAAGATAGTCTCCAGGTCCTCCCGGCTCATGGTATCCTTCTCAGAATGGCTGCCCATCTGCTCCTTCATGCCCAGAACCAATGCCCGGCCCTTTTCGGTAAGGACGACGTTTATAAAACGGGCATCTTTTTCATTCTTAACCATTGCGATTAGGCCGGCTCTTTCCAGGCGCCGGCAAAACATGGAGCAGTTTCCTTTGGTTACATGCAGGCTCTGGCTTAACTGTGTCAGGTTTACCTGACCGTCCGCCAGAAAGAGATGGTTGAGAAACCTTCCCTGCTCCGGGGTAATGCCAAAGGGCCTGCACATTTCCTCCACCTTTTCCCGGACCAGCCAGTTTACCTTGCGAAGCTCCTGAAACCATTGGTCCTTAAAATTAATAAATGCCATAGGGAACCTCCCTCCTGATTCCTTGTTTATCATACATATATATAGTTTACATATAAACCATTACAGGATACCATTATGGCTGTTGAAAATAAAGTGTATTTTTATTAAATAAATATAAAATTTCAATAAATTGACAGGACCTATCCTTTGTCTGCCATACATCCTGAAATATGAAAACAGGCTGCCGATATTCCAAAAAGGATATCAGCGGCCTGTCTTATGCCTCTGTCTTTATGCCTGCTTTCCTGACTATTTTCCTGCCCGTCTCATACCTTAATCCGCTCCGCAACCTCATTTCCAATTGCAAGACGGATATGGTTCATTCCAATTATCATGCTGTCCCTTCCCTGCTGGAGCACATTGATGGTACTTCCCTCCCTGATGCCATACCGGTGCATAAACTCCATAACCTGGGGATTTCCCAACATCCATTTAATGGTACAGGCATGTCCTACCTTAATCTCTGCCAATGACTGCATCGCTGCACCTCCATTACTGTCTGCGTTCATACCCGCCCTTCTATTTACTTATATTGTAAACATCAGGAAGTCTGTTAGTCAATGGCAATGTGGGTTAGGCATTTTTAATCTTTTTCATACGGCATCGTGCTTTCTGCCCTAATCCTCAGGGTCCGTAAATCCCATCAGACGGCATACAATGAAGCCGGCGGCATAGGATGCGAACAGACCTACGAAATACAGGGGGAATCTGGTTGTAATGAAGGCCAGCGGGATTCCCGACAGCTCAGGAACCTTGGCAGCCACCTTCATCACTGCCATGACGCTTCCGCCGATTCCGCCGCCGATACAGGATGCTATGAACGGTTTTCCAAGGGGAATGGTACAGCCCCACATTAGGGGTTCCCCTATGCCCAGCATTCCCACGGGAAGCGCATTCTTAATGGTCTTCTTCAGTCTCTGGTTCTTGGTTTTCAGGTACACATAAAATGCAGCTCCCACCTGTCCGGCTCCGGCCATACAGGTAACAGGCAGCAGATAGGTCACGCCGAAATCCGCTATGAGCTGGGTGTTGACCGCTATAAGTCCATGGTGCATTCCTGTCATTACCAGAGGCAGGTAGATGGCTGAGGCCAGGCCGGCCAGCACAGGTGCCTTATAAATGATGAAGCTGACAAAGGCTCCGATGGTCTCTGATATGAAACCGCCTATGGGCTGGAACACCATCAGGCCCACAAAGGTCATGACGCAGACTGTAATCAGCGGCCGCAGGAACATGTCCAGGAAATCCGGAATCACTTTTTGAAGCTGTTTTTCCAGCAGCACTGCCACATAAGCAATAATCAGCACGGATATCACGCCGCCGCGTCCGGGGGTAATGGACACATGGAACAGCTGTACCCCGGCCAGGGAGGAGCTGTTCAGTATGGAGGCCAGCACAGCCCCGATGATGGGACTTCCGCCGAATTCCTTGGATGTGTTATACCCTACAATGATGGGCAGGATGGTAAAGACTGAGTAGGCCAGGGCGCTCATTATCTTGCCGAAAGCCGTATCCTGAAAGCCCGGGAAAAATACATAGGATGATTCATAGACCGCAACCACCAGTCCGCAGGCAATGAACGCAGGAATGATGGGAATAAAGATATTGGCTATCTTTTTCAGCATGTTCTTGTAGGGGACATTATTTTTTGCCCTGTTTTCCTCTTTCAGCAGAACGGCTTCATCCACTTCCTCGCTTTTAATATGGGTCATATCGCTCATAAGCTGGGCCACTGCCGCCGCAGTGCCCGGTCCCAGCACCAGCTGGACATTGTGCCCCTCCTCAATGACTCCCAGTACGCCGTCCAGCTTTTTAAGCTCCTCCCGTTTCATTTTTTCCGGGTCCTTTACGGTCAGCCTGACCCGGGTGTAGCAGTTTGCTATGGTCCTGATGTTGGATTCATCCACTAACTTGCAGATTGCCTGCGCCAGCTCTTTCTTTGTCATAAGATACCTTCCCCTTTCTTATCCCTTGCCTATACCATTTTTTTAAGTATCGCCCACTCCTGTACTGCCATAAAACCTGCCTTCTCATAAATTCTTCTGGCAAAATTGGTTTCCGTTACAAAAAGCGTCATGTATTCCGCCCCCATGTCCTTAAGCTCCTGACACAGGCTGAAGAACAATACATTGCCGATTCCCTTTCCCCCGTCAGCCGGGTCCACTGCCAGGGCCGAAAAAAATCCGCGTCCGTTCTTCTCCGGATAAACGGTTCCGGCCGTGCCCATAACCCTGCCGTCCCTGTCCTCCACTATAAGGATTTTCTTATGTTCCCTGATTCCGTCGCGAAACTTTTTCAGAAAGGACTGGTCCTTCAGACGCCCAAACATTTCCTCATACCCGAAATTCCTGGCGCCGTCAAACCAGGCTGTCCTTATCCCCTCCTGCTCCAGCTTCAGGATGCGTTCCTGTATATCTGCCGGAATGTAAAATTTTTCCAGTTCAAGATAATAAGAAACCTCTTTTTGTACCAGCTCATACCCCCTTCTCAGAAAAAAGCCGTATCCCGGGGAATCTGTCCTGATTCCCGGCGCCTTGTTATGTTCATGCCCCTCCCGGTCTATGTACCAGGACATTTTAACGGGACATTTGTGGCTGATTCTTACTTCATGCTTTCCCTGGGCTTTCAGGTATGCTTCCGCCTTTTCCAAAAGACCGGTGCCCACGCCTCTGCCCTCATACTCCTCCTTTACCGCCAGCATAAATATATATCCCGGCGTGTTATCGTTGTTTTGTCCCGGCAGGAATTCCTTTTGGCTGACAGCGGTCACAAATCCTGCCAGACTGCCGGAATCCGTAAAAGCCAGGATGCACCCTTCCGGGTCAAAATCCGGTTTGTCCAAAAGCTCCGCCTTCCATTCTTCCGGCGACTCATAGGCCTTATACCGGATACGCACTGCTTCCTCTTTCCACAGCCGCACCAACTGGGGCAGCATGGTTTCCTTATACGTCCTGTATTGCATTCCGAACATACCCCCCTGCCCGATTTAGTCTTTCCTCTGCAGCTTCTGCGCTGCAATGCAGCAGAATCATGGTGATTGCCAGCTTTACGCTTCCCTCTGCCTTCTCCAGACAGTCCCTGGCCTCTTCCCGGGTGCATCCGGTGGCTGTCATGACAATATTTTCCGCCCTTGTAATCAGCTTCTTATTGGTCTGCACAACATCCACCATCAGGTTCTGGTAGACCTTTCCGATTCCCACCATACTTCCTGTGGATATCATGTTCAGCACCATCTTCTGGGCCGTGCCGGCCTTCAGCCTGGTGGAACCGGTCAGGACCTCGGGGCCCGGCACAGGTTCAATGGCAAGGTCCGCCTCCTTCCCTATCTCCGAATCCCGGTTGCAGGACACTGCCACGGTCCTGCAGCCAACCCTCCTGGCATACCGGAGGCCGTATATGACATAGGGCGTCCTTCCGCTGGCCGCCAGACCTATGACAATATCAGCCGGAGTCAGATGAATGCCCTTTAAGTCTTCCTCCCCCATGGTCTGGCTGTCCTCTGCTCCCTCCACCGCCCTGACAAAGGCAGCGGAGCCCCCGGCCATCAATCCCACCACCACATCCCGGGATACCCCGAAGGTGGGCGGACATTCCACTGCATCCAGAACCCCCAGCCTTCCGCTGGTGCCGGCCCCAATGTAGATGATTCTTCCCTTTTGCTTCAGGCTGTCCGTACACCATGCAATGGCCTGGGCAATCTGCGGCAGAACCTCCCCAACAGCTGCCACCGCCTTCCCATCCTCCCGGTTCATGGCGGCAACGATTTCCAGTGGCGTCATCTGGTCCAGCCCCATGGTTTCCTCATTCCTGCTCTCTGTTACCAACACTGACAAATCTATCATTGTGTTTCCTCCCCCTGCAATGCGTTCTGTTTTTCATCCGTGCCCCCGGATTTGGCTATATGGGTCTTTCTGAACTGCTCCATGCACTCATCATACCGCCTGTGGACATAGGCAGTGTACAGAATATCTATCATGTTCAGCTGGGATATTCTGGACGACATGGCCCCGCTTCTGAAAATCAGTTCCGTTGCAGCCACTGCCAGGTTATAATCCGCCAGACGGACCAGCGGCGACTGCTCGAACCTGGATATGGTGATGACCGGCGCCTCCCTCAGCCTGGCCTCCTGGGCACATGTTATCATTTCCTCTGTCAGGCCCGAGTAGCTGACAATCAGGGCCAGGTCGCAGGACCGGATGTTTCTGGCCTGCAAAAGCTGGGCATGCCAGTCATCGCAAATCACACAGGGCTTATTGACCCGAAGGAGCTTCAGGTACATGTCCCTGGCCACCAAAAGGGAAGAGCCGATTCCAAACAGATACACGGTCTGGCTCCGGTCCAGCAGGTCCACGCACTGGTTCAGAATGTCCAAATCCACCAGCTTCCTGGTATTGTCAAGGGACACAATATTCTTGTAGGTCACCTTGTTTACCAGCTCCTCCAGGCTGTCGTCCTTTTTTATCTCCTGCTCCATGGGACGCGTGCTCTCCCTGCGCAGGGCCGACTCATACAGCAGCGATTTCTGCAGCTCCTTGTAGCCCTCAAAGCCCATTTTCCTGCACAGCCGGACAATGGTAGCCGCAGAGGAAAATGTTTTGTCCGCCAGCTGCTTTATGCTGTATCCGGCTGCTTCCTCAGGATTTTCCCTTAAAAATCTGAGGACACCCTTCTCAGCCCCGCTGGCCTGTGCAAAATATTCCTGTATCCTGACTAGTACACTTTTCATATAAGTTCCTTTCTATGACTTTATATTACTCCTTTGAACGCTTTTGTCAATATTATCCGATTTTTATGAAAAATTGTTTCACATTTTGATATTTTAACCTTTTATTGTGCATAAATACTGAAAAGCCGCCGCTTTTATCCAGCGGCGGCCTTGACCGTACCTTGTCTGTGAATCACTCTTTGGAATGGTTATCCGGAATCATTCTTTGCCCTCCATCCCAGTCTCTTGCGGCAGCCAGTCCGCCCTGACATAGTACAGGAACATACCGGCCGCACAGACGACCCAGGTAATGGGCCAGCCAGCCATGACCACCATCAGGCTGTGGGTCATGGGCACTGCAATCATCAGATAAATCTGTCTCAGCACCACGAAGCAGCCCAGCATAAAGAACATGGGGACCTTGGAAAGTCCGGCGCCGCGCAGGGCTCCGTTGAGTACCTGGACCACGGCCAGGGCAATGTAAGCACGGGAAAAAATGCGGAGCATACTGCTCCCGTTTGCAATTACCTGAGGGTCATTTGTAAATACGCTGATTAACAGGGGCGCGCCAAAATACATTCCCACGGAGCCGGCCAGGATAATCAGGGAGCTCATGACCCAGGCAGCAAATATCCCCTTCTTCACCCGCTTATACTTACGGGCGCCGATGTTCTGCCCCACAAATGTAGTGATTGCCATATTAAAGCTCTGCAGGGGCAGCTGGAGGAATCCGTCAATCCGTAAGGTGGCCGAATACCCGGCCATGGCAGCCGTGCCGAACCCGTTGATGTAGGACTGGACCACCACATTGGAAAAGGACGTGATGCTCTGCTGGCAGGCAGCCGGAAAGCCGAAGGCAATGATTTTCCGAATCATTTTCTTGTGGAACCGTATCTTGCGCAGTTCCACCTTATAGTCCTCCCCTGTGTGCATCAGCTTGTACATAACCATGGCCGAGCTCACTGCCTGGGCTATGATAGTTGCTATGGCCACGCCTGCAATACCCATGTGAAACCCGCACACAAAGGTAAAATCCAGGATAATGTTCACAATACTGGCCACTGCCAGATAGAACAGAGGGTGCCTGGAATCCCCCACTGCGCGCAGTATGCCCGAACCCATATTGTAGAAAAGTGAAAATGTGATTCCGCAGAAATATATCATCAGATACAAAGAAGAATGGGGGAGAACGTCCTCCGGCACCCCGATTGCCCTGAGGAGGGGTCCTGTGTACAGCAGCCCCAGCCCTGTGAACACAATACTCAAAATCCCTGTGAGAGCCATGGAGCTGTGTACCGCCCTGCTCATATCCTCCCCCCGTCTGGCTCCGAAATACTGGGAAATGACCACACCTGCGCCCGTGGACAATCCCATGAAAAATCCCACCAGCATGTTGATGACAGGAGTTGAAGCCCCCACCGCCGCCAGGGCATTGGTATTGACGAAATTCCCTACCACATAGGAATCCACTGTATTGTACAATTGCTGGAAAAAATTCCCAATCAGAAGAGGGATTGAAAACCAGAAAATAGATTTAAAGATACTGCCGTCAATCATATCCGTATCAGCGCCTTGCAAGACAACACCCCATTCCCCAAACACTGTTGGCTGCCATTCCCTGTATGTTATCACAAAAAAAGAGAAAGCAGTCTATCACCAAGCTGCTCCCTCTATCATACATGATTTTAACTGAATTATCTATCTATTTTTCACCTGTTCCTATGCATTTCCTTTCCCTCTTAATGCTTATAGCGTACAGGGCGCCTCCGGCTGCCAGCCAGAACACGGTATACAGAGCTGTTCCGGCCAGATGGGGCCAGGCAGCGTCCCAGCCGATTCCTTTCAGGTTTACAGCCTTTAACTCCACTGCAATGTTGGCAATGGGAGAAAATATCCTGGAAGCAATGCTGAGCCACTTAGGCATCAGGTAGAAAGGAAATATAAGCCCTGAGGTAAATATAATCAGGTTGCTGCACATCATATACAGCTGCGCAAAGCAGGCCACCCGCCTGGTAAACGACCCCAGCATCACGCCGAAGGCCACGGCCGCCAGCATGAAAAGCACTGTGCTGAACAGATATAGCCCGACTTCTCCTCTCAGCGGAATATTCTTATACAAGCCCACCGCGCAAAGGGCCGCGAACTGGGTCGCCACCGCGCCGCCTGCCACCACGGCTGTCCTGATGATTCCGTCCTTCAGCTCCTCCCCCCGCTTATCCGGGGAAGCTGCCGCCAGGGCTTTTCTCTTTCGAATCATCAGCGGAATGAAAAATGAGATAAGGAAGGTCTGCATGGTGATGGAGGGAACCAGCAGATAGCTCATTTTCCTGATATAATCCCCCTGGGGCTCATACAACGTCCTGTCCACATAAGAAAATGTACCCAGGCTGGTCTGGGCCGCCGAAGGGTAGAAATTATTGCCCTCCAGCATCTTAAGCTGCATACCCGCACTCATGGTTCCCAGCACGGACGAGGCCGCGCCCACTGCCCCGCCTCCGGTGATAATGTTGGAGCAGTCTGCAAATATCACGGCCTGGGGTGATTTCTTAAGGGACATATCCCGGCTGAAATTCCTGGGTATCATGACGCCGGCCTCAATCTTCTTATCCAGGATGGCCTGTTTTAAATCCTGTTCCGAATCCGCATAATACACAATATCCAGCGTGGGATTGATGCCGAACTGCTTCACAATGGACTGGGACAGGGACGAACGGTCCTCATCCAGAATTCCAAAGGGAACATCCTCCGTGTAATCATTTTTCCAGATAGTAGTAATCAGCAGCATACCGGCCAGCACGGAAATGAACAGGCCGATGACCGTGTTTTTCTCTTCCTTCCATATCCTGCTTATCATATCCCGGCCACCCCGCTTTCCGTCATGTGACTGTCCGTCAGCGGATTTCCCGCCTCTGTCCTGACATTCCTGAATTTCCTGGCCGCCAGAAGCACCATTACCGCGCTGAATCCCATGAGCCACAGAACATGATGGGCCTCGCTCAGAAAGCTGCGCTCCACCAGAGCCATGTCCCTGAGCGGCAATATGTAATGGGTATTTGGCATGAACCAGGTAAGAAACTTACAGGGCCAGGGCATGGAGATGACCGGAAATGTGTAGCCGGCTAACAGCATGGTAAAACTTATGATGCCGCATTTCTGCACCGCCTCCTCGCAGTTACCCCCGGTCCCCAGGTTCTGGAGTATCCCGAAAAGGGTAATGCCGAAGCAGGTGAATACAGTCATCAGGATACCGGCCCAGGGTGAGCTTTTATAGGGAAAACCAAAGCACAGGCTCTGGGTCACCATACAGCCCAGGGCTGAAATACAGGCAATACCGGTAATAAACCCCGCCTTCTTCATCAGCCTTCCAAAGCTTTTCCGCTCGCACACACAGGCACCCACGCAGCCTGCTCCTATCTGCACAATGGTAAGGAGAATGCCCTCCATCATCATATATGCCACGTTCTTGGAGGGATTGCTGATGGCCTTTGTCACATATCCCATGGGCGCAATCAGGTTCATGGCTGCCTGGGGCGGTATGCCCCTTCCCTCTGCCAGCTTCAGCATATAGCCGCTTTTGATGGTTCCCAGGGCCTCGGCAATGGTCCCCCTCATGCCGCTGGCAACCGTTGACAGGGCTCCGTCGTTAAATATCATGATTTTGGCTTCCCGGCTGTTGAGCAAATCTTCTGAAAAATGCTCCGGAATCACGATGCCGGCCAGTGCCTTATTATAGTAAAATGCTTCCTTCAGGTCATCCTCCTCACCTGTACATGCAATGACGTCGAAGGTCCTGTTATCCGAAATCATCTGAATCAGGCTCTGGACCGTCTCCGAATGGTCGTGGTTCACAATGACCGTGGGAACCTTCTGAAAGGGCAGGTGAATGAACTCCGCCCCCATGAGCAGACTCAGTATGGTAGGCGCCAGAAGAAGAATCAGCATGGGAATTGTTATGTACCTTTTTTTCACAGAAGATGCCAGGCTTCCGGCCTGTTTCATCCATTCTCTCATATACCATCACATCACTTTCCAAAGTCAACATAGGCTGTCATACCGGAACGCAGCTCATCCTGCAATTCTGCCAGGTCGTCAAAGGTCACCTTGATTCCATAGGTCAGGATATCCCAGTCCGCTTCATTGGATGCTTTCTTGGTGGCAAAATCCGCCTCCTTGTTAATCCGCACCACTTTTCCCTTGTATTTCGTCTTGCCCAGAGCTGCCAGGGAGATATCCACCTCCTGGTCCAGCTTTACCCGGGGAAGCTTCATTTCATCCACATCGCATGTGATATAGGGGGCATAAATATCCGCAACCACCACAGAGGGAAGTCCTGAGGACACCACATCCCCTGCCTTGACATTCACGGTTGTCACCAGTCCGTCCACAGGGGAGGTGAGGACGCATTTGTCCAGGGTGGTGTCAATCTGCTTCAGGGCTGCCTTGGCCTGGTCCACCCCGGCCTGGGCCTGGGCAATCTGCTCCGGCGTGGCTCCGTTTTGGGCTTCGGAAAGCTTGCTCTGGGAAATCTCCAGATTGGAACGGGAGCTGTCCAGGGCTGCCTTTGCAGAAGCCAGGGCTGCTTTCTGGGCATCCACCGAGGACTGGGATACGGCTCCTGCCGGAACCAGGGCCAGGGTCCTCTGGTAATCAGCCTCCATCCTGGTATAGGATGCCTGGGCATTTTCCAGGTTTGCCTGGGCAATCCGGACCGCCAGCTGCAGCTGTTTCATCTGTTCCTCAGTTGCGCCGTTTAACAGGCTCTGGTAGGCTGCCTGGGCCTGAGCAAGGGCTGCCTGGGCCTGTTCCCTCTGGGCAGTCAGGGTATCGCTGTCCAGGCGGACCAGTTCCTGTCCCTTCTTTACCAGCTCCCCTTCCTCCACCAGAACCTCCTTAATCTGGCCGCCTGTCAGCGCATTGATGTTGCTCTCATCCATGGTCACATAGGACTGCACCACCAGATTTTTCTTGTTCTTAAATAATAAATCATCTCCCGTTACATGGCCGAAGATGATTGCCAGGACAATGACGCACAGAATAGCGGCTGCCGCTGCCCCTATGATTTTTTTCTTGGATTTTGCCTGCTTCATGTTGTTACAGTTTCTCCCTTCCGATATTTCTCTCATACTCCCTTACATTTCCGACGATTTTACACATAATCTGCTCCAGGGCCCGTTCTTCCTCCGGGGTAATTCCCGCAAAAATGATTTTCTCCCACTGGTCCATAATATCCTTCAGCGCATCGGCTGCCTCTTTTCCTTTATCCGACAGGCACACCAGCTTTTCACGCTTGTTCCCAGGATTGACCTCCCTCCTGACATATCCCCGTTCCTCCATGGCAGCCAGCACCTTGGCTGTCTGGTATTTGTCGATACCGGACAGGCTGGATATGGTATCCTGGTTGCCGTATTTGCTGTAGCCAATGACCAGAAGCACGATTCCCTCGGAAAAGGAAAGGCCGCAGGACCTGAATTTAATGCACAGAAACCTTCGTTTGCTTTTTTCAATCATGGTGGATATTTCTTGTATGGTACTCACCTCCCCGCCTTAATTATATGTGTTTGACAACTGTTGTGTTTGACAAATATTATATGCATTTTGCGAATGAAAATCAACCCGTTTATTTTTCACAAAATTACAGCCTGACTTTTACGATTTCTCCGTTTAATTGACGGTATGGTTCCTCCGGCCTGCATACAGACGAAAAAATGCCGTGAATCAGTTGGATTTCCGGTTGGGAATCCGTCCGATTCACGGCATTGGCGCGGTTGTCTGTCATTCCATCATTTTCACAATCAGGTCCGCGCAGCCCTCATACCCCAATACGGAGGTGTTCAGGCAGGCGTCATAATTTTCCATATCTCCCCAGTTCTTACCGGTAAAATAATGGTAATAATCGCTTCTCTGGCTGTCCCGCTTCTTAAGCTCCTCCTCCGCCTTCTCAAAGGCTATGTCGTCTACCTCGCAGATACGGCGTTTGCGTTTTTCCATGGAAGAGGCATAAATAAACAGCTTAAGCACATCCCATTCTCCATCCAGGGCAAAATCAGCGCATCTTCCGATAAAGATACACGGCCCCTTACTTGCCAGCCTGCGGATGGTGTCAGACACTTCCTTATTGATATCAAAGGGCTCCTGCATTTTGTTGTAGTTCTGGAAGCGGAAGGCGTACAGCACCAAATCATGAAGCAGGCTTCCGGTCCGCTTTTCATCCAGCTTTTTCAGTTCCTCGATGCTGATTCCGTTGTCTGCCGCTGTCACTGCCAGAAGCTCCCGCCCATAACAGGGAATCTCCAGGCGCTCCGACAGGATACGGGCCACCTCCCTTCCTCCGCTTCCGTACTGACGCTCAATGGTGATACATCTGTTTCTGCCCATAATCATTCCTTCTTTCTTATATATCCCAAATGTCCCTGAATATCCTTAAGATTATGATACCTCAATTGCGTACTTTATCACATGGTCCTTCTTATGTTCGAACACGTCATAGGCCTCCATGATATCCTGAAGCTTTGCCCTGTGTGTAATCAAACAGCTGGTATCCAGTTTTCCCGCCTTAATCAGCTTCATGATTTCCCCGCAGCAGGAAGCGTCCACTCCTCCTGTCTTAAAGACCAGGTTCTTACCGTACATGTCCGGAAGAGGAAGCACCTGCGGTTCTTCATATAAGGCCACCACGCAGACTACTGCATTGGGTCTGGCAATCCTCCACGCCATCCGGAAGGTGTCCCTGCCTCCCGCTGCCTCCAACACGGCATCTGCGCCGCGTCCCTGTGTCAGATTTCTTATCTCCTGTTCCACGTCCTGGTCCAGCGGGTTGAGTATCACATCTGCCAGTCCCTGCTCCTTTGCCAGCTTAAGCCGTTCATTGGATGTGTCAACCGCAATGACCATTCCCGGACCATAAAGCTTTGCACACATCAGGGTACACAGTCCGGTGGGGCCTGCGCCGATAACAGCAACCGTATCTGCCGGTTTGATTTCCGCCAGGGAAGCACCCCAATATCCGGTGGAAAGGATGTCGCCGGTAAAAAGAGCCGCCTCATCCGTCACCTCATCGGGTATCCGGGTAAGGCCATTGTCCGCAAACGGCACCCTGACATATCCGGCCTGACCGCCGTCAATCCTGCATCCCAGCGCCCATCCTCCGTGTTCATGGGTGCAGTTGTTGACATAGCCCCGCCTGCAGAAATAACAATCCCCGCAAAAAGTCTCCACATTCACAGCCACCCGGTCCCCTGGCTTGAATTTTCTTACTGCCTCGCCGGCCTGCTCAACAATGCCTACGAACTCATGTCCCAGTATGGTTCCCGGCACAGCCCTTGGGACAGCGCCGTGCTTGATATGTATGTCGCTGGAACAGATGGTGGTAAGGGTTACCTTTATGATGGCGTCCCCGGGGTCCTCCAGAGTGGGAACCGGACGGTCCTCCAGGGTTATGACTCCCTTTCCTTTGTAGACCGCGGCTTTCATTGTTTGGGGATTCACTGCCAGGGGAGTCACTGCTTGGGGTTTCATATCGTTTGGCATCTTTAATTTACCTCCAATGTATCGCTGTTTTTTAAATCTGATATTATCCCACAGATTTAAGGTTATGATAGAATTAGGATATCACAGTTTGGCCGGCAGAACAAGGAATACCCAACCCCCGGACTCCTCCCTGAAACCATCCCTGCGTTTCTGGCACGCACTGCATACGCCATACGCTTCTAAAAGGACGTCCATCCCCCGTCTGTCTGCACCGCTGCCCCTGTCATATGGGTGGCATCATCCGATACAAGGAACAGGATGGATGCTGCCTGCTCCTCTGCCGTGGCCTCCCGCTCCAGCATGGAAGTGCGCTTCTGCCCGGCCATGGACTGGGCTTTGGCAGGGTCCATACCGGCTTTGATGGCAGCCTCCCTGTGGGCTTTCACATACTCGTACGCCTCGGCTACCATGGGCGTGGTGGTGCCTGCCGGATTGACGGAGTTGATGCGTATTCCGTATCTGGCATAATCAAGGGCCAGATTCTTAGTCAGACCATTGACCGCATGCTTGGATGCCACATAGGCAGGATTGCCCGGAAGACCTGTGAGACCGGCAATGGACGCATTGTTGACAATGGCGCCTCCATTTCCTTCCTTCATAAATTCCTGTATTTCATGCTTGCAGCAAAAAAATACGGAATAAAAGTTATTTGCCATGGTATAGTCCATCTGCTCCTGCTTCAGCTCATGGAGCGGGCTTGGATTTCCCATGACTCCTGCGTTGTTAATGGCAATATCCAGATGTCCATAGGCTTTAACCGCCATATCCACCATCTGTGCTGCATGCTCCTCTGCTGACAGGTCCAGGTTCAGGAAAATGGCTGTGCCTCCTTCTGCCCTGACAGCGTCCAGCACCCGCTCTCCCTCCTCCTTCAGCCGGTCAACCAGTACCAGCTTTGCGCCCTCCTTTGCCGCCCGGATGGCTGTGGCCTCACCAATGCCCCTGGCCGCGCCTGTCAGGATCATTACCTTGTCTCTAAAACGGTTGGGATAATATTGTTTCATATATAAATTGCCTCCTGTTGTTTGGTGGAGTTATTATATCCCAAATCCAAACGTATTTCCACCACGTCAGATTGTGAAAAGATTATTAAAGTTTCATTAAAAAACACAGCAGTACGGAAATCTCCATACTGCTGTGCCCTACCTCTTTATGCCTTATTTGATATGCCTTTTTCTGTCAAATACTGACAGGGTAAGTACGATACCGGAGAGAAGGAATGTCAGACTCATTCTGTCCATTACATTTCCGGTCTTTGGAAGAGGAGCCAGAGGAATCTCTCCATCATCAATAACCGCCATGTCTGTTTCCGGCCCTTCGGCCATCGGAACCTGGTTATCCTCCAGGGTAACTGCTCCGGGACCTCCCGCTGTGGAAACATACCTTCTGCCGGAGCCGCCTGAACCTCCGCTTCCGCCTGAACCTCCGGAGCCTCCGCTGCCGCTGCCGTCAGGAGTATTTCCACCGGTTGCGGACCACTGGGCTGCAAATACCGCATCCTGCTGATACTTATTGCTTCTGATATCATTTAAATCGGTAAACTCTGTATTCACATCGTCCATGGCTGCATTCCATCCGGAAAGAGTATATCCAGAATATGCCTCGGCCGTAACCGCCGCATCGGGGCTCACCCCATCCTCCAGGAATACGGGCTCTCCATCTGCCCCAATGACAATGCGTCCTTCTGAATCAAGTTCCACC
This sequence comes from Clostridium sp. 1001283B150225_161107_B6, assembly GCF_015556325.1. Classification (NCBI taxonomy): domain Bacteria; kingdom Bacillati; phylum Bacillota; class Clostridia; order Eubacteriales; family Clostridiaceae; genus Clostridium; species Clostridium sp. 1001283B150225_161107_B6. The sequence goes on along the minus strand of NZ_JADNMD010000002.1, from coordinate 196,180 downwards.
AGACTCTTCCACTCTGTAACGGTTCCATATGCACCTGTACGGTTATCACGGATACGTCCCTGCTGCTCATTCGAGGATTCATAGATAAACTGAATCTCATAGGCATCCGGAATTCCATCCGGTTTATGGTCCGGTCCATCGTTATCCGCCATGTAATAGAGGGTTATGGTTCCATTTTCCCTTACCCCCTGGACAGGTTCATAGGACTTGCGCATCATTCCGGTATAGATATAGTGGGTTCCATCTGTTCCCTCGATTGATTCGGGAATCAGTCCGTGGAGCCTGCCGTCTGCTTCCGGGTCCGACCCAAAGGGCACCTGCTCCAGAAGCCTGCTGTCAAGCACGTTTGCAGGCACTGTCTTATCAACCATCTCCACCTTCACAGTGTACATATTGATATCCCAAACTGCTTCAAAGGCAACGCTGCCGGTAAACTCATGGTTATTGATATCCGCTGCCTGATATAACTGGTTCGCCTTAAAGTCAGCATCCATGGAATCCACAACCCTCCAGCCGCTGAATCCGCTTCCGTCCAGTGAAGGAATCAGGTTGTCTGTAATCACTCCGTATTTCTGCAGGCTGTAGGTCACCAGCGGGTCAGCCGAATCATTCAGTGTTCCGCCTTTCAAATCAAATACAACCGCTATATTGTGCTTTAATTCACCGTCCACATGCCATTCGTACGGGTCGCCTTCCTCAAACTGAATCCTATACCATATGATATCGTCCTTGGAATAGGTCCTGCCGTCCATGGTAAATGTGTCGTTCTCCGGCCACTGGGCAATCCGCTCTATGACCGCTTCATTGCTCTGGCTCAGTTCCCCGGCCGGCGCCGGAACCATCACCGGGTCGGCATGAAGGAAGCCTTCCCCGAACAATACATACTTATAAGAGGAATCCGGCTCATTGCCGTCCGGCCTTGCAATCTTATCTTTTCTCACAAAGAACCCGCTCCTGACCGTATCTTCCTCAAATACAGCGGTATAAACCTGATTCTTTGTAACTGTCTTGGGAAGCTGGCTGTCCTGCAGTACATTGCCTTCCATATCCATCCAGCCTGCAAACCGCATTTTTTCATCCAATGGCGTCTTTTCACCGATAAACAGATTTAAGCGGTCGCCATATTTGTAATCGCTCTTTGACTGCTCTGCAAATGCGCCTTCACTGCCCGGCTGATAGGTCACGGTAAACTGCTGCTTAAAGTAAAGCCTTAATGTAGTGGAACCATCCTCTTTTACCTTAGCCTCCATGATATTCCATTTATCTGTATCCAGAACATAGGTGCATTCACTCTCAACCTTATCCGCCAAATCCTGCTCTGTTACCTTCGCCATCCCATGGAGAGGCACATCATTCCTTATCTCCGTGTATGTTGGCTCTGACGGGTAACGGCCCCTGGACTGCATGCGGAACTCCACTTTGTAACGGATGTTCTCATTATCAAGGAAGTTAGCTGTAAATACAGTGTCGCAATAAAACTTATGCGCAGCAATGTCCTCTGTGTCATCAAACACATAATCAGGCATCAGCTTTTGATAGCCGGGCTGGTCGGATTTCCAATTGTTAAAGGTAAATCCGTCATCTGCAAGGTATTCCACACCGTCAGCAGCAGGACTTACAGGAGCGTACAGGCTTAATTCCCCGGTTGAATCCCTCCGTGTCATTACCTCCATGATTGTTCCTGTCATGGCGCCGTTTGCACCGGCCCTGTAGGTAAATGTAACCTGGTACCGGTCCGGTATGCCGTCCGGATTTGTCGGCTTTCCGCTGTCCTCCGGATTAGCCTCCCCTATTTCATCAATGCCGTAGTAGACATTAACTACATTGGCCAGCGGATTAAGGGAAACCTTTTTGCCGTCCCCGTCAATGTGGTCCAGCGCATAATGGCGTCCGTCCTTATCCAGGGATGCTGTCTTATCAAATACAATGTCGGAACCATATTCTGCATTTGTCACATGCTGTGCATGCTCGTACTGCCTGTCAATGCGGAACGCCCCCTGGGTATTTTCAAAGAAATAATTTACCGTGTATGCCAAATCCCGGCGAATCTGGCTGGTGACTTCCACCTCATGGTCCCTGGTACGTGTCAGAGACACATATCCCAGAGCCGCTGCCTTTTCAAACTCCGCCCCCTGAAGCGGACGGCCATCCACAGTAATGCTGCTTATGGTATAACCTGTATCCGCCCTGAACCTTACCAGCACAGGAAGAATTGCATCATATCCGTAGCTTCCGCCTTCACTGATACTGGAATGTTCATCAGAAACCGTAGTCAGAGTAAAACGCATGGCCTCCGATGTCACATAAACGGAATGACATGCCTTCCTGTCAACCCTTACACTGCCTGCTTCAATGGCATCCTGCAGCTCCTGTCCCTTAAGGGGATGTGCATCTACAAAAATCCCGGAAATGCCATACCCTTCTTTCGCCTCAAAGGTAACCTCTGTCATTTCCTCTGAATCATAGCTGTACGTATAAATCCTATCCAGCGGGTATGTAATCCGGCTGTGCAGGTCTGACCCGGTAGTAAGGGTAAATTCCAAGGGACTGCTCTCTACGAATACACTGTGGTCGCCCTTGCGGTCCACTGAAACAGAATGATAGGCCAGCGCTTTGAGAAGCTCTGCTCCCTCCAGGGAAACATCATCCACTATCACATTACTGATTCTGTAGCCTGTATTGGCCTTGAACTTAACCACCAGGCTCTTGCCTGCATCATAGGTAAAGGTGGTTACGGCCTGCTTTGGTTCTGTAATCTGACTGTTTTCATCCGCTCCCACAGTCAGCTTATATTCGTTAATCTTGCTTGTGACCGTTACAATGTGGTCCCTGTTGCGTTCCAGCTCTATATATCCTCTGGAAACCGCCTCTTTCAGCTCATCTCCTCTGTATGGGCGCAAATCAGCCCATAGGCCGGATATGGAATAGCCTTCCTTTGCGCCGAATTCCACCCTGAGCTTCTCCGTTCCATCATAGGTGAAATCCATGGAAGGGGTAATCCAGCTGTTGCGGTCTGAGTCTGTAACCAGGCGGTAGCTGTTTATCCTTGTGGTCACTTCGATGGTGTGGCTGCTCCTATAATCAAACCGGTAAGCACCGGCAGCTATGGCAGCCATCTTCTCAAGACCAGTTAATTCCTTCCCATCAATAATGATATTCTGTATCTGGTAACCATCCTTTGCCCCAAACTCGACCTTATAGCTGCCGGCCCATTTATACTCGTAGCTCTTGGTCTGAGGATTAATCCAGGAATTCTCATCTGCCCTGGCTGTCAGTGTATAAAGCGTCTTATCAGCCTTAACCACCACTGTATGGTCCTGCCTGCGGTCCAGTGTTATATGGCTGTAGCCCTGCTGGTCCGTCTCCGCCAGTATGGCCAGGATTTCATCCGATGTGTAAGATTTCCCATCCACAGTAATACTGGTAACCGTATAGCCCTTATCCGCCTTGAATTTCACATCCAGCATATCCGTATCGCTGTAGGAGTATTTAGTTCCTTTGGTGATATCGGCATTTTGGGAGCTGGTAATAAGCTTATATTCAGACCTGACGGAAGTCACCGATACCTGATGGTTCTGTTTACAGTCCACTTCCACCCATCCGTTTTTCACAGCTTCATCCAGTGCTTTTCCTGTTAAATCAATACCATCCACCCTGACGCCGGATATCCGATACCCCTGTGCGGCTGCAAAGCTCACCTTGATAAGAGCTTCTGCGTCATAAAAATACTGCGCGCCCTGGTCAATGACAGAATATGCATCCGAAGCCGTGGTAAGTGTATACTGTCTGGGATTCCACTTAGCTGTAAGGACATAGGTGACCGGATTTATATTTATATCCTTCCAGACATTGCCTACAAACAGCTTGTCTCCCTGCTGATATATCTTACTGCCGGCCTGGTTGACGCTGGTTTCGGCAAGTTCCCATCCGGCAAAATCAAAATGATTCTTTTTCAGATTTCCGGAACCCTTAATCTCAATATAGCTGTTTTTATTTTTAATTGCTGGGTGGTAATAGGTTTCGTTGTCAACCGGAGCCTTTCCTTCCGCCCCATTGCCATCATACCTTACCTTAATCCTTGCAGGCGTTGCCTGGATTTTAAATTCCCTGTACCGGTATGCCTCGTTCCTGTCGGAGTAATGGAACTGGTTGGTACATCCCAGGGAAACAGCTTCTGCGTTTGCAGATGAAAAATCCCTGCTTGCGCCGTCAGCGGAAATGGCGTCCGGTGCATCCGCTATATCCACATAGATGCCTTCCCCATACCGCGCTTTTGCCAGCTCTGCCTCGGACCCGCCATTTCTGTGCTCAAAGGTGGTCGGAGTCACATAGCCGGTGGCCGGTTTTACATAGAAGGATACAATGTCCGTTCTGGCTGTCTGAAGGTTCTGGCCTCTCTCCATTTCTTTGAGTTCTCCGCCGTTGACGCTGTACCATAATGATATATCGGAGGATTCCTGATTGAATTTGAAATGGAACTGGCTGGCTGTGTCTTTGACTACGACTTTGAAAAATTCATTGTATAATCGATTGCCATACCAGATTGTGGCTTCTTTATCACCTTCAAAAGCCTTTACTTCTGCCACCGAATACAATTTGCCATTTTCCTTTGTATCCTTCACTGTCCGCACAGCAACTGCCTTTGGGTCTGATGCGGACCATTTACCGCCATAAATCCGGTTTGCTTTTACTAAGAAAGATTCTCCCTTGTTAACCTTCACCGTAGTCCAGGTTATATTATCTCTGCTGATTACTGCATAGATGGAAAAGTGCTCTGCTTCAAAACTCAGTGTATCTACCGTTCTGCCAGATACATCCACCGTATCCCGGACCTCTTCCAAGGCCTTTACATCCTCAGCTTCTGTTTCCACGTGAACAATGGACAGTTCTTCTGCGGTCTGGCTGGCCTCCCTCACGGGAATACCGGAAAATGTCACTGTCACAGCGCCCTCCTGGTTCCAGATTCCGGCGTCCAGCTTCTGGTTTCCAAGCCACAGATTTATGTCATAGGCTGCCACTGATGAGACATTCTTTCCCTCTTCGGAAGCCGCCTCCTGTGCATTTTCCCGGATGGAATCCTCAAGGGCTGCATCCACTCTTTCCGCTGAAGCGGTTACACCCTCCGGCAATACGCCTTCCGGCGCATAAAGGCTGATAATCATGCCATCATCCACCACAATGGTATCTGCAAATTCCGGATGCTCGTCTGTCTCAGTGGTATAAACCTCAATCTCCAGTTCGTCCGTCACATCTTCTATGGTGAACCAGGTGATACTCTCGGATGAAGCCTCCGGGTTTGCTTTCCCGAAGACTGCTGACTCTGAGTCTGGGGCACCTGAGTCTGAGGCTTCTGAATCTGAGGCCTCTGAATCTGAGGCTTCCAGGATATCTCCATTGGCTGACACTGACTGTATGTCATAACCAACCTGGGTCTTGACGCCAAATGTAAGGCTTCCGCCTTCCTCAACACCGCGCGGGCCGTCTACAATGCGGGCTGTTCCCTGTGAATAAACAGCATAGGTTACCTTATATCCCTCAAAATCATTTAAGGCCTTCAGCGTATTTACAGTGGTGGTATAAACCTTGGCCGTGCTGCAGTATCCGATTCCCACAAGGTCATCCGATGTGGCTGATTTAACCTTATGTACTTCTTCCGCCTCTGTTTCCGCCGGTGCCTGCGGCGGCTCTGTCTCTATGGTAATGACAGGCGTTTCATCGGTTATGGCTGCTCCTGTTGTTTCGGACGGAGTGTCCGCAGCGGACTCTTCCTCTGTCTCCTTACCATGACCGGATTCGCCGGATGTATCTGGCTGGCTGGTCTGGTCAGCCTGGCTGGACTGCTCTGGTCCGCCGGATGGTTGTGGGACATCGGTTGGTTCTGTATTGCCGGATGCAGCTGAGTCGTTGGATGTACCTGACTCGCTGGATGTATCTGACTCGCTGGATGTACCTGACTCGCTGGATGTACCTGCTTCATCTGATGGTTCCACATTACTGCTGTTTTGACTGTCAGAGGTTTCTTTTGTTGTGGTTTCTTTTTCAGAGGTATCTGCGGCTGTTTCCTCATTTTGGTGTTTCTTTTGGGGTTCTTTATCTTCGGATTCTTTGTCTTCTGATTTTTTCTCCTCTGATTCTTTTGTCTCTTCCTCGATTTTCACACTTGAATCATGATTTTCAGGAAGGGCTGCTGACCCATCACCTGCCTTTTCTGCAACAACAGGCGCATAGTGACGGTTTATGGATGCAACAGGCCTGTTATCTGCGGACTCGTCTTTCACTGTTTTTTCCGGCTCTGCCTCTGACTTCGCATCCTTTTTTTCAGCATCGCTCTGTCCTTTGTCCTGCTCTGCCTTCTGTTCCGTTTCTTCTTTTACGTTATCGGGTGTTTCCCCGGTCTTATCTGTATTCTCATCCTGTTTTTCTTCTGTTTCCTTCCGGGTCCCGTCCGTTTCCTGTTTGCCAGTGTCTGTTTCCTCTGTAGCAGGAGCTGTGGTTTCTTTCTGCCCTTCCTCTCCTGCTGGATTCTCTGTCTCCTGACTCTGGGATGTCTGGTCCTCCGTTTCATCTGGAGCTGACTCTGCCGGGGTTGGCTCTGCCGGATTGGTTTCCGGTGGAGTTGTTTCCGATGGGTTTGATTCTGACGGCACGGTTTCTCCTGGAACTGTTTCAGGGGGAACTGTTTCCGACGGCACGGTTTCTGCAGGAGTCGTTTCCGCAGGAACTGTCTCCGTAGGAACCGTTTCCGCAGGCTTGGATATGATATTTACTTCCTCATCTCCAAACGCAGCCTCGTAGCTCTTTACAGTCAGTCTCTTTGTTCTCTTTACCTTCTCCTTGCCATCTTCCATTCTGGTGATGGATGCGGAACAGCTGATGGAACTTTCCCCATTATTCACATACAGGAATATAATTTCCTCATCTCCGGTGACCATATACATGTCATCCGTGTCATCCGGAAGCCGGACAAATACGCGCAGCTCCGCGTCCATGTCCCCTCCGTCATATTCCGGATAAATCTCATATACATTTCCTTCACCATAAAATAATGCTTCAAACTGTTCTGTCTTTCCGTTGGTAAAGTCAATGTCTCCTTCCTGTAGGGGATTTCCTGCAGCAATCGCCTCTTCAATTGCGGTAACCAAACCAGCACCGCTCATCTCGAAAACTACGCTGCCAGAAGTTTCCGCCGCATATGCTGTCGTAAGGTCCGTACCAATATTAGTGGTAATCATAACCGCAGCAATCAATGCAGCCAGCAGCCTTTTGCATAAACCATAAGGTTTTCTATGCAATGCTCTTGATTTTCCTTTCTCCTTCATACCGTTTTCTCCTCTTCATACTTAGTCCTATGTTATTAATCATATCAAATGGGACGTTATTGGAAGCGTTAGGTTGGCCAGATAATGGGAAAATTCTTAATATTTATTTAATTTGTTTTAAATCCTGCCCCAAATATTGACAAAGAGCCGGAAAAAAGCCATAGAAAGCCGCAAAAAGAACCCCTGGCCATAATGACCAGGGGTTCCTGTTATGCTGCTATTTTGTTTTACATTGACTGTTATGAATCCTCTTCTTTACGTTTCTTGCTCAATGCTGTTACCGCAACGAAGATTCCTGATAACATCATAGTCAATGTGGTTCTCATAGATGTCTGACCTGTCTTTGGCAGTGGTGCCAACGGCACTTCACCGTCATCGATTAAGGTTACATCTACTGGTGATTCTGGAAGAGGTGCTAACGGCACATCCTCTGGAGTAATGGTTGTAGTTGCTCCTGGGCCACCGGTTGATGGGGTGTAGCGTCCATTGCCTTCGGTGTTGCCGCCGGTGCCGCCACCGCCTCCTCCGCCACCGCCACCGCCACTATATCTGAATTGTGCGGTAAACGTGGTGCTCTGTGTGAACTCTGCAGCTTTGATTTCGTCTGCATTGGCATAGCTCCTGCTTCCATCTGTCCAGTTATTGAAAGTATAATTTCCAATGCTGGATACTGTTACGTTAGCGCCCGGTCTTGCAGGCCTCAGTTCCCTATGGTCATTGCCATCTTCTCCTGTAACGATTTCATAGATGGTCTTGACTTCAGTTACTGTTCCTGATACTGTTCCACGATTTGCGTCTTCTGATACATACTGGAACACAATCTGGTACTTATCAGGTACTCCATCTGGTGTATTCGGCTCTTCAGTACCGATTTCATCAACGTCAAAGTATGCTGTAAATGTTGTATCTACCAGATAGGTATTCAACTTCATCTTTGACATGTCTGGAGTGTAGTCATTTACTTCTCTGTCAGTCCAATAGTCGAATGCGTAGCCATCCAGAGCTGTTGCGATTGAGCCATTCGGGCTAATCGGTGTCTTCTCTGTGTAGTTGCCATCTGCATCCATGAATACATGTACTTCTGCCTTAAGTGGGTCTGCATCTACCGTACCCTTTGTCACATCTGCACTCTTGTATACGAAGATTGTTTCATATTTATCAGGTACTCCGTCAGGTTCATTTCCGTCTGGGCCATTTCCCTTCTCGTCTGTATCAAAGTATGCAGTGAAGGTGGTGTCTTCCAAATATGTCTTCGATTTCAGAATGCTCATATTGATTGTTGAATCTTTTGCATCGTTGTCTGTCCAGTAATCGAATGCATTGCCATCGGTTGCGGTTGCGGTTGCTCCATTGGGGCTTATTGGTGTCTTTTCAGTGTAGTTACCGTTTTCATCTCTAAAGGTATGGACTTCTTCTGATACACTGACAGTTCCCTTGGTAATATCAGCGCTAACATATCGGAATATTGTCTGGTACTTATCCGGTGTTCCGTCCTCATTGTCATCCTTCGCATAGTACACATTGATGACATTCTCTGTTACTTCCGCTCCGATGGTCAGCGGCAGGTTCTCCACACGGTCAAGCGCATATTTCGTTCTCGGCTTGCCCTCATAGGTTGTTACCTGGCTTCCATACAGACCGTTACCCGGTTCAGCTTCGTCCTCATCCTCTACTTCATCGTAGAAGTAATGCACGCTGTATCCGAAGGTATTCTCCGTAAAGGTAATCGTGTAGGTTACATCCTCCGTTATCACCGTCTTCACATCCGGAGTCACATCCCATGTTCCTCCTGTGTAGCCTGTGTCCGCGGTTGCTGCCGGTATCTGCTCCGCCTTCAGATGGCCCTCGGTTTCCTCCCATTTCTGGGATTCTTCGTTCCAGCTGTAAAGGTCTACCTTCACTCCGGTTTCTCGCAGCGTTCCTCCGAACGTTCCGTTCACTGCCTTAAAGGTTACATCCACCTGGTACTTATCCGGTGTTCCGTCCTCATTGTCATCCTTCGCATAGTACACATTGATGACATTCTCTGTTACTTCCGCTCCGATGGTCAGCGGCAGGTTCTCCACACGGTCAAGCGCATATTTCGTTCTCGGCTTGCCCTTATAGGTTGTTACCTGGCTTCCATACAGACCGTTACCCGGTTCAGCTTCGTCCTCATCCTCTACTTCATCGTAGAAGTAATGCACGCTGTATCCG
>NZ_JADNMD010000002.1:0-186567 GCF_015556325.1 Clostridium sp. 1001283B150225_161107_B6 | reverse complement strand
GCTTCCATACAGACCGTTACCCGGTTCAGCTTCGTCCTCATCCTCTACTTCATCGTAGAAGTAATGCACGCTGTATCCATATTCATCCAGTTTCCATTGAGCAAATAATTCAAGACCACCTTTTTCCATCTTTATGGTACTACCTATAGCATAGTCATTCCCATTTCCATCAGCCACGGTATTCCAATTAACAAAGGTGGAATTTGCTTTAATAAATCCATTTGCTTTCACAAATACATCCGTATTCACTGGATAAATTCCATTATCAACAGTACTTCCTTCTGTAGCGCCATTTCCATTATAGATAATTGGATATTCATACATATCAGGCACTACATCCGGTTTCTCATCTGGACCATTTGCATCCAATGCATAACGAATTATAATTGTAAGAGTACCTTTTCGATTGACTACACCGCTACGTTCTCTAACATCATTAGATATACAAATATAATTCTGAGAGGGTTCGTTATTAGTATAATCATTTGCTGGTTCAGTTACATAGGTACCAATTTTAGCTGTTTTAATTTCATCAACTACATCACGTACCTTATTCCCATTTGCATCTAACAGCCTGTGGATTACTCTATAAGTTGACTGGTCTTTCTTATATCTGAAAGTAGCTATAGTATTGTCAGGACTCACCTGTATCTGTGCTTCTCCTGCCAAAATATAATTATCTATTGGCAAATATGAAACCATCACCACATTGTCTGTTGTTACGTATGGGATGGGGCCTATGATGTCATCCCCGGTTGCCTCGTCAACATACTTTACTGTATATTGCCATTCTCTATGCCGGACATACTCCACATCAATCTGCTTCCCATTTTCATCAATCAATACATTCATAGACGGAACTTTTGCGGTATAACCAGCAATAGCTGGTGCATCGACTACTATAGTTGCGTCTTTGCTGACAATCATTGGCTCTTGCGGATTGGTAATAGGCGTACCATCTTCGCTTACAGGATTACTTATAAGTTCTCCATTTTCGTCCACATAGCGAACTGTGTAGCTAAACTCTTCACTACTACTCCACTTTGCATACAAAGTCATGTCAGAAGTGATTTGTTGGTTTTTGATGAATGGCATTGTACATGCTTCGTCAATATACCAACCTAAGAATTCATCCCCCGCCTTTATTGGATTATCGGGTAAACTTATTATTTCATACTTAGTCACTGTTTGTGGAGAAATAACGCCTGCTCCATTTGTTTCAAAAGAAACCGTATACTCCGGAGCTTTCCATTTAGCATAAAACTTTAAGTTATATGCAGGCATAGTATCATTTTTCCAATCAACGGCCTTTTCAAAACTTGGTGAGGTGTACCAGCCATCGAATATATAATCTGAATCCACTCCTGTTGGTCTTCCAATAGTACCTTTTGGTTCCGCTTGAGAAATATTAGCCTCAAACTTCACATAGGCTTTTTTTACTCCTGTAGCATTAAAAAATTGTATCTCTTTTGTATCCCTAGTATAATACAACCATGCACTATTTTTATAATATGTTCCAGAGTCGTTACCTATGCCCCAGAAATTACCTGGATATACCCTCCAGTCATTCCAAGTAAAGCCAAGAATTTCTGCCTTATCACTACTATCCAGACCAATAAATTCGCTAATTTTGTAAACTTTTTCTACTTTTCTTTTTCCATCAAGTCCTTCTACATAATAAATTATATTGTAATCATTATCCTTCTCGCCTGCATTATACGCTTTTAAATCATGTGCCGGCATATTAAACTGTAATGAATAATAACTCGGATTTAAGAAAGAACTTTTATCTGGATTTTTCCATAAGTATTTAGAATGAACATCATCATTCCACTTATCTGAGATATCCTGGCCAAATTTTGCTGTGATTTTTAAATTTGTATATTCATCACTCCCCCACTCATCATAAAAACGAACATAATACGTTTCCCTATCATAATATACATTCTTTACTGCTTTTCCATCAGCCGTAATTTTAACGGGTACATTACTTAAATCCTTATTAAGTTTAAACCCTTCGTATGTTTTTGTAGTATATGTTGCATCATTACCAACATACGCATTTTTAATTACTACGGATTCTTTAAAATCATACCCATTAACTTTACCATCTTTATCCGGGACTTTCTCCTGCCAGTATATAACAGTATAATCAGCCCGCTTTTTGGAGTTCCACTTAGCAGTAATAACAATATCCTGATTAGGCATAGTGGTTAAATTCTTATCCCACCCATTAAAATCATACCCTAATTTAGTAGGACTATCCCCTGCTGGAATTTCCGCCCCAAAGCGTAATCTCTTAGGTGCAATATACGTTCCACCATCTGTGTGATACTGTAATAAGTAATAATTGCGATTATAATTAATACGTACTGTAATATCTCCAGTATTTCCAATTGTTACATTATTAAAGCTTTGTACAGTAAAACCCTCATAATCTCTAGCCACTGCCTCAGTACGAGTACCTGCATGACCAGTCAAATCTTCCGTATCCTTTAAGGTATATCCATCGTCATTCGGATTCTGAAGCCAGTGTTCTACCTTATAGCTACGTTCTTCACCATAATATGTGACAGTAACAGCCTGGCTCTCTTCATATATACCATTAAAGGCGACTGATTCCTTTCCTGATTCTACGCTAAAGCCATCAAGAACAGGACTTGTTACCTGATAATCAGCATTCTGACCTTTTAATATATTGGCAATGAACGGCTGCGCAGCTCTTGAACCATCTTCATATACATAATCAACTCTCAAAGTAATCGTTGATTCCAACTGTGTATATAAAGGATAAAAAACACAATCTGATGTAATAGAATCAAAATTAGCTGGAACTCCATTCTCATCAACCCATCCTGCAAATGTGTACCCTTCTTTATCAGGAACAATAGGGGCAGTTGTAGGTTCACCGTCTTTTACATACTGAACCACAAATGGCTCTGATTCATCTTCGCTAGAAAAGAATTTAACTACATGCTCATCTGCTTCCCTGGTTTCTATCATTCGAATCTCAACGACCGTAAAGTGTTGTGCATCAAATGCTACATCTTCTGTCGCAGTACCGGATACATCTTTTTCCTCTACTGTGGTTACCGCAAGCTCTTTTGCATTTGCATTTTCTACCGCCTCTTTTGTTGAGACTCCATCGTTTTCTACATATGAAATCTGAATCAAATCGGCATCTTTAGAATTCTCTTCTATTCTAGTACCTGAAAACCTAACATTAACAGTCTCACCGTCAAAATATACATTATTACCATCCGGAGTCAGTAACTTAATATCATACGCAATAACGTCAACAACTTTCGCGGATTCCATTGATGGGTCAACATCATCCTGTGCAGCTTTACGCAACTGTGATGTATTGGTCACTTCCCTAACATCCAGTATAGTATCTTCGGGTAATACACCTTGGCCTGCTGACACTTCGATTCTAATACCCTTAATAACTTTAGAATCGTAATATGCCGGATGGGGTGCTATTTCATTCATATTTACCTGGATATCCTGTTCTTCCGTAATTCCAGAAACAGTATACCATGCTATCTGGGTACCATCCCCCCCGTCTTCAATTGAGTCAGCTGTTAAAATGACTCCATTGGCAACTACACTTTCTGTCTCATAACCAATCTGATTTACAACACCAAATGTTAAATCATTACCTTCTTCCACACCCCTGGCGCCATCCACAATACGCGCGCTGGCTCCCGGATTAATGGAATAAGTAACCTTATAACCCTCAAAATCATCCAAAGCCTTCAGCTGATTAATCGTAGTGGTATATACCTTAGCAGTGCTGCAGTATCCTATACCAACCAAATCAGTTGTCACTGCCTTATTAACTGTCTCTTCCGGCTTAACTTCTGGTTTTGTAACTTCAGAAGGAGTTCCTACCTGAACCTCTTTTGTTTCAGCTGGTGTCTCTGCCGCCTCTGTGGTTGCCTCAGGAGCTGTAGTCTCATCACCTTCTGACGGAGCAGCGGTTGTTCCCTCAGTGGTTGTTTCACTTGGGTCCGTGCTCTCCCCTGCCTCGGCAGATGTTTCATCCGGTGCAGTTGTTGCAGATTCTTCTGTATTTCCTTCCTGCGCTTCCTTGGTACTTTCAGTCTCTGCTGGGGTTTCCGGCTCTGTCTCTTTCTCTGTCGGAGCCTCTGTTTCCTTAACAGGTTCCGTCTTTTCTTCCGGCTCAGCCTCAGGTTCCTTTGCCTCATCAGCCTTAGGAGCTTCCTCAGCATTGCCTTCCTCATTATCAGCAACTACCGGTGCATAATGGCGGATAATGGATGCCACTGGTTCACCAGCTGCCGCTTCCGGCTCTGCTGCTTCCGGTTCAGGAGCTTCTGTTTCTTTTACTTCTGCTTCTGTGGCTTCCTGAGTTTTTTCCTCAGTTGTTTCCGGAGCCGCAGCTTCTTCTGTCGTTGCCTCTTCTGTGGTAGCTGCTTCTGTAGATGCCTCAGTCTGTTCCTCCGTCGGAGCCGTGCTGCCTTCTTCCGGCGCCGTGGTCTGTTCCTCTGTCGGAGCATCCGTTGACTCATTTTCATCCGGAGCAACTGTCGTTGTATCATCTACGGTTCCTTCATCAGTTGGTGCTGTGGTATCAGGAACTGTGGTTTCCTCAACTGCTGGTCCATTGACATCTTCCGGTGCAGGAGCTGTAGTCTCTTCTGCCGGCTTGGAAATGTAATTAATCTCCTCATCGCCATATGCCGCTTCAAAGCTCTTTACAGTAATCCTCTTGGTCTTTTTAACCTTCTCTACGCCATCGTCCATCCTGGTGATGTTGGTGGAGCAGCTGATTGTATCTTCCCCATTATTCACATATAAGAAGATAATCTCCTCATCGCCGGTCACCATATACATGTCATCGGCATCTTCCGGCAGACGTACGAACACTCTCAGTTCGGCATCCATACTCCCGCCGTCCGGGTCCGGGAATACTTCCAATACCTTCCCTTCTCCATAGAACAAACTCTCAAACTTCGCAATGTCGCCATTGGTAAAGTCGAGGTCGCCTGGTGATATTACATTGCCGTTTTCGATTGCCTCTTCGATAGCTGTCACCAATTGGGAACCAGTCATTTCGAATGTGACAGACTCTGACGACGATGTAGCCGCATACGCTGCGTTCAGGTCCGCACCGACGTTGGTGCACACCATGGCTGCCGCTAACGCGAAGGCCACCAGACGCTTCCGCATGTTATAAACTGATTTCTTTAACATGCCAGACCTTTTTCGTCCTTCCATACTTACACTCCTCTCATATTTTTTCTTCTACATGATTCCAGATAAATCCAACTGTCTGAAACTAGTATAGCAAACCACAGTTACAATCTGGTTACAATTTAAGAAAGTTTAAAATTTTTCTTAAATTATTTATGTAATTATAGATTCCCTCGCTATAATCATAGCAAAGAGGGCGTTACGTAAAGCGTTATTTATCCCACATTTTTCGTTACTTTTTATTTATATCAATAAAATCCCGCCTGTTTTTTATAACCTTTCCATGTTTTTGTCCCCATACATTTCCATTTATAAAACTTTAAGAATATACCCAGCCAGTGAGAAAAAACCTCATTTTTAATTGTGTTATTGTCAATTTTATGGTAAAATGATTTCAGATACAAATGACGCATATTCATGAGTTTTTTTCTCACATTTCGAGGTGCTATTATGCTGGTCCAGTTCAGTTTTAAAAATTTCAAAGCATTCAAAGAGGAAGTTTTGTTGGATTTCCTACCTGCCTCCATTAACGAACATAAAAATACCCTGTTGAAGGACCCGTCTGACGGCGAACGCATCCTTCCTCTTATCGGAATCTATGGCCCTAACGGCTGCGGGAAGTCCACGGTTCTCAACGCCTTGTCCTGTCTCTCCTCCCTGGTTACAGCCTCTGTCACCGTGCCAACCAGAATCAGGGATGTGCACTGCATGTTATCATCTGAGTGCAGGGACATTCCAACCCAGTTTGACGTGTTATTCCGCAGTCAGGGATTTCTGTTCCGTTACCAGCTCCAGTTCTTAAAGGGAGCCATTGTTGAGGAGAATCTGTTCTACGGAAGCCTGGGGGGAAGTGATACAGGTATTCTTTTTAATAGGAAGGAATCCGTCATCCATCCCGGACGGGAACTCATCTCCTTCTCCCTTAAGGCCGTGCCTCCATCGGTGACTCTGCTGTCATGGCTTAATGCTTATACGGATTCCATGCATGCCAGGGCTGCCTATTCCTGGTTCAGCAGAATACAGGGAAACAGCCCCAGGGAACTGCCATCCGATATGGACACGCGGCGGAGACTGTGCCGCATCCTGCAGGATTTGGGACTTGATATAACGGATTACAGCATCATACCTGATTCCGACCATAAGTCTCCTGCCGCCTTCCTTGTTCACAGTCCTTATGAAGGCTGTACCTTCGAACTGCCATGGGAGGAAGAATCCATGGGCACCAAAAAGCTGCTCTCACTGCTGCCCTCGGTTGTGGCCAGCCTGGATGACGGCAGTCTCATGATGGCCGATGACCTGGACTGTGTCCTTCATCCCCATGCACTCCGTTACCTGATTTCTCTTTATGCTAATAGCGAGAAAAATCCTCACAATGCGCAATTACTATTCACTGCCCACAACACCGCCATCCTGCAGCCAACGCAGATGCGCAGGGATGAAATCTGGCTTTGCTGCCGTCAGGAAGGACAGGATACCGAATTATACCCTCTCTCCAGTTACAAAAAAGAAAACGGCCTCATCCCGCGCAACGATGAGGCCTATGGTAAACAGTATCTGGAAGGCCGGTATGGGGCTATGCCCAATATACATGCCTGACAGACTGATAATTATTTTCTAAATTCGTATACTGTATGTTTTCGATGTAATTAATAAAGCCGCCGCAGACCACTGCGACGGCTTATCAACTGCCAACCAATTTTTTCTATTGCAAACTTCCTGCATAATCTTCCCGCTTAATCTTCCTGCACAATCTTACTTCTCCCCTACATCAGACTCTCCGGCATCACCTGGTAATTAAGCTTCACCTTCCTGCCTCCATCCCAGAGATGCAGGTTCCTGTCAATCCGCTCATAAATCCGCAGGCAATACTCATTGGACGTGCCATTGAGCATGACCAGATATTGGCTGGGATTATAGCAGG
Organism: Clostridium sp. 1001283B150225_161107_B6; assembly: GCF_015556325.1. Classification (NCBI taxonomy): domain Bacteria; kingdom Bacillati; phylum Bacillota; class Clostridia; order Eubacteriales; family Clostridiaceae; genus Clostridium; species Clostridium sp. 1001283B150225_161107_B6. The sequence goes on along the minus strand of NZ_JADNMD010000002.1, from coordinate 179,426 downwards.
TAAATAAGTCGCCTTTCCTGAGGGATTTGCCTATGGCATCGTGAAGCTTTTCCGAGGCAGCCTTTAATAGTTCCCCGCCTGCATCCAGAGGCTTGCCCTTTGAATCCAGCAAGGTGCAGCACAGAAGCACACTGGAAAAATCCACCCTCTCCGCCATGCGGGCCAGGAGCCGGTAACAGTCGATAAAGGCCGGATACGCACAGTAATACGGCCCGTTAATCCGGTCCCTCTCATGGAGGCTGTCCCTTATATCCTTAAGGGTATCCGATGTATAACGAATCTGCCCGCTCATGATGCGGAACCGTTCCAGCATCTTTTCAGAAGGCGGAAGTCCCTGTTCCTCAAAATACTGGGAAACAGCAGCATCATACACCTGCATGGCCTCCTTAAACCGTTTCATGGCAATGAGGCAGTCAATCTTCATAATCTGGCATTCCTCATACGGATACAGCTCGCAGGCATAGTTGCACAGCTCCAGAAGTCCGTTATATTCCCGGTTTTTCTTCATAAGGCTGCTGGCAGCCCGCAGACAGCTGAAATACAGCTCCTGATAGCGCACCCCCACCACTGATACCCATTTCTCCCCTGCGAGCTGGGCCAGAAATTCACCCTGATACAGGCTGCACGCCCGTTTTAAAAGGATTTCGTCATGGGTGCGCAGGGCCTCCTTTGCCGTATTTTCAAAATCCCTGGCATCGATATACACAGGCAGGTCCCCGCTGTCCCATCTGTAGATTCCGCCGTCTGTGCGGATATATTCCCGGGGCGGCAATTCACTGCCCTCCAAAAGCTTGCGGAGACGGAACACCGTTGCCCGTAAACTTCCCGAAGGATTGGAGCACTCTCCGCTGCCGTAGAGCATATCCAGAAGCTCCTCCCTGTGTACGCCCTCTCCGCCTGAATACAGCAGTATAAGTATCAGCTGCAGTACCTTTCCCGAAGGGCCTCCGGGAATCTGCAGGGGCTTCCTGTTATATTCCAGCATTATACTTCCCATCATGAATACGGTCAGGCCTTCCCCAACTCTGGCCGGATAATATGTACTTTCCTCCTTCATTTGTATCCCCCTTATGGCTAAGCGTTATTCTATATATAACACATTCTACTACAGATTCCTGGGTTTTTCCATTATTTATCTCTCATAAACCAAAAATAGTAAGGAACCTCAACCAAAAGCATTACGCTCCAGCCTATGGCGCAGGCATACGCAACCCCCGGAAGTCCGATTCCGGGCGTTAACAGGTATACAAATACCACCCTGAGGCTGGTTTGGACAAAGGTCCCCAAGAGTGTAACGCTCATATTCCCCATCCCTCTGAAAAATCCCTGGATTCCATTGGTAAATGCAGGGAACACATAAAATAACGCCATCATCCCCAGATAACTGCTTCCCAACGCCACGATTCCCTCATTTCCCGCTGTTACAAACAATCCCATAAGCGGCTTTCGGAACAAGGTAATGGTTATACAGATGAAGACCCAGTAACACGCCTCCAGCGTCAGCCCTCTCCTGAACCCTTTGCGGATGCGTTCCTTTCTGCCTGCCCCCCTGTTCTGGGCCACAAAGGTGGTGATTCCATGGGAAATGCTCTGTTCCGGCGTAAACGCATAATCATCAATTCGATTGACCGCATTAAAAGCCGCAATCATATCCACACCCAGAGGGTTTACAGCGCCCTGTATCAGCAGCTTTCCGATGGGCTGGCAGGACTGCTGCAATGCCGTAATGCTGCCGTAACGCAGAGTCTGTCTGAGAAGCTGCCTGTCCATGGTGAACTCTCCCCTCCTGAGCTGCAGCATGGGAATTTTCCTATACACATATGTTATACAGAGAAAGGCCGAGGCTGCTTCCGCCACGACCGTGGTAACAGCAGAGCATACAATGCCGAATCCAAGACCTCCGATGAAAATCAAATCCAGAACAGCATTTAATATAGAAGAAAAGGCTAAAAACTTAAGGGGCGTCTTAGAATCTCCCACGCTTTTCAGGGCGGCCGACACTGCATTGTAAAAATAAGTAAACGGAGCGCCTAAAAAAATGATGGACAGATAAGAAGCCGCCTTGCCCAGTATCTCTTCCGGCACTCCCAGCACTCCGAGAAGGGGGTTTGAGAAAAATCCTCCAAGTATGGCTATCAACACTGAAAAATAACAGCCGAATATGACCGTGGTAGACATTTCCCGTTTCAGCTTTTCTTTCTGGCCAGCCCCATAGAACTCGCTCATCAGTACGGATGCCCCCATGCAGATACCGGATATTCCGAGTATGACAATATTCATCACCGGGCTGGCCGTGCCTTCCGCCGCCAGGGCCTCTTTTCCTATGAATCTGCCTGCTATGATGGAGTCCACTGCATTGTAGGTAAGCTGGAACATATTGCCCAGAATCAGGGGAATGGAATAATCCACCAGATGTTTTGTGATACCGCCTTCCGTCATGTTAACTGCCGCCATATGGTTCTCCTTCTGTCCCTTGTTTTATGTATGAATCCCTTTACCGCCTGAGAAGGCCCGGCAAGACCTGCTGAATCTTCTCAACCTTCTGCCGGGCCTGAATCCATGTAGAATCAAACGTAAATGTTATTCTGTTAAAAACTGCGCAGCTTATCTTCATCCTCTTCCGTGGTCTTATCAATGGAACGTATCTCCACATCATATCCAAAACGGTCGTCCACCTTCACATAAACCGTATCCCCTTCCTTGTGTCCCCTTATGGCCTTGCCCAGAGGCGAATCAATACTGATTAATCCCTGAAGGGAATTTCCCCTGACCGTAGTTACCAGCTTATACTTCTCTGTCTCATCGTCATCGGGTATATAAACCTCCACCGTATCCCCCAGGCCCACTTCGTCCTCCCTGGAGTTATCCGTTATGATTCTGGCTGTTTTTATCATCTTTTCCAGGTAGCGAATCCGGCTCTCATTCCTGTTCTTATCCTGTTTGGCCGCCTTATATTCAAAATTCTCACTTAAATCCCCATGAGCCCTGGCTTCCTTCACTGCCTCCAGCGCTTCCTTGCGGACCACTAATTTCCGGTACTCTATTTCTTCCTGCATTTTCTTTATGTCATTGGCTGTCAGATTATCAAACATTGTATTATTCTCAGTCCTTTCTTTCCGGAATCTTTCATGTCTCCGGCATTGCTTTACTGAATCACGTTCCGGTAACAGTTAAACCATCTTTAAAATTCTTCCGCCGCCGTGTTCCCCAGGCCAGGCCGCAGCCTACGGATATTTCCGAAGCTGTCCTCCGGCGCTTAAGTCATATACCTTTCCGGGAGCCAGGTTTCCATAATCCACATGGGCAATGTATGGATTGGACTTATTGTAATAAGCAGCAAAAATACGCTCCACCTCCTGGTTCGCAGTGGTCTTAAAGCACCGGTCCACCATGGTCTGGGGCATCAGTCCTGTCACGGATAAATCCACCTTATACCAGCTGCCGCCCGCTTCCACATAGACAAACATATGGTCCTTGTCATTGTCATCCGGAGCACAGAAGCAGTTCAGGCCCATGGACCTGGCTAGCATCTGGTATGCCACGGAAATGCCTTCACAGACAGCCTTATGGTTTACCAGACAGCCATAGGCTGTAAAGGAAGGGTCCCCGGAGGTGTCTTCCCCGTTAACAAACCTGGTATACAATCCCGTATCATACGTACAGCCGGAGGCAATGTAAAGGGCTGCATGCTTTGCCCGCTCCAGTTCGCTGGTATCCCTCCACCGGTAGCTGTTCAGATAATCCCGGACCACCAGGGCCAGGGCATTGCGCCGCTGCTTGTAGGTATCGCTTCCCACGCTTTCCTGATACAGGGCCACCTGGCCCAGTACCAGAAGACTGTCGCCGTCAACAGCCGTTTCCCCGGTTCCTATCTGGTCGCTCTCCCCGTACAATGCCTTGCACAAATCATCGGAAAGGCCAAAATAATTGTACAGCCCATAATTATAATCCTGGCGCAGGCGCCTCTCCATCACCGGCTCCCCCTTGGCATTCCACCCCATAATGACATCCACATACTGAAGTCCGGCCTGGTCCAGGTAGTCCTTCAGTGGGTAATTGGCATCATAGGCTGCTTCCCAGCCGCCATCCGCCCATGCCCCGTCCGGTCCCACCTGGTATCCGTCCGGTGTGACCGTGTCTGCCAGCATCCTTCCGTTTGCATCAAAATAATACCATTTCCCATCCGTGCTCTGCAGCCATCCCCTGGCATAGGACCCATCGTCCTTCTGGTATCTCCATGTTCCGCCCGCCTGTGACCAGGTCCCTGCGTATGCAGGCGTGGATAATAAAAGGAATGCTGCAGACGCCGCTGCCAGCAGCCTTATAATGGTGCGGCCTGTGTTTGATGACTTCATTCCGGTTTCTTTTATACTCCATTCTTTCATGTATTCCGCCCCTCTGACGAACCGTCTTGCCATAATCTGACTCCTGCTTTTATAAATTGTTTATTTTCCCTTTAGTTTCTTTATTGAATCTTTAGCGTGTGCTCAAACTTTGGCCACATTTTCCCTGTATAGTAATACTTGTAAGGCGATAGACCTTTTACTATACAGGAAAACACTTTTTCATACCTATGACCGGCAGCTCCCCTTCTGCCGGTCCCCTCCAAATGAAAGATAAGTTTACCGATTCAGGTAAACTTATTTTTTTATGCGCATATGCTATAAAGAAATCATTTTTACAGGAGACCATTATGGCCAACCAATCTGTCACTCCTGCTGACATCTTTGCTGATTTGCTGCGCTTTCGGGCCCCTGCCGCCATTGCCTGGGTCAGAGGCGGAAGTGCTGCGCCCGGCTTAAGCGGCCTGGTGAAATTCTACCAGACTCCTTATGGGGGCGTACTGGTGGAAGCCGAGATATTCAATCTTCCCAATAAACAGGCTCCCGGTTCCACGGATTTTTATGCCATGCACATTCACCAGAACGGTGATTGTTCCGATGACTTCGCCCGTACGGGGGACCACTACAATCCTTCCGGCGAACCTCATCCGGACCATGCAGGGGACCTGCTTCCCCTTCTCGGGAACGAGGGTTATGCCTGGCTCTCCTTTTATGACAAGCGCTTTTCCACAGATGACATCATCGGCAAATCGGTTGTCATTCACAGTCATGCCGACGACTTTACATCCCAGCCTTCCGGAAACTCCGGAACCAAAATCGGATGCGGCGTCATTGAAAAAGCGGATTATCTAAAAGTATAGCACAATGGCAGGGAAATATCATCCCCGCAGTTTTCACAAAAATACCCAGGAAATGCAGAGGAACAAATTACAGTCAGAAAATACCGGATACCGCCATTAATATGTGCGGAATCCGGCACCTTCCAGGATATCCAGGTCCCGGAACACAGCAGCCACCGCTGCCTCATATTCTTCCAGTCTCTGGGATTTCTTTATTTTCTTAATGTATTTTCCGTTGTCGGAAAAAATCTGAATCATGCAGGCCCACAGTTCTTTCATTTTAAACAGGACATTTCTGTCCCCGGACATGATTTCACGGTAGCCTTCGTATACCATCTGGTGGAATTGTCTTAATGTTTCCTTGTTGTTTTTGGCATTGCCCAAACCTGCTTCAACCCCAATCCAATCCAGCAGTCCGGGATTGGATATGATTCCCCGTCCCAGCATCACCCTATCCAGTTCCGGATATTCTCCGCATAATGTTTCATAGTCAGATATAGTAAATATATCCCCGTTATAGCAAACCGGGGCCCGGCTGCCGTGAAACCCGCTATAAAATGCATCCATGTTTGGGGTGTTTTTATAATAATCCGTGCGGATTCTGGGATGGAGAACCAGCTCTTTTATGGGATACCGGTTATAAATTTCCAAAAGACCCGGGAATTCGTCCGGAGAGGTCATCCCCAGCCTGGTTTTTATGGAAAGCTCCATCCCCATCTGGCTCAGACCTGTGCAGACTTCATCCAGAAACCGGTCCAGGCTGTCCGGCCGCTCCAGAAATCCCGCCCCCTTGTGCTTGGATACCACGGTTCCTGAGGGGCAGCCCAGGTTCAGGTTCAATTCAGTATAACCGTATTCCCGCAATTCCGTCGCCACCCGCATAAAATCTTCCGCCTGGTTCGTGAGAATCTGAGGAACCAGATACATTCCGCGGTTGTGCTCCGGCAGGATGTCATTGAGTTCCCGGAAGCTGAGATTGCTGTTTGCCTTTGGTGACAGGAATGGGGTGAAATATTTATCCATAGGGCGGTAGCAGGCGTGGTATGCATTGCGGTATATGTAGCCGGTAAGGCCTTCCATGGGGGCTAAATAGAAGTTCATTGAATGGGCCGTCCTTTTCTTGTTAATTAATATTGTGATTTTTTAATTGCGGCTATTGTTATTGTGTTTCTTTGTTACTGTGTTTCTTTGTTACTGTGCTTTTTTGTTGCTGTGCTTCTTTGTTGCTGCGTTTCTTCATTGTTGTATTTTTTATTGCTAGAATAGCTATTTCAAATGTCAAAAAGCGGCAAGGCGTTTCGTAAGAACACCTCGCAAACCCGCATGAAATGGACGTTTGCTCAAATCCGGCGAATAAGCCGGCACAACCTGCAACCGCATAATTTTGTAAAGCTGGGCACCACAAAACAAAAAACAGCAAACCCTTGTGTGGCCTGCTGGCGGACTTAGCAGACAGCACATGGCCGCTCCACCTGTGGCGCGTTCGCAAGGCAGTGCATACGGCCCTTGTCGGGGGGATGGGGGCGGCCCACAACCAGTAGATTTTCCAGGTTCTCGCGGAGGCGAAAAACGGAAAAATCGCAAAGTGTGTACCACTTTACCCTGCTTGCCGCTATTGAAAACGGCTAAAGAGGAAGCACGTCTTATACCAATAAGGCGCAGGAAACCAGTTGAGCGAACTGGAATTTATACATTTTCCATCATCAATTCTTTGCACTTCCATTCTTCACCTAAAACGCAATATGTTTCAGTTGCATCAAGAATCACATCATCAAAACCAACTGCTTTATAGCAATAATAAGCAGGCAGATTGTTTTCAAAAACTCCTAACGTTGCTCTTTTAGCCCCATATATCTCAAACACAAACTTTAGTCCCAATCGAAGCATCGTTTTCCCATAGCTTTTCCCACGTTTTTCGGGATTTATAATAACAAACCCAAAACGCAATTCATCCAATGATTCATTAGGATTTCTTAACGTAAAAAAACCAACGATTCCTGTCTCATCAAATGCAGTAAACGGCATTAAAGATTCAACGGAACGAAATTCATTTTGTGTTATAGGATAATTTCCAAGTACGCCTGCTGTCCACTTATAAAATGCTATTTCATCTTGACACCACGATAAAATCGTATTTGCGTCCGCAGCTTTATATGGTCTTATTCTAATCATATGTTCTCCCCCGCAAATTCCAATTCGTACGTCTTTTAAACCTAAATCGTGCAAATTCATAACTACTTTTTTCATTTTAATATGACCGCATGGAAATGTCAAACAACTCATTTTGTTTCATTACTTCACATAACTGCTCATAACTCAGTTTGTTCGCTTGGGCACCATTCAGGCACCATTTTACCCTTTGCAGAACGGTTTCTCACATGGCAGAAATGCTGATTTCATCGGCCTTTCCGGCTGGAAAAAGAATTTTATAGCCACTAAATATTTACTATTTTTTATTCACGAATAGATAAAACCCGCTTTATTAGTCTGCATATCTTCTTGTGATACAACGCCGCAAAGGGGCATGGGATAAGAGTTTTCTCATATCCCTACCGAACTGGGGAATATCGCTTTACAAAGTAATTTTGTAAAGTTGGGCGGCATTTGGGCGGGAAAATCATTTTTTTACCTGCTGGTAAAAACCGTACGCACAGAACGTTAGAAACGCCTTTTCATGCATCGGGTATAGAATCCTACCCCCTAACTGTTTGATTGCCGCAACAGGGTCATACGCCCCATTTCTGGCGTTCTAAATGTCCGTTCATATTCCAGCGTCCAACGGACGCACAGCCGACCCGACAGGGCGTTCACAGGGGATTGGGGGCCGGGCCTCCAACAAGCGGATTTTCTCAATTTGAGTGGTACACAAATTGAGAAAATCGTATGAGTGTGTACACTTATACACTGCTTGCGACTATTGGAAACGACAAAATGAGGTATACACATTTTATCAATAAAGAAGGCTAAATTCGTCTAAGTAAAATGAATTTTACCTACAATTCAAACTCAATTATTTCGCCATTATGAGGATGGTATTTTTTTGTGACAGCGTGAATCATCATTCCGTGACAGGCAACGATTACTTTTTTGTATTGGCTGTATTTCTTTAGAACTGCCAATACCCGTTCTTCCATCATTTGCTTACTTTCCCATACCTCATCTACCCCATCTTGATATTCACCTTGATTATCTACATATTGTTGATAGCTCTTTTCAGCTTTTTCATCTTCGTCATAAATATAGTTTTTATTTGCTACCCATTCGTGTAAGTCAGTTTCAACAGCTATTTCGATGCCTATTTCTTTAGACAATATAGCCGCTGTCTGCAAAGCTCTGGTGTACGGAGAACTTAATATTATATCAGCATCTGTTAACCTTAAATCTTTTGCTGTTTCTTTAATTTGCTGAATTCCATTTTCTGATAGCGGTGAAAGATTAACACCAAATCCTTTGTATATTTTAGTATTTCTGTCTGAATAGTCCGTCTCACCATGTCGAATAAAATAAAACATAAAACTCCTCCTGTCTTGTGCTTTGCCTGATTGTATCTTCTTGACATTTGATGAACTCTTAATAAGAGTCTAAGTGTAATCGGACTGAATGTCAAACCATCAATTAGTCCTGATAAATACTTGTACGTCCTCATCTCTCTTTATAGGTGTTTGGGAAATCAGGGCGGCAATAGGGCGGCATTTCATCTGATTCACAATAGATTTCACAACTAAAACAGGACGTACAAATGCTGTATTCATGCAGGTTGTTGTGCTTATCTCTTATATACCGAGAACAACACACGAATTTACTATTTTTTATTTAATAGGTTAGCATAGACAACCAACATATAATAACTATAATTAAATTGCTGTTGACTCTTTCCAGCAGGAAGGAGGTGACATAATGCACTACATAGATTCATTTCTCATTTCTGTCATGGCTGGTATAGTCTGCTACTATATCAACAAATGGTTAGACAGAAAAAAATAACAACAGCTAGCCTGGGTTATCCCACCCTATAAAGGAAAAAGAATCCCCAGGAAGCTGCAACTTCCTGGGGATTTGCATTTGTGACACAATGCACATAAATTCATTTCTCTGCTACTATCATATTAAACCAGAATAGCTGAAATGTCAAGAAACACATATATAATGATTTTTTTAAAACCATAAAAATATGGTTCATCCTCTCAAAGCCTTATATCATAAAGCTTTTCTTAGGATTTCCCTGCTTTAGCGCTCTCCTCACTGGAAACTGTGAAGGCTGGATTTTCAAAAATTTTAGGGATATTTGTATGCTATGAGTGTGCTACGCTGCCGTTCTGATTACTGTTCCGATTTCTTTATGGAGTTTATATAAAACAATGGACAGCCTTCTATCAAAGCGATATAACAAAGTTGCTGTTGACTCTTTCCAGCAGGAAGGAGGTGCGACCAGTGCAATACATAACCACTTTTCTTATCTCTGTTATGGCAGGTATAGTTTGCTACTATATTTGTAAATGGTTGGACAGAGATAAATAATCAACAGTCTGCCTAAGTTATTCCTCTTCAAAAGGAAAAAGAAACCCCAAGGAGGTGCAACTCCTTGGGGTTTCGCTTTGCGTCCAGTAGACACAACCACTTTTCTCTGCTAACATTATATTACGCCAAGGAAGTGAAAATGTCAATAGTTTATTAATTATCAAAACATTTATTCCAACCATCAAACACACTCAAAACTTCCAGAACATCTTATTCTATCAGCATTATTTAAAATTTCCCAGCCTTCGCCGCTTCCTCAATACTAACCGCAATAGCCACTGTCATTCCAACCATTGGGTTATTACCAGCGCCGATAAGACCCATCATCTCAACGTGTGCAGGTACGGAAGAAGAACCAGCGAACTGAGCGTCAGAGTGCATACGTCCCATGGTATCTGTCATACCGTAGGAAGCAGGACCGGCTGCCATGTTGTCTGGATGCAGGGTACGGCCTGTGCCGCCGCCGGATGCTACGGAGAAGTACTTTTTACCCTTCTCTACACATTCCTTCTTATAAGTTCCTGCAACCGGATGCTGGAATCTGGTTGGGTTGGTGGAGTTACCGGTGATGGAAACGTCAACGCCTTCCTTCCACATGATGGCAACGCCCTCTGTTACGTCGTTAGCGCCGTAGCAGTTAACCTTTGCACGAAGTCCCTCGGAGTAGGATTTTCTCCACAGCTCCTTAACCTCGCCCGTATAGTAATCCATCTCTGTCTCTACGTAGGTAAATCCATTGATTCTGGAAATAATCTGTGCAGCGTCCTTTCCTAAACCGTTCAGGATAACGCGCAGTGGTTTCTGACGAACCTTGTTTGCCTTCTCGGCAATACCGATAGCGCCCTCAGCAGCAGCAAAGGACTCATGGCCTGCCAGGAAGCAGAAACAGTCGGTTTCTTCTTCCAGAAGCATCTTGCCCAGGTTACCGTGTCCTAAACCAACCTTACGCTGGTCAGCAACAGAACCTGGAATACAGAATGACTGAAGGCCTTCACCGATAGCAGCTGCAGCGTCAGCAGCCCTTCTGCAGTCCTTCTTAATAGCAATTGCAGCGCCTACTATGTATGCCCAACAAGCGTTCTCAAAGCAGATTGGCTGAATTTTTTTAACCTGATCATAAACGTCCAGGCCTGCATCTTTCGTAATCTTCTCAGCTTCTTCAATGGAAGCAATGCCATAGCTGTTTAATACAGAATTGATTTTGTCAATTCTTCTCTCATATGATTCAAATAATGCCATCTTCTTATTCCTCCTATTCGGTCTTCATCATTCTTTACGTGGGTCGATAATCTTAACAGCGTCAGCAACGCGGCCGTACTGGCCCTGTGCCTTCTCCCATGCTGTATTAGGATCGTCGCCCTTCTTGATGAAATCAGTCATCTTGCCAAGGCTTACGAACTGATAACCAATAATCTGATCGTCTGCATCCAGTGCAATACCGGTTACATAACCCTCAGCCATTTCCAAATAGCGGGGACCTTTCTTCAGAGTTCCGTACATAGTTCCAACCTGGGAACGGAGACCCTTTCCTAAATCTTCCAGACCGGCTCCTACAGGAAGTCCATCCTCAGAAAATGCACTCTGTGTTCTTCCGTACACAATCTGAAGGAACAGTTCTCTCATAGCTGTATTAATAGCGTCACATACCAAGTCTGTATTTAAAGCTTCCAACACAGTACGTCCTGGCAGAATCTCTGCTGCCATAGCGGCGGAGTGTGTCATACCTGAACATCCGATGGTCTCAACCAGAGCTTCCTGGATGATTCCTTCCTTTACATTCAGTGTCAGCTTGCAGGCACCCTGCTGAGGAGCACACCAGCCTACGCCGTGGGTCAGGCCGGAAATGTCTTTGACTTCTTTTGATTTTACCCATTTTGCTTCTTCTGGAATTGGAGCAGCGCCATGATGAACGCCCTGTGCAACTGTGCACATCTCTTCTACTTCATGTGAATAAATCATGTGTTAAAACTCCTTTCAAAAATGAATTTGACCAAGTACAGTGCCCATTTGTTAAATTTATCACATCATACTTGGTTCTATTTTCTCACAAAATGCGACATTATGCAAGTGGTTTATTCTCTGGTATTCCTTATATTTTAGACATGTTTTAGTATCACTTTCACCAAATTGATTGCCAGATATTTGGTGCATCAAAAATTCCAGTATCATTTGAGTATTAAAACAGGCGGGAACATATCAATGTGCACGGCCCGCCTGTTGAACATTTCTTAAACGTTAACTCTTCTTTATAATAAGGATATCCTTTAATCCTCCATCTTTTGAGTTTTACCCCTCTGTTTTCTGCAGTCGCTATGCCTTCATCTTCTTCATGATATGAAGATAATACACAAAGAAAATAATTCCCTTTACAACACTGGAAATGGTAAGGGCCCACCAGATACCGTTCAGCCCCAAAACTGTACTTCCCAGAATCACGGCAAGCGGTATACGCGCCGCCGTAAGTATGATGGTTATAATGGAAGCTTCCATTGTCTTACCCATGCCGGACAGAGCCCCTACTGTCATCAATTCAACGCACATGAACATTTCGGAAAATCCAATAATCCGCAGATAATCAGCACCAGCGGGTATCACCTCCGGCTCATGGATAAACAGGCTGAATATGGGCGCTGCTCCAAATATAAGGAGGCAGGTCGTAAAAATACCCCATATGAACATGATGACAGATGCTGTCATATACCCCTTTTTAACCCGTTTCAGGTTTCCCGCACCAAAGTTCTGCCCTACAAAGGCATTGATAGCTGTCCCGAAGCCGTCTGCTGTCATCCATGATATAGATTCAATCTGTCCTCCTACCCTCTGGACTGCCACCGCCGTATCCCCCCACGCAGTGACGAATCTGGTTAAAACCATGGATATTCCGCAGTACAGCATACTTTGAATTGCGGCAGGAAATCCAATCCGCACCATTGTTTTAATATTGGATAGAGGCGTGGCAATCCAAATCCGCATCTGGGCTGCCAGCACAGGGTCCCTTCTCATGGAAAGCACCAAAACCAACGCAACGATAAACTGGGCTGTCACTGTAGCAATGGCTGCCCCGGCTACTCCCATGCCGGGAACAGGCCCCAGTCCAAAGATAAGCAGCGGGTCTAACACGATATTGGCTCCCATACCAATACAGTTGGCCACAAAAGGAGTCCTGCTGTTGCCGGAGGCCGTATACAGCCCGGTCAAAGTCTGTCCGATGAATGCAAAGAGGATAAGCCCGCATGCGATTCTCAGATACACAATTGCATCTTCCACTACCAGAGACGAGTTGAGATGGAAAAACCCTATTAACGGTCCTGCAAAAAGATTTGTGATGATTCCATACACAGCAGCCAGCACAAGGGCCAGCTGCAGGGCTCCCTTTCCATACTGGACCGCCTCCCTGTGATTCCCTTCCCCATAGGCATGGGCTGATTTCACCTGTCCACCCATTCTGGCCAGGGTGGCGACACCGGAAGAGAGCCAGGTATACATGGCTGCCGCCCCCACTGCTGCCACTGCATCGCTTCCCACCATGCCAATCCAGGCCATATCCGTCAGATTATAAGCAGTCTGCACCAGTGACGTGGCCATGATTGGCAGTGCCAGCTCCGTCAGAGATGTCAGTATATTTCCATTCAGTAAGTCTATATTCTTTTTCACTCATGTCACCTATTGTCATCGTATTTGCATAAAGCTTCTATTACTATACTATTTTTCTGCTTTATATGCAATATACATGACATACGGGAACAGAGTTAACTCTCTTTGGACTTTCTTTGCTGTCTTAACTGCCCTTCCCATGTTCACTTTTGAGGTTGGCTTTTTAACCAAAAGAATATAATACAAATCCTCCCCCCAACATTCCCCCCCTCATTCCAGTTACCATTCCAATCCCCATTTCAGCTCCCCTCCTCCTCCCCTTTCCCTGCCATCCTAACAAAAACAACAATGTCCAATTATCACATATCATTCAACAGAGCCTGCACAATCAAATATTGGTCTTTGCCTTGACAAGTCGAAAGAGTTATAAGCTTCTCATCCCCTTTGGGAGTAATTCCGGTTTCATAGAGGGACGCTGCCCCCATCTTCTCAAGATAGGGCAGCCACTCTTCCTCCATGAAGTTAGCGCCATAGGCCCCCGCATCATTCTGGTGTCGGAGCTGACAGGAAAAAACAGGACATTCCATCCATTTTCCCCTATAAAATATCCGTATGACAGGATGTTCCCGGAAAAAGGCCTCTTCTCTGTATTTTTTCAAACCGGCAAACATGCTTCCATCCTTCATGTTATGTCCATACAGCACTGTGTTGTCCACGGCCAGGGGAATCCCTGAGGAATCTGCAAAAATACAGCCCGCTATATGTTGTTGCTGATAAAAATTGTGGTTCAGATAATACTCATTATCTTCATGCCATACCACCGGATAATCGATTCCGGTACCGGGAACAGCCAACCAGAACTGGTATTCAGGATTAATTGAACGCAGGGCTGATTCATTTAAGGAAAACATTCCCCAGTCCATCCTACTGCGGGCGGGTTCTCTTTGGGTTGTATCTCTTTGGACTGAATCTCCTTGCGCCGTATCTCCCTGCACCAATTCTTCCCCCTTTCCGTACGCCTCATCCCGTACCATGCCATACATTCTGCGTCCGTCAGCATACTCCATCCCTGTTTTTACCAAAAACTGAAGACTGAACACTAATCCCAACAAAAATGCCGCCATAACCATGGTCATACCCTGCGGTCTGGTCCGCCTTATGATAAGCAAAACCATGACCGTAAGTAAGACCGTCAAAAGAATTCCACCTGCAAACTTCATTGTCTCCGCAGAAAATAACGGCTGCATTCTGTCTTTTATAACATGTCTCTCATCCATTCCAACGTCTGCAGCCTGACCACGCTCCTCACTCCTTTCATCGTCATTAAGAAATATATTTCTGCTGACCTCCCCTCCATAAACTGCAGTGCAGTCTGCAACCATTTTGCGGCCGCTGGCTGTCATATTGCGGCATAACACACCATTATTTTCATAAATCGCTCCATCCCACTGGAACCGGTCAATTTTATATACTTCCGGATTCAGCCCTGCATGGCTTAAAATTTCCTCTTCATATCCAACCAGTTTGTCTTTTATCTCCTCCCTCTGCGCCTCTATCCTTATCCCCCCAACTTCATAAAAACCTGCATCATAATCAACGACTGTCAATTCCAGTTGAAATCCCTCCGTCCAATGCTTATCAGAAAAATGATAACTTATGAGAGGCAGCAGGACATTCCGCTCCTTCCCGGATATGTGGTCCCTGGCTAATATCCAGGCAGTTTGAGGAACAGGTTCTATACTTTCCATGGAAGGGTATACCATCTTCCCTGAAACAGATATGGTATCTGTCTCCTCCGCCATTACATTAAATGCCAGAAAAATTGTAATAGGAATCAGAATTAAAATAAATGCCGCCCATTTCCCTCCATGTCCCCATTTCTTCTTTTGCTTCATACGCAGACATGCAGCAAATCCCGTCATACACAAAATCACCATTGCCGCTGCTGCTGCCACAGGCAGGTCGTCTCCTGTCCTTACCGTATTCTTGTAACCGGAGCCGAAATGATATGTCCCTTTTCCAAAACGGCTCCCCACTTCATACACCGCTGTAATACTCCCGATTTTCCTTACCGGCTGTTTTTTCTTCCAGTTATATATGATTGTACCATTCTGCGCGCTTATGCTATTCTGCATATTCGCATCGCCCTGAATTCCTGTGCCGACCCGCACCTGCCCCTCTGCATCCAATGTGAAATCATATACCTCATCAGATAATTCATACCCCTGAGGCGCTTCTATTTCACGAATCGTATACAGACCGGGGGATGCCGGACGGTATGTTAATGTACCGTCAGTTCCGGTTTCATCCTCATATACATCCCCCGGCCCATTGCCCGGTACGCTGCCTTTTTCCATTTCAATCCTGAATCTGGCTCCCATAAGAGGCAGACCGCTGTCCCCATCCAGCTTTGTGACGGTAAATTCCAATTCTTTATTGACAACCTCATATGTACCTCTTATGACATCACTGCCATTGACTGTAAAACTGAATATGGAGGGATTCAGTGCATATCCGTCCGGGGCCTTTGTTTCCCGGAAGGTGTAAGTGCCATTTTCAGGCCTTCTTATACGGAATGTTCCCGTGCTGTCGCTGACAGAGGTGCCCATGACACGGCCTGTCTGGTCATAGAATGTGAATTCTGCCCCCTGGAGTACCTCTCCTGAAACATCTGTTTTCTTAAATGCAATGTACTCCACCTTCGGCCTTGGTCTGCCGCCTCCCCCTCCGCCGGATGAGGATGCCGTCCGGTTCTCAAACCGGAATACCTGGACCATGTTATGCAGTTCCCTCCCGGATTCCCGGACCATTTCCAGCCCATCCATTCCCGGCCACTCTTTTACCACAATCTCCCTGTCCTCAGTCCGTTCATATCCGGAAGGGGCCTGAAGTTCATGGATAATATATGTTCCTGGCCTTAGGCCGTAAAACCGCTGTCCCTTTCCTTCCTCCGATGTCCATTCCCGGACTGTTTTTCCGTCCAGTTTATCAATAAGCTGCAATCTGGCTCCACCCAGCAGGTTTCCTGTTTCGGCCGACGTCTTTTCCACGTCAACAATCGTTGCATAGTTGCGCATGATTAGATGAGGGACCTCCGTCATGCCGTCCCGGATGGTAAATTCAATGGGGGTTTCCTGCAGTTTAAACCCTTCCGGCGCTTTCACCTCAACCAGACGGTATACTCCCGGACTCAGATTCTTCGTATAATGCCCCTGTTTTCCGGTAATCCATTCCTCCACTGTCTCCCAGCCGGAGTCTGTCCTGAATTCAATCCGCAGTGTTACTCCTTCCAGCATTTCTTCCGTATCGCCTAATAGCTTATCTGTAACTACCCGGTTGGAGTCGTTAGTGGGATTGTATTCCCAGACAATCATATCTGTCAGTTCATTCCTATACTGAAATTGGAATTCAAAGGGCGCAAGGGTCAGCATGTGCCCTGCCGCTGCCTTAGTTTCACTGCACACATAGGTATAGGGCCTGAAATTCCCGTTCTGGTCCATATAACCGATGGGTTGAGGACTAAACTGTGCCTGTCCCTGCTGGTCTGTAACCACGGTCCCGCATATGGTGCCTGTTGTCTGGTTCACCAGACGAAACTCAGCTCCCTGCAATCTTTCATCCGGCTCGTCTGAATCACTTTTTATGATACGGAGAATGCCGTCCGGGATTTCATCTGTCATTTCTGCTGTTTGCAGGACCTGGCTGTCTGCAATGGTAAATGGAATATCCACAGATTGCAGGAAACCGTAAGGAGTTATTGTCTCCCTGAGAATATAATTACCTTCCGGAATATACTCCACTGTATGCGGTTTTAAATCCCCCGGCTGAAAACCTGAGGGAATAAGTCCCTGTTTTCCATCCTCCTCCGTGTACCTTCCGTCCAGCCCCGAAATCCAAACAGCCTCCACATCCTGATATTGTCCATCGGCTGTGGGTTGGTGGAGTATAAGAGGCAGGTCCGATACAGTTCCCCACTCATCCACCGGATAAATGGCAAGTTCTGCACCGTTTACTTCCTTACCGCCGGCGATATCCACCTTGGATACCTCCAATGCAAGAGGCTTATCCCCCATCTTAAAATATTGTATTTCCTCTAAGTGTCCTGTTTCTTCTATATTAATTAGTATGGGGTCGGCTGTGGCATAGCCATCCGGATTTTCTGTCTCTGCCAGTATATAATCTCCCACAGGCAGATACTCCAGGCGAACCGTTCCTTGCTCCGTATAGTAATACCGTCCCTGATATGTACCGGGAATCATGCGGTAATCATAATCGTACTTCATAATAGGATGCTTTCCGCCAGCATCCGGGACCACGCGTCCGGTTGCTGCCACATCCTGACCATCCTTGTAGGTGGCTGCCCGGAATGTGAGTATCCTTTCGTTGTCATCGTACTGCAAAATCCCATTTTCCACCACTGGAAACCCCTTTTCATCCAGTATTGGCCGGTACAAGGTCAGGTACGATTCGCTGTCTTCATAGATTACATCCCGGTTCTTTGTATCATATTTCAGGATTTCGATGGCTGTAAAATCATTCTCCATCTCAAAGCTTTGGACATTCCCTGTTTCCAGTACATCAATATTAACTGCTGCCGACTGAACATATCCCTGTTCATAAGGACAAATGGTCTCCTCCAACACATAATATCCAACAGGAATATGGTCAATCCAATGCGGTTCTGTTGTTGGAACAGGTTCCCCTTGCTCATCCAGTTTCAGATTCCCATTGTCATCGTACTGGTATCCGCTTATCCAGGAAGCATACACCTGGCCTTTTCTGTACATACCATTCTGCTCTTTATGCGGATTGCCGTGGCTGTCCAGACTGGCCCGATACAAGGTCATAACTGCTCCCATGACTTCCTTTTGTGTCCGCACATCCAGCTTTGCAAATGCTGTTTTGGTGAACTCATTCTGCAGGAAGTATTTCTGTACCTCATCCGTGTCGTGCAGTACAAGTCCCATATACCTTGCCTGGATATACCCCTGGTCATAGGGAACCCCTTCCTCCTGAAGTATGTAGGAACCAAAGGGCAGACGGGCAATGGCATGCTTAGCGCCAAAGTTCTCCTGGATTCCATGAGAATCAGTGCTGCTGTCTGTGGTCCAGGACTCGTCTTTTGTCACTGTCCTTCCGTCTGTGTAATAGATGGGAAGCCCATTTTCATCGTCCACCGTGGTTTTATTCTCATAAATGGTCTGCCCGTTTTCCTTTCCCAGCACCTGTATTGATTTTACCAGCATCTTGTTTCCCGCATCATCCACGGTGTATGCCAGCATACGTCCGTAATCATCATACACATAGGCCATGCCGGAAACAGAATCCGCATAGCACAGCGGGTTCCCTCTTTCATCCAATACCAGCAACTCTCCTGTGGCCGGGTCTTTCCTGGTATTCACCTGGTTTAAATCATAGAAATACAAATTCACCGGCGCATTGTCCACGATTACGGTATCCCACACATCCCACGACGCCCTCTTTGTTCCTATGGCATTTTCCAGGTCATTTTCCGTTTCAATCCCCAGACCCTTCCTTCCGTCATTGCCTGACCTGGTTTCCTCACCAACCATGCGTATTTCCTTATGGGTTCCAGTATTTGTATCCGTTATGCCTGTTATCCTGCCGTCCTCCACCGTGACACTTACGCCCTTATAGGCATTCTCTCCTGTTTTTTCAATTTCCATGGCATGGTACAGGGACAGCCTGGCGCCGGATACAGATATATCGAACCGGATTCCCTTTCCTGAAAAGGCACCATCCAGCCGGTACAGCGGTTTTACACCGGACATGGCCTTAAGCTCCATCTCCGTGCCGTCCACCATATGTTCTGAGTACTCGTCCGATGGCTTAGTCACATATCCGTCCCACTGCAGGGTTTCAGGATTGTAAACAATGTCCCTCACATCCCCCCGTTCCTCCAGCTTTTCCCTGCGTCCGCTTACCTTATAAATCAACCGGTCCCCAGCGTCATTTACCGCAATATCATCTTCAAAACCTCCGCTTGATTCCACCATGCCCTGGGCATCGGCCCTCTGAAGGATATTCTGGTTACCCACCAGGGAATCCCCGTCCTCCACTTTAAGTATTTCGACCCTGGACGGATAATCCTCCACCTTTATCCGGCTGACAGTCTCAGTCCGGACTTTATTGGTGCTTCCTGCCACGGGAATGGCATACTGATATCTCACGGCTGTTTCTTCTTCCCATCCCTCCGTGGTTCCGTCCCCATTTCTTCTCTCCCTGTAAAACGACACACTGTCTGCATACACCTCAAATGCCACCGGGCGGCTCTTTGTATATCCCTCAGGGGCCTGGATTTCCACCAGCACATAGGCGCCTGCTCCCAGTGGTTTATATGTCTCGATGTATCCCACCGGTACCTTTTTTACCTGATTGTCTATGATGATTTCCCTGATTGTGGAATATGCCCTGAAAATCCCTGTTTCATTTCCCTCCTGGTCTTCCTGCCTAATCAGCTGGCTTTCATCATACTGTGGAATTCCATCCTTATCCAGACGTACAGGCAAATCATCCGTACTTCCATTGTTCTTTCCCACCCGCGGATACAAAATCCGGTTCCCGTCTGCATCTGTTACAGGATTCCCTTCCCAGTCCACAGCCTCGCCATACAGAACGTCTCCTGAACCCTTTACTGTATTTATGCCTGTCTTTTCCACATCTCTTTTGGCTGCGTATATTTTAAACAAAGCGCCGTCATGGATGATGGAATCACCTGTCTCGGAATCCAGCTTCTCAATGCGCAGCCTGGAATTATAATATTCATCCTCAAAATCCTCCTGGGCAAATGCCACGAAATTAAAATCCATTCCGTTTCCGGACGGAATCAGTGTCTCCACATTTCCTGTGTCCGGATTAATCCGGTCCACGGCCGGCGGCAGCACAGTCCACGGCACCAGCATGGGGGCAAATTTACCGTCAACCGCAGTCTGCATCCCCTTCATTACTTCCACACGGTCCCTGACCTCCCACTGTCCGTCCCCTGTTTCATATCCGTCATAGACCACCCCATCCATTATCCCGGCATCTTCACTCTGGGATGTATATCCGGCATAATACTCCTTCACGGTATCATTACCGCCATCCATATATTCCGCTTCATACGGCTTCTGGGTTGTAAGGCTGTGGCCCGGGCGTATGTCCTTATCCAGGCCGTATTTGAATATTTCAAATCTGCCATCCTGTCCATTGGCCTGTATAATATGTGTCTCTTCGTTAAAACGAATCTTATATTTTCGAATCAGGTCTTCCGGTGTATCCTTACTGTTATAGCGGAAATAGGGGCTGCCTGTCAGGTAATTGATATCTGTTTCCCCTGTATTGGCATCCCGGCCGATTTCCGGCACAAACGGAAGCGTGATTTCCCTGGGATAGTCCCTGTTAAAATGTCTGTTTGCCAGTTCCCTGTCCACGTCTGCAGGAACCTGTTCCGTTATAACATAGGTGCCGTACGCAAGCATGATGGATTGGTTGTAATAGTCATCCTTCCCATTCCTGGTATTACATTGCAGTGTGGTCACATCACCGTCCGCCCCTCCGTCTGCATCGCTGTCCCAGGCAATGGCCAGTCGTTCATCCAGTCCGGCAAAAATGGACAGATAGTTTCCTGCCTCTTTCTCCGCCCGAAGGAGCGCCTTTTCATAGGCGGCATCACTGTTAAGTTCCGGTTCTGCTTCCAGAATCTCTCTTTTATAGCCGTCCACGTCAAAGTAATCAATGGCAAACTGCCTTATTGCCTCCTGGGATTTTTTCCCCTTCTCCACCTGTACAGCGGTATACATGGCGTCAAAAAATTTTGTGTAATCATAGGTTCCGTCTTCTTTTGTCTCCAGCAGCCGCCGTCCTCCTCCCCCTCTGGGAGGAAGATATATTTTCTGTACATCGCCTTTGAAATCCTCTGTCCCTATATCTTCTGAAATGATAGTACCTGAGCTGTCCACAAAGATATTTTCCAGATTACTTTTCAGATATGCCTTAAATTTAAATTGATTCAGAAGCTTTGCCCCCTGTGAACTGCTGCCTCCGTTAAACAAACCCAGCAGTACGGTCAGCGGGTCATTGTGGACAGCTCCGTATGTATTTACACCGTCATAGGATGACTGGGAAATATCTTTTGTAATCTTAACGGACTGTTTTATGACTCTCTGTAATACCTGCAGCGGTCTGGAACCAGTGCCGGCATCCTGCACGGGCTGTTTCTGCCCCGGATAATGCAATGCCTGGTATACAATATAGCTTCCTTCGTCCAGCGGGGGGATTGCTGCATAGGCGCTTACCCCAGCCCCGGCTATGTTTGTCAGATACTGGTTACAGGGCATTCTCTCCCCCTCCCAGTCAATGGCTTTCTCCCTGGTCACCACCCGGAACCCTGTATATAAAGGCTCTGTCCTCTGATTCCAATCCACAGAATTCTCCACATGAATCATATAGTTCCCGGTGTCTGAATCATAGACAGCCGCAACAGGTTCCAGCTTATCAACGTCATATGTTTCTGTCCTGTCTTCGTATTCATAGACCCGCTCCAGAAGAGGGATGGGATTCCCCTCTCTGTCAAGGAGCATTTCCCCCTCTTTGTAAGTCTCATACACCGGCTGGTACAGGATTCCGGCCGCTGCTTCTATGTCGCTTCCATAAGGAATGGATGCGGTTATCTCCCGCTTTTCCCGGATTGAAACAACTCCGCTTTTCAGGCTGAATTCACCCTTCTGATACTGAATCCAGTAACCTGCCCTGCCGGTCGGACCTCCTGACACATCTGCTGTCTTGCGTACATAAAGATTCCGGTTCACGGAGTCATAGACCGCCGGGAAGGCAGCGTCACCCAATGAATAATCATGGCGCAGCAAGGCAAACCAATTGCCTTCCTTCTCATAAATATCTTCCACTGAACCGCAGTCATAAAAGTTATGGACCGTGTACCAATCCATGATTTCTTCTGCAGCCTGCACGTTGGTCCGGCCTGAAAGTTTGATTACAGTCCAGGGCGAGTCGTCTGCAACCCTTCTGTATCCAATCTGGACCAACATGCCGTTAACCTGGTCTGACAAATATTGGGGTTCTATGGCCTGTCCCCATTTACTCATGTCAGCCGGTACTGCCGTACCGCCGGGATATGGAGCTGTCCTGAAACGGTAGGGCAGAGTCTCCCCATAGGGTATCCGTTTTCCTGTATCGCTGTCCGTAGCGGTATCCTCCCGGGTAATCGGGTTTCCGTCAGAGCCAATCTTATACTCCCCTCCTTTTGCCGTCTGGCAGACAGGGTTCCCCTGCTGGTCCGTTTTGGGCTGTAGGGAGCTTCCCAAAACCACCTTATACGTCTTTGTCTCTGTTCCGGTTTTTATGGCGTAAAATTCCGCCCCCTGCGGATATCCGGTCAGGGTGATATCATATCCATTTTCGGTTTTATAACTCTCCACTATAAAATCATTCCAGGAACCATCTGCATCCATGGAATTATAATCGGATAAACCACCCGATATACGTGCCTGTCCGGCCTCATGTATCCTGCTGATTGTATCCTGGGTCCGGTTGCTTTCCTTTAAGGAAATGCCGCTGACAGACAATTCGTATCCCTCTGACCGGCTGAGCTCCATAATATAATAGCTTCCCATTATCAGAGGACGGCCAATCCACTGGTCCCCATTGGAGGACAGGTAATCAGGATATACATCTGTGCCAAATCCTTCGGAAGATGAGGTGATAGATGAACCATTATAAAGGTTCTCCGGTCCGGTAATGTTTACCGGTGCAATTATGTTTCCTTCATGGTTCAGCCCGGTGCCTGGCTTTTCCGTATATGCCAGGAAAGAGGCATTGCCCTGTTTATCGGTAGCGGCTATGGCTGTCAAATCGTTCTGGTTAAACACAATACCGGACTTTCCATCCGGGTGAATGATATCCTGGGCCGCAAACAATCCATAGACAGCCCCCTCCAGTGTGGCATCTCCCTGGGTCAGTCCATGACTTTGGTCCCCTGCCCCATTGTATAGCTCTAAATCCTTTTTATTGATGTGAAGCCGTCCTTCTGTCCGGTGGTTCCACACCTTAAATGTGTAAAGAATGGTATCCGGCTCCCCATAAACCGATACATCCATGGAACCCAGGTCATCATCCATAAAAGCCGGCAGAGATACTGTTATGGTATCGTCATCATCCTTTTCCCTGAAAAACAGGGATTTGATGAACTGTGCAGCGCGGTTCCCCTCTTTCTGAGTTTCCCCGTTGTCTTCGTCCGTGTCTTCCTGGAAGTATGCCTCTGTATCAAAGGATGGTGAGATGGGATTTCTGGTATATTCGTACTCCTCAAACATTACACTTTGGATGCTGTCCTCATCGTCTGCATTGCTTTGGTCTGTTGCGACGCTTTGGTCCTTTGGGTCGCTTTGGCCCATTCCATCACTTTGACCCATATCGTTCTGATGATGTTTAGTGGCATTACCTGCATAGGAATTCTGTATATCTGTCACTTTTATGGTACTGCCATCTATATCCTGACTGCCTTTAACTGTCTCAGCTTTTGTATTTATTTCTGTTGTATCTATGCCTGTTGTATCTTCTATCTCCTCATCAGCTTCATCTTTCTGATTTTCTGTCTCTTTTGGTCTTTTCTTGGATTGATGCTTAGAATTATCTATGTGTTTCTCTTCTGAAATGCTGGAAAATAGAATTGTTCTTTCATGACTGGATTTTAATAAGCCGGATGATACGGATAGTGCAGATGCCTTGACCTGCCGTTTTTCGCTTTCTTGATTATAGTCCTCTGCATTCTTCCCCCCATGATTTACTTCTCCTGAATTTTTGTTATCTGAATTTCCACCTCCTACACCTGCACTGTCCGGTTTCCCATTCTCCGAATCCCCGTTTCCCGAAGCCTCATTGTCCGGCGTTCCATTCCCCGAATCCCTATTTCCTGAATTCCCATTCTCTGAATCCTCATTTCCTCCATCCATATTCCCTGCATCCGCATTCCCTGATTCCTCATTCCCTGTATTCCCATTCCCTGATTCCTCATTCCCTGATTCCTCATTCCCTGTATTCCCATTCCCTGCATCCCCATTCTCTAAATCCCCATTCCCTGTATCCCCATTCCCTGTATCTTCATTCCCCGATTCCTCATTCCCTGGATTTTCACCTTCCGGGTTTCCATCTTCCCCGTCCCCACTCTCCGGGCTGCCGTCTGTCTGTTCCCCACCTTTATCCTCCCCGCTGCCCGGATTATCATTACCCCCATCACCTTGCGCTCCATTTCCTAAAAGGTTATCACCCTTCCCATGTTCACCGTCCTCCACTGTCTCCTGCTCTCCTGTACCGCTGGCGGCATTTTCCTGTTCCTGAATCATGTTTCCGCCGGCCAGGCCATTTACCGGTACCTCCGTCCTCTTCTTTTCCTTCTCTTCTTCCAATAAGCTGAATATACTGCGCTGTTCCCCAATCTCCATCTCCTGACCATCGGGAACCGGATATTTATAAGACCTTCTCTTCCTCATTTCCACCACATAAGTATATATGGGTTCCACCGCCTTACCTGCAAAGGATTGGGACCTATACCCGGCTGACCGTACAGCAGCTCCCGCCTGGGCAGACATCAGTATGACATTCTCCACTTCCTTGTCATCGTTGTGCAGTCCGTGAAGAATATAGCCGGTCCGTGCTGTCTTTTCCTGCAAATGATAACTGTATTCTAATTCGATGAATCCTTCGTAGGTTTCATCCCGGTCCGCCAGCATGGCTTCCATGGCCGAAGTATCCCGTTCACGGTTATTCTCATCATGATTCGGAGCGTGGAAATCACATGTGGCAGCACACAGTTCCTGTTCAGCCATCCATTGTCCGCGAAGCCGGTCATTTTCCTCATCACAGCTGCATTCCTCCTCATCTTCATGGTCACACTCAATCCATTCCGGAGCAGGATGTCCCATGCAGTAGGTTTTGCTGTAATTATAATATCTGGTATCACTGTGTCTGGCATACCCATCTGCATCCGTGGTCATGATATCACAGATATAATCGGCCTCCGGTTCCGGCGACATACAATTCAGATAGACCTGTCCGCTGGTCCCATCCGGATTCCCCTCCTCATAGCCATGTTCATTTACCTGGGAAAAATCAAAATCCTCCCACACATTGAATACAGTTCCCTCCAATGGCTGATTGGTCTCAGCGCAGTATTTCTCTAAATCAATATTATAATTGCTCTCAAATGTTTCAGAATGCCGGTATAATTCCAACCCGCTGCTCCCGGACAAAACCGCATCCGCGCCAACGGAAAAGGAGACAGCTGCCATGGGCCGTTGGAAATCCAGCCATCCCAACTGTTTTTGAAGGTTATCAGATGCAGCCGGGGTAAATATATAGGCGTAAAAACGGCTCTCGATTCCCTGGATTTCCGCTGACGTAACCGTTCCCATAGGCTCCTGGCTTCCATTGTACTGAAACGTTATGCTTCTTCCATCCGGCGCCAGATTATATGACCACTGATTATCCGGAAAGGACCAGGATGTGCCCTGAAGCTGCGGGCAGCCGCTGATATCCAGTGTAAGCTCATAATGTCCGTCCTTTAGGACCATTTTCTGGACAGAACCAGTCCAGACAGGCAGAGAAGAACTGCCGGTCCCATTATACTCGCTTTCCCCCTGTAGGATATGCGCCTTCATTTCCTCAAAGTAAACCATGACCATGGGGTCTCCGTTCATCACTGCCTGGAATTTTTCCATGGCCTGCTTCTGTAACGCCCAGTTATGTTCATATCCATTCATACATCCCCAATAATAGACCTGAACCACCCCATAGCGGGCCGGAATATAGTAGTTGTCTGAGACCAGCCACTCATAGGCAAGCACCATAGGCAGATAACGCTCAAATGGTCCGATGACAGGAACCGGTTTTCCCGGCTCTACATTATATTGCTCGTATTTCGCCGGACTGCCGTCCGGCAGCTTGTGCCCCTCCTGTATACATAAAGCAGGCAGAGCACCTGCCCCTTCCCCTACCTGGTAGATATTCATATCCCGGTGCGTCTTTCCAAACGCATTTAAATCTTTCCCCCGGAACACCTGACGGTATGGATTCAAATTAATTAAATCTCCGGCCCCGCTGGTTGTCCGGATTGTTGTACATACCAATACTGTTACAAGAAATAATGCCATCATACGTTTCAGTGTCTTCGTTATTCCCATTTCTCCTCCTCTGATAAAAAGCATTTGCGCTATATGCCTTTGATGAATATCTGTGATATGAAAATATATCCATCCCTCTCACAGACACCTGCTCCTGTCCTCGTCCATCTTTCATCCAGCATTTGCTTCCTATGTTTTTCTGAATCCCGCCATCCTTTGACTGCCGCCTCTGCTGCTGTCTCAAGGCTTTCCCTCCGGTACAATCTTGCCAGGTTTTCTGCAGATGAATACCGCTTCACTGTTATTGCTGTGTCAAATTTACTTTTATCAGGACGCGTGTGGCTGTAATATGTACATGCCTCCTCTGCCCTGGTCACGGCATTTTCCATTAGTTCCACGTCAACTGCCAGTACGGTTTTCCCGTTTCTTTGTCTCTCCTCGTTAACCAATTGTATGATATGGTATGCCAGCCGGCTCCCGGAAATATCCTCCGTAGAAATGCCCTCTGCAAAAATCCCCTCCGCGGAATCTGAAAGGACTGCCCGATTTTCCAATACATTTTTATTACTCACTCCTGTCTTTCCATTTATACGGTTCGCCATATCCATGAACCGGACATACTCTGCTTCCGACATGTTTATGTTCCATACCCGGTTGTCCGCTTCATTCATTTCCTCCCTTTGGACTATCCCGTCTATTATCCAGGCACCATCTTCATTCACCTGCTGCCCGTCCGGTGCCGTGGTATTTGAAATCATGTATCCGTCCGGACCAAAATAATAATGCTCCGCCAAACCATCCTGATTGCCGTCCAGCCACAGCCAACGGTTCTCAGGTTGATTTCCATTTTCATCCTGCCACCGCCAGCCGGTATTATCATACATCCACTGGCCCCCATAAACCGGCAGCGCAATCATAACTGACATTAGCACTGACAGTACAGATGCCATGATACCTGTTCTGAATTTACTTTTGGTTATCTCACGTTCTCTTCCAGTCATTTTCCTTTACCTACCTCTCTTTCCCTGATTTTTCCAACATCCATGCTCCAAATATCGTCCTTTTTATGATTACCTTTTCCCCTTCTCCAGGCAGTCAGTTTATCAGGCAATTCTGCACTTATCACACATCCCACCGCACCGCAGCACACACATCCCACCGCAACGCACGCCCCCCACCGCAACAAATTTCGTCAGCAAATAAACGCCGTTAAAACAATGATTTTTAAGACGCGCAAAACATACCATTCAATTTTAATGTTCAAACAATCCCATCTGATTTTTCAAGAATATTGATTTACGAATATAACCGATTACTGATAAACAGCACTGACTCACAGATACTTATAGATATTGATTCAAAAACACCGCTGCATCCTGCAGAACACAATGAATCTTGCATCACCACCTTTTTTCAAACATCCATACGAGAAAACGGCTGAACCAGCCAAATGACCACGAAACTACAACTAAGAATCCGGCACAGAGATTTCCATGCGATTTTTTATAGAATACCACATATACCCATAAAGCGTCAATACCTAACTCATTTTTCTTTTCCTCTCCTGTCTCTGCTGCCCCACCATCTTTTGCCGCCTCATCCTCTGCCGCCTCATCCTCTGCCCTCTCACCCTCCCCCTCCCCTTCCCATCCCTCACACAAAAACCGGCATCCAGGTTCCCCTGTCCATTCAGACAGACTCCCCCGGATACCGGCTCCTTATATCCCAGATTACATATTTACTTATTTATTTCCGTTAAGGTACTCGTCAATTCCTCTTGCACCTGCACGGCCTGCCTCCATGGCAAGGATTACGGTTGCAGCGCCTGTTACGGCATCGCCGCCTGCGTATACGCCTTCCTTGGTGGTCTTTCCGTTGCTCTCATCCGCAATGATGCATTTCCACTTGTTGGTCTCCAGACCTTCTGTGGTGGAAGAAATAAGTGGGTTTGGTGATGTTCCCAGGGACATGATGACAGCGTCCACGTCGATGGTGTAATCAGAACCAGCAACCTCTACCGGTCTGCGGCGGCCTGATGCATCCGGCTCGCCCAATTCCATCTTGCGCACTACCATTCCCTTAACCCATCCATTGTCGTCGGTCAGAATCTCTACCGGATTGGTCAGCAGGTTGAAGATGATTCCCTCTTCCTTAGCATGATGTACTTCCTCCACACGGGCAGGCAGCTCGGCTTCGCTTCTTCTGTACACTACATGTACCTCTGCTCCCAGACGGAGTGCTGTTCTGGCAGCATCCATGGCCACGTTTCCGCCGCCTACTACTGCTACCTTCTTGCCCAGGTAGATTGGCGTATCGTAATCATCGCGGAAGGCCTTCATCAGGTTGCTTCTGGTCAGATACTCGTTGGCGGAGAATACGCCGTTGGCGTTCTCGCCTGGAATTCCCATGAACTTGGGAAGTCCTGCGCCGGAACCGATGAATACAGCCTTAAAGCCTTCCTCATCCATCAGCTCGTCTATGGTCACGGATTTTCCGATGATAACATTCGTCTCAATCTTAACGCCCAGTTTCCTCACGTTGTCGATTTCAGGCTGTACCACGCCTGACTTGGGAAGACGGAATTCAGGAATTCCGTATGTAAGCACGCCGCCTGGCTCATGAAGGGCTTCGAAAATGGTTACTTCGTATCCCATCTTTGCAAGGTCGCCTGCACAGGTAAGTCCTGCAGGGCCGGAACCGATTACAGCCACCTTGATGCCGTTGGTCTTCTCCGGTTTAGCCGGTACAAACCCATTTTCCCTGGACCAGTCTGCCACAAAACGCTCCAGCTTTCCGATGGAGATTGGCTCGCCTTTGATACCGCGGATACATTTACCTTCGCACTGGCTCTCCTGTGGGCATACACGTCCGCATACTGCAGGCAGGGCGCTGGATTCCGCTATGGTATTGGCTGCATCCTCAAATTTTCCTTCTTTTACTTCTGCAATGAACTTTGGTATATTAATGGCAACCGGGCATCCCTGGATACATTTGGCATTCTTACAGTTAATGCAGCGCATTGCCTCTTCCTGGGCCTCTTCCTGGTTGTATCCCAGACATACTTCCTTAAAATTGGTTGCCCTTTCCTTTGGGTCCTGCTCCCTTACGGGTATCTTCTTTAATACGTCCATTATTCCTCACCTCCGCAGTTTCCGCATCCGCCGTGATGGGTAGCTCCCTCACGCAGCCTTAAGATGGCCCTGCCTTCCTCTGT
This sequence comes from Clostridium sp. 1001283B150225_161107_B6, assembly GCF_015556325.1. Classification (NCBI taxonomy): domain Bacteria; kingdom Bacillati; phylum Bacillota; class Clostridia; order Eubacteriales; family Clostridiaceae; genus Clostridium; species Clostridium sp. 1001283B150225_161107_B6. Next base: position 149,782 of record NZ_JADNMD010000002.1, on the reverse strand, counting down.
CTTGTACATCTGCTGGCGTTTCATAGCCTGGTCGAAATCTACCAGATGGCCGTCGAACTCAGGTCCGTCCACACATGCGAACTTCACTTCCCCGCCAACGCTTACACGGCAGGCGCCGCACATTCCTGTGCCGTCCACCATGATTGGGTTCATGCTGACGATGGTTGGGATTCCCAGCTCCTTGGTGAGCTTGCATACAAATTTCATCATAATCATAGGTCCGATGGCAACGCAGACATCATACTTCTTTCCCTGGTTCTCCACCAAATCCTTAACAACATCCGTTACCATGCCCTTGCGTACATAGGAACCATCGTCCGTGGTGATATAGAGGTTTCCTGCAACTGACCTCATTTCCTCTTCCAGAATCAGCATATCCTTGGTCTTGGCGCCTTCCACCACATCCACATCAATACCGCGCTCTTTCAGCCATTTTACCTGTGGGTAAACAGGTGCGGAACCAACGCCGCCGGCTACAAAGAGATAGCGTCTCTTCTTCACTTCCTCCAGGTCGTCCTTCACGAATTCGGAAGGCTGCCCAAGGGGGCCTACGAAATCTGCAAAGCTGTCTCCGGCCTTCAGTCCGGCCATACGCTCTGTGGATGCTCCCACAATCTGGAACACAATAGTTACCAGGCCTTTCTCACGGTCGTAGTCACAGATGGTTAACGGAATTCTCTCTCCTACTTCGTCCATCTTGACAATTACAAATTCGCCTGGTTGACAGGCCCTGGCTATACGCGGTGCTTCCACGTCCATCAGATATATCTTATCTGCCAGGCATTCTGATTTTACAATCTTATACATGGTTCTCCTCCTAGTAATATATACTCGCGTCCTCAGCTGGTTTTCCGCCGCGCGTCCGGACGTGACATTCATTCGTTATTCCACCCTTATCTGGTAGCTCTTCTGCCAGGTTTCCCAACCGGGCAATGATATGACTCCCCTTCTGTCCTTTAATTCCCCCTTATATCCATCTGATGCGCAGATACCGTACCATGGTTCCAGACATACAAAGGGATGGGTGGCCTCCATTGTCCATATTCCCAAATATGGGAAATCGTCGCATTCCAACGTCACATAGGGGCTTCCATCCAATATCAGGCTTACGCTGCTGACCTGTGCTTCATCAAACATATATGTAAGAGCTGTATCGAAAAATCCTTTTGTCAGAGGCACACGGCCCTCGGACAGCTTTAAATCTCCCTGTAGTTCTTCCTTCTCGTAACCATCTGCATTGGGCGCAAGATAATGGAGACAATCCGTAAACTGTCCCTTGCGGCACCCCTTTTGGTTAAACTCAAAGGTGAAATCGTATATGTTCTTTCCTTCCGGCACCTGGAATGCAGGGTGTCCGCCCATCATGAACAGCATCTCACCCAAATCCGTGTTGGTGACCTTCCACATGACCTGGATGGTCCTGCCCTCCAGCCTGTGTCCAATCTCCACTTCAAAATGGAACGGATACTTCCCATATGTCTCCGGCGTGTCCTTCAAACGGAACCAGCACTCATCCATATCGCAGAGCAGGGGCTCAAAATCCATATCCCTTGCAAAGCCGTGGGGCGTCATGCTGTATTCTTTCCCGTCATGGATATACGCTCCCCCATAACATTTTCCCACAAATGGGAAAAGCACAGGGGCGTGTCTGTTCCACACAGACGGTTTTGCGCACCAAAGCACTTCACGGTCCGCCTTCTTGTCATAAATCCTGGTAAGTTCTGCACCGCGGCGGGCAACAGTAACTAGAAGTTCATCATTTTCAAGTGTAAATAATGTTCCATCCTGTTTCATTATACATTCCCCCGTTCTCCTGTTTTTTAGAAGCTTGTGAGAATTTACCCTCGCACAAGCTTTATATTAACATTTTCTGCTTCATGTTACAACCGGTTTTTATATTTTTTCAAAAATTATTTTCTTTTTTTCAGCGTGTTGAACAATTTTTTTATTACTTTTTCCGCCGGAACCTCCGGAAGGTATAACAGAGGTCAAAATAGGTCTGTTCATCCCCCTCTTCCGCCAGATACCAGCCCTCATCCTCTTCCAAATCAGGAAAATACGCATCCCCGTCATAGGAATAGTCAATGCTGGTCACATGGGCCTGCGTACAGTAGGGAAGAAACTGCCGGTAAATACTCTCCCCTCCTATGATATAGATATCATTTTCATCGTAGTTCTCCAGGGCCTCCAGCGCCTCTTCCAGGCTGTGGCAGACAGCCGCGCCCTTTACCTTATACTGCATATCATGGGTCAGGACAATGTTTACCCTGTTTCCAAAGGGCTGTCCTCCCGGCAGTCCCTCCAGTGTCTTCCTTCCCATGACCACCACCTTGCCGGCTGTCTCCTTAAGGAACATCTGTCGGTCCGCGGGAATGGTCACCAATGGCCTGCCATCCTTACCGATGGCCCAATGCCTGTCCGCTGTCACACAAAGATTCAATGTAATATCACCTTACCCTTCCGTATATTCTGAATTCGAAGGATATGCCTTCATGCTCCTTTGCATCACTGACCGACTCCAGCTCCCAGTCCCCATTCCGGTCCAGATTTTCAAAATCCGTGTCCACATCAAAGGTGCGGCGGATATAAGTCACATATGCCTTGGTGCAATACGGCAGAAACTCCCTGTATATCATGCCTCCGCCGATAACAAACACGTCATCCTCACCGCAGCCCTTTAATGCCTCCAGCACATCCTCCACCCTCTGGTACACCCGGACGCCCTCAGGGGCATATTGTTCATTTCTGGATAAAACAATGTTCACACGGTTTTTGAGGGGCTTTCCTCCCGGAAAGCTCTCCAGGGTCTTACGGCCCATAACCACTGTCTTGCCCCTGGTGGTCTCCCTGAAATACTTCATGTCTTCCGGAAGATGCGCAAGGAGTCCGCCGTCCCTGCCAATCCCCCATTTTTCATCCACTGCAACGATTAAATTCATGCGCAAGTACCTCCCATATTTTTCCAACAATGATTCATCCCTGCCGCCTGCTTTTACACAGGCCTGCCCTGACACTGGTCTTGACAGATTATATCACGAAACCCTTTGAAAGAAAAGGTGATAGAAAGGCTTAACCTGAACTTACTCCACAAATGTCTTCCTAAACAGCCTGTCCTCTGTTATAATGATTCCATATTTAAAATGGAGGACAATAAACATGAGCTACGCAGACCAGATATTCATACAAAACTGCAACGATATATTGGAACACGGCGTCTGGGATACGGACTATGACGTGCGTCCCGTATGGGAGGACGGCACTCCGGCCCACACCATTAAACGCTTCGGCATCGTGAACCGCTACGACCTCACCAGGGAATTTCCCGTCATCACCCTGCGGCGTACTGCCTTTAAGTCAGCGGTGGACGAGCTGCTGTGGATATGGCAGAAAAAGTCCAACAACATCCACCACCTGAACAGCCACATCTGGGATTCCTGGGCAGATGAAGACGGCAGTATCGGCAAGGCTTACGGTTACCAGCTGGGCGTAAAGCATCATTATAAGGAAGGGGATTTTGACCAGGTGGACCGCATCCTGTACGACTTAAAGCACAATCCCTTAAGCCGCCGAATCATGTCCAACATCTATAACCACCATGATTTATGTGAGATGAACCTTTATCCATGCGCTTACAGCATGACCTTCAATGTCTCCGGCAATACCCTGAACGGCATCTTAAACCAGCGTTCCCAGGACATGCTGACAGCCAACAGCTGGAATGTATGCCAGTACGCTGTCCTGCTTCACATGCTGGCACAGGTAAGCGGCCTGAAGCCCGGTGAACTGGTTCATGTCATTGCGGACGCTCATATCTACGACCGCCACATTCCCATGGTTCAGGAGCTTTTGAAACGCGAGCCCTATCCCGGCCCCACCCTGTCCATGGATACCTCCATCCAGGACTTTTATAAGTTCACCACAGACAGCTTCCGGCTGGAAAATTATCAGTATCACACCTTTAGCGGGAAGATTCCTGTGGCTATATAGGCAGGACACACAAGCGAATAAACGTGAAACAAAAGACGGATGGCTGCCTTACGGTTCATCCGTCTTTCGTTCCGCACCTAAGTCTATTTCTTTTAAAAAAGTCCCTCATTCTTCTGTTCCAGCACCTTGATTCCATGGTAAAACATTTCATTATAAGGCGTAGGCACTCCCAGCTCACGGCCCATGCGGATGATGGTGCCGCCGAACATCTCCACCTCTGTCTTGCGGCCTGCCTCAATGTCCTGAAGGGTGGAGGGCTTATTTTTAGGGGGCACATCCTTAAGCACGCCAGCCTGTTTTTCCATATCCTTCTCCGACAGGTCGATTCCCTTTTTTCCGGCAATGGCTATGACCTCACGCATCAGTTTTTCCCGGATAAAATTGGCATGGCTGCTGACGCTCCAGGCTCCAAAGGGAATTCCCAGGACAGCAGCGCTCTGGTTCTCACTGACATTGCACATGTATTTATACCAGATGGCCCGCTCCATATCCTTGGGAACAACAGTACGGATGCCTGCCCGCTCAAACAGTTCCTTCACGGCCTGAACCCTGGGGGACACTGTCTCATTGTACTTTTCCCCCATTTCAATCCTGGCAGCCTTGGGATTAAAGGAGGCGCAGCCGTCCTTCATGACAACGCTCACCTTTGCCAGGGAATAGAGCAGATTGTCCCAGCCAAATACCTCCGCCACCTTATCCTCTGCCTCCACCCCGTTCAGGGGAGCCATAATAAGGGTATCCGGGCCAATCTGGTTTCTTATGTCCTCCAGCGCCTGGGGCAGGGCGGGAAACTTGGTGATGATAATAGCTAAATCCGGATAATCCTGACCGCAGGTTTCCTCCGGGGACATGGTGCGGAAACGGTAATTAACCCCGTTGACCGTGACTCCCTCCTGTTCCAGGCGCTGGCGGCGGCTGCCCCCTGCAATCACCCGAAAATCATTTCCCATCATCGGGCCAAGATGGCTTGCCAGGAAACAGCCGATGGCTCCCAGTCCTATGAGGGACACAGTCCTTATTTCTCTCTTCTGATTCATCCTTTTTCCTTCTTTCATACGTTTATACTCATCTGAAGCGCAAGAGAATAGATGATGCGCTCTTTTACATGCTTCTCAGTGAGCTGCGTCAGTGCGCGCTCATAATAGTCCAGCTGGACCCTGTAGCGCTCTGCCAGCATCTTTGCTCCCTGATGCGGATTTCCTTCCGGCACATGGTCTGTCTTATAGTCAATGAGGACCAATCCGTCCTCTTCCTCCAGATAGGCGTCAATGATTCCCTGTATAAGCACCAGCTCGTCGGAATCGCCAAGTCCCATTTCCCTTGCAGGTATGCCTATGATGAACTGCTGTTCCTTATGGATACGTCCCTCAGACTGTGCTTTGGCCATACGCTTTCCAAGGGGACTGGACAGGAAATTCCATATAACAGCTGGCTGGATAAAATCATGGGCCTCCTGATCCAGGAAACCATCCTCCAGCAGTTTATCCACCACAGGCTTTACCTCCGCCGGACCGTGTATATCATGAAAACAAATGTGCTCCAGGACTGCATGGTAAGCGGTTCCCCGCAGGGCTCCGCGGTTCGGTCCAGGCGGGGACTTGGGCCTGTGTTCACCGGATTCCCCGATTTCCCCGGCTTCCGGGGCAGCCATATTCCTGCCCCCGGTCAGCGCCTTCAGACCGTCCAGGGGGATTCCCTCCAGATTACCGCTGTCCGTGCCAATGGCGTCCTCTGCCCTTCCTATCTGGCTCTGCTTTTTCAGTTCGGATACAGACACCATGGCGTACAGCCCAGTGTCTGATTCATAAGGATATTTATATTCCAGTGCTTCCCTGAGACGTGCTCCAAATGCTTCATCATACACCATATCCTTATCCAGGTTCAGAAGGTCTTCCTTTTTCATCTTCCGTATAATCTGGCGGGTGATTTCTCCGCCAATCAGGTCCTTTACCTGAATCTGGCGCATTTCCATATGGGAGGACGGGATGGCGGGCTGCGCCATAAGGAGCCAGTCCAGGCAGGAATTAGCCGAAGCCAGTATGGTATAGGGGAGCTGGCCCCCGGAAAAGGGAATGTCCCTCCATTTTTCCAGCTTATTTTCCAGCGATTTGTCTGCGGCAGTCATAATCAGCTTTTCCTTTGCCCTGGTCATGGCCACATAGAGGACCCTGAGCTCCTCTCCCATTGTTTCCAGCTCCATCCGCCGCTTCAGAGCCTGCTTTTTTAGGGTCGGCGCCTTGACCCGCAGCTCCAGGTCCAGAAAATCCGCTGCCGCGCCCAAATCCGCATCCAGAAGAATCTGGCCGTACGCATCCTGCTTGTTAAACCGCTTGCCCAGGCCTGCCAGGAATACCACCGGAAATTCCAGGCCCTTGCTTTTGTGGATACTCATGATGCGAACCGTGTTGTCCTGCTCACCGGCCACACTGGCCTCGCCAAAGTCCGTATCGAATTTTTTCAGCTTCTCAATGTATCTCACAAAATGGAACAGGCCCTTGTAGCTGGTGGATTCATAGGCAGCAGCCTTTTCCACCAGCATGTCCAGGTTTGCCCGTCTGGTCTCCCCCGCCGGCATGGCGGACACGTAGTCATAATATCCGCTTTCTTTGTATACCCGGTACAGCAGTTCATGGATAGGCAGATGCCTTGCCTCCCTCCGCAGCTGTTCCATAAGAAGAAACAGCTTAAGGGATTTAAGTGAAATGGAATGGGCTGCCTTTTCCGGTATGCCGGACAGGCCTACTGTAACCCAACCTTCCTCCATACCCGGATTTTTCTCCGGGCCCGGTTCACCCTCCGGCCCTTCCTCCGGGTCCGGTTCACCCTCCGGTCCTTTCTCCGGCCCCGGCCCATCCTTTGAGCCCGGACCTTCCTCCAGCCAGAGTCTCCACGCCCCGTACACGCCCCTGTCCTGTCCCTTTTTAGAATTCCGTTTGTAGGCAGCCATCATCCAGGCCATTTCCTCATCATCCATCCCCACAACCGGCGAACGCATGACTGCCGCCAGAGGGATGTCCTGCATGGGATTGTCGATAACGGACAGAAGGCTCAGGATTGTCTCCACCTCAACCGTGTTAAAATATCCGGTTCTGGTCTGGGCAAAGGCCGGAATGCCTTCGTTCATCAGCACATTTACAAATACCTCGGACCAGCCGGTCATGCTTCTGAGCAGGATGACCATGTCGCCGTAACGGGCCCTGCGGTATGCTCCCCTGGATTTATCCCACACCATAAGTCCCTGGCTCTCGCTTACCAGCTGGCGTATCCTCCCTGCAATCAGCCTTGCTTCCAGCTCCTTTGCCGTATAGTCAAGGGAATCTTCGTCCAGCTGCCTCAGCGTCTCTGCGCCTGTATCCACCAGAAGCAGTTCAGTGGGAGTTCCGGCTTTGAGCGAAACGGTTCCGCCTTCCTGTCCGCCGCTCTCCCTGGCATCCGGCTCCTGCCCGCCAGCCTCTTCCTCATCCAATTCCAGGCCACAGACCGTATTCCTGCTCACTTCCTCAAATTTCGCGCCCGGATAAAGGGCTGTCTCATCTGTATATGTGATTCCTCCCAGATTCTTTGTCATGATTTGATAAAACACATCATTGACACTGGTAAGCACTGACTCCCTGCTCCGGAAATTCTGCTGCAGCTCTATCATCTGGTATAATCCGCTTTCCCTGGAATAATTCTCATATTTATCCATAAAAAGCTCAGGCCTGGCCAGACGGAATCTGTATATGCTCTGCTTCACATCCCCCACCATAAACACGTTGGGATGGCCGGACCGTTCCCTGGAAATACTGGTAATCAACGCCTCCTGGACATAATTGCTGTCCTGGTATTCATCCACCAATATCTCCTCGTACTGCCGGCTCAGTTCATCCGCTACCGGTGAAGGACGGCGGGATATCTTACCTTCCCCATCCCCCTGCTCTGCCGTGTCCGCCTGCTCTGACCCGTTATCCGTCTCTTCCCCATCCCCCGGTCCCTCTCTCTTATACAGAACCTCCAGGGCCAGATGCTCCAAATCATTAAAATCCAGCACATTCCGCTCTCTCTTGGCTTCCCTGTATGCCTGGTCGAACATGCCCGTAAGCTTTAAGAGTTCCCGGATAGCCGGCCTGGTCCCCCTCATGCTTGCCACCACTTCCTCCGGGCTCTGCTGGCCGTAGAGCTCCCTGCATTTTGCCACAGCCTTCTTAACCCGGTCCCGGCAGGCACTCACAAATGCCTTTTTATCACCGTCAATATCCTTGCTCCGGATGGAGGCCAGCCGGTCAAAGCTCATGTTCTGAAGGCTGTGATACAGGGCTTCAAAGCTGCCTGCCGCAGCTGCCCTTCCTATGGCCTCTATCTTGCTCCTGTCGCTTACAAGCATCGGCTCATAAGCCAGGGGCCCGTTTTCCTCCCTGCACACCTTAAGGGCTTCCCCCAGCTGCCCGGAAAGCTCCTCCATCTGCCTGGCTGCATCCTCCATAAGGAAAACCATCCAGGGACTTCCCTCCATCTCCTGAATGTTCTCCTCCTCCAGCTCCTTCTGGCAGGAGGCAAGCCACTCCCCCGGCCATGGATGGCTCTGTGAGAACTGCCATGCCTGGAGAATCACATCCTCGATTCCCCGGTCTGACTTTCCCCGGCCGAAGTGCTCCACGAACCTGGCAAACTGCTCATCCGCCTCATCGTAACAGCGCTCCAGCATTTCCCCCATACAGTCCCCCCTTAAAAGGGAAAGCTCTCCCTCATCCCCGATACGAAAGGCCGGGTCTATATCCAGGCTGTTATAATGGCTGCGTATGATGTTCAGACAGAAGCTGTCAATGGTGGTAATCTGGGCCTGGGGAATCAGGGCTGCCTGGAGCCACAGATGCTCGTCCTCAGGGCGTTCCTTCAGCTTCTGCTCCACCGCAGCTCCAATCCGCTCCCGCATCTCCGCCGCAGCCGCATTCGTAAATGTCATTACCAGCAGCTGGTCCATATCCAGAGGATGTTCTCCTTCACTTATCATCTGGATGATACGCTCCACCAGCACGGCTGTTTTGCCGCTGCCGGCAGCCGCGGACACCAGAAGGTTCCTGTTCCTGCTGTCTATTACCTCTTGCTGTTTACTGGTCCAATTCACTGCCATCTGCTTCCTCGTCTCCTTCAGCTTCCAATTCCGCCCAGATTTCCTCCGGTTTAAGTCCCCTGAGCTTGCGGTATCCATATCCTGCTGTCTTGGTGTCAAATCCGCATACAGCATGGTAGGGACAATAATCGCAGGCCGTCCTGCTTCCCTGTTTATATGGCTTTAAGTCCACATTTCCCCTTAAGATGTCCTGTCCGGCCTCCCTGAGCTTCCGGTTCACAAACCGGCGCAGGTCCTGGAAACGCCGGGTGCTGGCCACGGATGAACGGCTCTCCTGGACATAACCGTCCTTTATGGCAACGGGTATCACATCAGACTCCTTTTCAATCTCCCTGTCCAGATGATGGATAATATCCAGCTCACTGTTTACCAGCCCGTTCATCCTGAGCTGTTTTAATATCTGTTTTTCGATATCCTTTTCATCCATACCCTCCTGCTTATCCGCTATCGGGTCACCTATGTGGTAGTAGAAAATACCGGCCGGCACCACCTCCTTATCCGGGTGCCTCCTCTCCTCCATCTCCACCGCCGCGTCCATGTAAACCACCAGCTGGAGCTGTAAGCCATAGAACAGGGCAGCCAGGTCAAAGGACGTGGTTCCTGACTTATAGTCAATGATTTTCACATATACGTGGTCTTCATCCCTGCACAAATCCATACGGTCAATGCGTCCCCGAAGCTGCAGCTCCTCATCCTCTGACAGACCGATGCGCATGGCCTTCAGGTTATCAATGGATGAAAAGGACACCTCAAATCCCACCGGTTCAAAGTCGCCCTTTTTCACCTGCTCTGCCAGGGCCCATATGGTTCTGTCCGTAATCCGCTCCACCCGGCCTGCCAGGTATGCGTTGCGGGCTGAGCTGGACATGATTGTATTGCCGTATTCTTCGGTTACCTGGGTCACGCATTCCTTAACAAGGCTTTTTCTGCCCTCTTCCGTCAGCTCCCGCCAGTCCTGTCCACTGTCCTTCATATAGGCAAAACACCTGTCTATGGACTGGTGGAACAGGTTGCCCATGTCCACTGCTTCCAGCTCATACTCCTGCCGTTCCATCAGTTCCAGCCCGTACCGCAGGAAATGGGCGTAGGCACAGGAGGCGAACTGTTCCAGCCGGGTCACGCTGCCCTGTAATTCCCGGCCGTAAAGGGCCCTGGCAGCCGCCCGCCCGATTCCTCTTTCCTCATAGGAATAGAATGCAGCGTCCAGGAGCTGCCTTACCTTATGCCGGTGCTCCTCCGAGTGATAGAAATGTTGAAAGAGCTGCAAAAAGGCGGCTTGCTCCAGTTCCCTTCCGTCCTCATCCTGTTCCTGCATTTTGCGGAGTCCCTGTATAAGAAGCTCCCTGGCATCCCCTTCAGTCCGCACCGGCCATTCCACGGAATGCTCATCCAGGGTTTCCATTTCCGGAAACAGCTTTCCCACTTCTCCCATGAGGTTGGAGGGCCTCTGGCTCTTGCCGTCAGACGTAAGACCAGCATAGGTGAGCACCAGCTGTCCGGACGGCTTGGACATCATGAGATACAGGTAAAACTTCTGGATACAGCCATCCTCTTTCACCGTGGGCGCCAGCTCTATATCCATTTTTCTGAGCGCAGCCCTGTCCCGGTCCGTCAAAAGGCTTCCCCCGCTCTTCCGCTGGGGCACCGTTCCCTCATTCACGCCCACAAAAAACAGTACCTTCACTGCCTCCAGACGGCTTCGGGTAATATCACCCACCATAACCTGGTCAACCGTGGCAGGAATTACTCCCACCTGGATTTCCTGGAATCCAGCGTCCAGAATCTGGATATAATTCTTCATATCCGCCTTTTCCGCGCCCAGGAGTCCCTCCAGCCGTTCAAACAGCTCCAGGACCCGGTCATAGACCTGACCGTACTCCCTGGCCAGATTCTCGTCCCCAGGCTCCCTGCGCTCCAGGAAGAAGTCCCTGTAGTCCTCCAGCTTTTCCCTCAGCCTCATATGCTCCAGGAACCGGCGGAGGGCGGCAGTGACAGAGGCAATCGTGGCCCCCTCTGCCTTAAAAGCCTCCCGCAGCGGCCTGAGAGGCTCCAGTATCCACATACGGTATTCGTTCAGTTCCTTCAGGTTCAGCTTTTCACCGCCCCTGTACTGCCGTTCCCAACAGGAATCCCAGCGTTTCCACCCGCGTATGCCCAGGGCCCGCACATAATTTTCCAGCCGGTCCGTCATATTTTCCACATGTTCCCTGGAACCGCCAAACCCGGCTTCACTATCATGCTTTGGGGAAATGCCGTCCACGGCCCGGCCTGTATCCGCCTCCGAATCCATCCCGGCCTCATCATACACCGACCCGGCCCTATCATACACCAGCCCGGTCTTCAGGTACCGGAACACGCTCTCATAGGAGAAATCCTTCACCATCTCCAGCGCCGCGCGTATCAGCTCCACCATGGGATTTTCCAGGATACTCTTCTTATCATCCAGGAAATAGGGTATCCCGGCCTCGTCAAACTGGTGGGCCAGCTCCCGGCCATAGGATGGTAGGTCCCCGGTAATCACGGCTGCATCCCGGTAGCGCAGCCCTTCCTCCTTTATCATCTGCTCAATCCGGCTGCACACATAGGCTGCCTCTCCTGCCGGGTTGCGTCCCTTGTACACCAGGATACGCTCTGTCTTTCCCTCCCAGGTTTTTCCGGAATACCGGTACAGGTTCTGTTCCAGAAAGTCCAGCTCTGGACTTTCATTAAACCGCCAGGCCGGACGACGGTTACAGATAATGTCCTCCTTCTTCGTGATTCCGTGCTGCTTTGCCATGGATGCCACGCGGCACACCGTATGGCGGCTCATATGGAACAAATGCTGGATGCTGCTCTCCTTGTAGGCGTTCTCCCTGGAATCAATGGTAACCGTGCACACCACATCCCTGGCATGCACCAGGAACAGCTCCACCAGCCTGTACTGGACCGGCGTAAAGCCGGTGTAGCCGTCCAGAAGGACGACGCTGTCCTTAAGGGGCTCCCACTTTGGAAGCTCCCTGCAAAGGATGTCCAGAATCTCCTCAGCCGTAATGTAATGGCTCTCTATATACTCCCTGAAACCACTGTAAATCACCTCCAGGTCCTTAAGCTTCTGGACCAGAATGGGGGCAGCTGTCTCCTCCCCCACTTCCCGCAGCATGTCCGGAGTAATGCCGTACTGGTACAGCTCCGAAATCTGGGACTTAAGCTGGCTGATGAAGCCGGTCTGCTCCAGATGGCCCTTGTAAAGGGACAGTTTCCCCCTCTTTAAACCGGCCACCTTGCGCAGCACCATGGATTTTCCCATGTCATCCAGCACAACCGGGATTCTGACTCCCAGGTCCTCAAACACCCGGTAAGCCAGACGCTTAAAGCTGAGGATATCTATGTTCATGACCCCGTGCCTGGGGTGGAGACGGATGATTTCCTTCTGGGTCTGCATGGTAAACTGCTCCGGCACCACCACCAGATACCTTTGTTCCGGATGCTCCATGGACTCCTTTATGACCCGGTCATAGAGCATCCTGGTCTTTCCTGAGCCTGCTCCTCCCAATATGAACTGTAACGCCACCTTTTCTCTCTCCTTCCGGCGGACGGGACAACGAAAACTTCTCATATTTCCCCGCCCTGCAACATAAGCTTTAACAAACTATCTTAGAGGTCCTGACTATGAGCTCTAAAACCAAAATTGTGGTACTAAGGATGAAGGAAATCATCTACACCGCAATCTTCGTAGGCCTTGCCATCCTTTTAATTACCCTCTGTTTCATCATGTTCCGGCCTGGGAAGGACAATGTTTCCGTCTCCGCTGAACCTGCCGGCTATCTGCCGGGCGTATACAGTGCGGCACTGACACTTGGCAGCGAAGATGTAAATGTAAAGGTAACTGTGGATAAGAACAGCATCACCTCCATTGACCTGGTTCCATTAAGCGAGGCTGTCACCACCATGTACCCTCTGATGCAGCCCACCCTGGACGACCTGGCCGGCCAGATTATAAGCAATCAGTCCACGGAGAACCTTACATATCCCAGCACCTCCCGCTATACCTCCACGGCCCTGTTAAATGCCATCAACACAGCGTTAGACAAAGCAAAGGCGGATTGATAAAAGCGGACGGATGTATCCCAAAGCACTCCTGCACGTCTTAAAGCTCCTGCCCCTTGTCATGAAGGCGGGGGCTTTTTTGACGCGTCAAATGTAAAAAAACGGCAGATTGCTCTACCGTCTTATCCTCTGAAAGAATATATTTTATCGTACCATGTTTCCCGGTATGTGTCAAGTTGGCGCCAGGGCAGTTTGAGAAGCCGGAATATGTCGTTGGCTGTCAGTCCCTCCAGCACTCCCGGAACCTACATCATCTCCCAGCCCGCCTCTGTCGGCTCGGATGTGCTTTGCTGCGAACCGCTGATGGAGGGACGCCTTTCCTTAGACCCGTCCGGTCTTTATGTGTCCGGCAACATTGAAGCCATCAAACGCGGTATCCGCAACCGTCAGGGCATCTCCTTCATGTCCGAATATGCGGTGAGGCAGGAGCTGGAATTAGGGCTTTTGAAACAGGTGCCTCTTCTGGACCATCCCGGACTGAAACGGCAGCTCTATACCATTTTCCGCAGGGATACCCAGTTCAAGCTGTCTACCAGGCTGTTTCTGGAATTTTTCAGAAAGGCCGCGGAGGATAACCGGCTGTTATCACAGCTGTAGGTATGACCCATAATCATCAAGACTCCCGCCGGCATAACCACTGGTTAAGAAAATTCTCCCATTGTTTAACAATGCCTCCATTGTGCGGCGCTCTCTCATGGACTATACTAATTATATCCGGCCGGACAACATTACAAGAGTGAAGGAGATTTATTACATGGACATAAATATAGGCCCGCGCATTGCGGCTCTGCGCAAATCCAAATCCATGACACAGGAACAGCTGGCCCTTGCCCTGGGCGTGTCGCCTCCTGCTGTCAGCAAATGGGAAACCGGCGCCTCCTGCCCGGACATTGCTCTTTTATGCCCTCTGGCCCGCGCCCTGAACACCAATGTGGATACCCTGCTGCAGTTTGAGGAAACCCTTACGGAAGTACAGATTGATGAACGGCTGAACGAAATCGTGGAGACAGCCAGGAATCTTGGATATGAGGCAGCGGACACCATGATACAATCGCTTCTGCACACCTACCCCTCAAGTATACCCCTGAAATCCAGGGCAGTCACTCTGTTTGACCTCTTCGCCATGCTGTTTCCAGCCCAGCCCCAGACAGTAAAGGACAGCTGGACAAAACAGAAAAAACAGCTTCTGGAGGAAGTCCGGGCCAGCGGTGCCCCGTCCTGCTGGCAGACAGCCGTCTCCCACCTGGCCTCCATCGCCATACTGGAAGGCGAGCTGGATAAAGCGGAGAGCCTTTTAAAGGAATTGCCCCAGCAAAGCACTGACTCCACCTCCGTCTGGGCACTGCTGTACCTGAAAAAGGGGGAGGCCGGACAGGCTCTGGAAGTCCTGCAGAAGCGCTTGTATGTGCTGACTCGCCAGATACAGAACTTCCTCATCCAGATGATGAACCCGGAAATGACCCCCGACACCGCAAAGGCTCTGGAGCTGTGCGTCATTTACCGCAGGCTGGAAGAGCTGCTGGGCGTGGGAAACGGCATGAGTCCCGGATTCTTTGCCCAGGCATACCAGCGGGCCGGACAGGACCAGCAGGCATTGGAGAGCATGATTCAGTTTGTGGATGCCATCACCGGCACGGTCCAGAAACCCAATCCCGTCCTGTTCTCTCCCGGAGTAAAGATAGACGGGGAACATCCGGCCTCCACAATAGAAATACGCCGGCTGCTCCTTAAGAGCCTGCTGGAGGATGCGTACTATAAGCAGTTTCTGGATAACGGGGACTTCCGGGCCGCAGTGGATAAGCTCCGGAAAAGCATCCAAGAAGAAGAGGCCTGAATATCCCAGAGGCCTGAGTGTCCCAGAGGCCTGGATGTCCCAGATGAGAAAAAGGACAGTCCCCCCGGTTTCTAACCCCCGCGGGACTGTCCTTATTGCATTTCATAACTGACAACTTTTTTACTGCGCATCCTCCACCCAGCACATCTTGGCGGACTTCTCAATATGGGCCTTCATAATTGCCTCAGCCTCATCCGGGTCTCCTTTTTTCAGGCACTCAATGATTCGCTTGTGGAATTCAATCCCATCCTGATGGCCCTCCTGCTGTGTCACAATCCCTCTGAGCAGGATTGTTTTCCACAGGCTTACCATGGATTTAATAAAACAAATCAGCAGCGGATTCCCGGTTGCCTCTGCGATGCAGATATGGAACTGGATATCATAATCAATGCGTTTATCCCAGACATCCTTACTTTCAATCATTCCCTGCACATACTGTTCCAGCTGTTCAAAATCCAATGCGTCCTTTTTTTCAGCCACAACCCTGCTGGCGTAAGGCTCCAGCAGCTTACGCATCTCATACACATCCATATATCCGATATCATCCAGACGCAGCATACGGTTGAGAATCTCAGTGACGCTTCCGCTTTCAGGCTTTGCTATAAAAGTCCCTTCCCCGTTCTTCTGTACAATCAGCTGCCTTTCCTTAAGCAGCTTCAGGGACTCTCTCATGACATTGCGGCTGATTCCGAATTTCAACGCCAGCTCCTGCTCACTGGGCAGCCGTTCCCCCTGCCGCAGCGAATTACTCAGTATCATGTCTTCCATACGGTCAGCCACTGTCTCATATAAATTTTTCTTCTTAACTTTGAAATCCAGTTCTTCCATAATACATTACCCATCTCTATCTTAATATTCTTAAAACCCTGCCTGTTACATATCCCCCTCCTGTTTATCTTAATACAACAATTGAAAAGATACAAGAATTTTATCGGCCAAAGAGCCTTGGCAGCCACATAATGACATCCGGTACAAATGTTACAAGTATCAGCACCAGGACCATCACAAAAACCATGGGCATGATTTCTTTTATAATGGTGTTCATCTTCTCCCCGCTGATTCCCGTCACAATAAATAAAAGCATTCCAAAGGGCGGCGTACAGAGCCCAATCATGGTATTCAGCGTAAACACCACGCCGAAATGAACCATATCAATCCCAAAGGACTGGGCAATCGGACATAAAATGGGAAGCAGCACCAGCTGCAAAACAGCGGAATCCAGCAGCATTCCCAGTATGAACAGCAGGATGTTGACAAAAATAAGGAAAGAAACCTTGGTGGTGGCAAAGGACAGAATCAGGCTGCCTGCCAGGGACGGAAGATTTTCCACCGCAATCACATAAGAAAACACATAGGCAGCGCCCAACATGATGCCAATCTGTCCCGTGGACCTGACGGTGTTTTTTAATACCTGCATAAACTCCGGCAATGTAATGGAACGGTACGCAAAGACGGAAATGATGAGGGCGTAGAGAGCCGCCACCGCCCCGGCCTCTGTGGCGGTCATGATGCCTGTATAAATTCCCATCAGCAGGATGACAGGGGTAAGGAGGGCCGGAATAGCGCTCACCGTCATCCTGACAAATTCCATTCCCGCATATCTCTTTCCGCTGGGATAGTTTCTCTTATTGGCAATATAGCAGACATAGATGCACAGGGCCAGGGCCAGTATGATTCCGGGCACCATGCCCGCCAGGAACAGGTTGCCGATGGAAGCGCCTGCAATAACCCCGTATATGACCAGTGGAATGCTGGGAGGAAAGATGGGCCCGATTACAGCGGAGCCGGCTGTTATGGCTGCGCTGAACCCATCGTCGTATCCCTCCTTGCGCATGGCCTCAATCTCCATGATTCCAAGTCCCGACGCATCGGCCACAGCGGAACCTGTCATTCCTGAAAATATCAGGGATGCAATGACGTTCACATGCCCCAGACCGCCCTTCCATCGTCCCACCAGGACCTTGGAAAAGTCGAAAATCTTGTCTGTCACCTTGCTGGAGTTCATAATATTTGCCGCAAAGATAAAAAGCGGAACAGCCAGCAGAATAAAATTGTTATACATCTTGCTGGTAAAAATCTCCACCACCACGCTGGGGTCCATGCCTTTCACAGCCAGGTAAAGGGTGGAGGATATAATCATTCCTATGGCAATGGGCATCCTGATAACAAAACACACAACCAGCAGGCCAAGGGAAATCATCATGGCATGACTCATACCGCCTTCCCTCCTTTCCCAAATTCCTTAACACAGCCCGCCAGGTCCCGGCAGTACCGGACAATGGTGATAATCTGAAACAGGAAAAATCCCAGATATACGAATCCCAGAGGGACCTTGAATACCGTGCTGTACCTGGTAAAATAAAACCGGTAAAACTCCAGCGCCGGCGGGACCAGGTAGGTCAGCAGGCCGACTATCAGGATATCCTGAAGGAGCCGGAACAGCCTCCTCGTGTTTTCTCCCACAAGCTCGTAAATCACGGAAAAGACAATATTGTCATCTGTGCGCTGGGCATAGCAGCATCCCAAGGTAATTATCCATACATAGGAAATCTGCGCCAGTTCATAAGGCCATACCAGGGGATTATTAAATATGTATCTGGATATAATCTGCAGGATGAACGCCACAAACAGCAGAACAAACCAGCACATGGGCATATAAATCTCAATAAAATCCATGACAGCCCGAAAGCATTTCTTCCATATGTCCATTCAGAATACCTCTCATTAATATTTCAGGTCCTTAATCTGGTGATATAAATCCATATCCCAATCTTTTACCATGTCCTTGTCGTTGAGATAATAATTCTCAGAATACTCCATAAATGCGTCCAGGTCCGGTTCAATGACTGTCAGTCCCTGTTCCTTCAGAAACGTAATGGCTTCCTGCTCCTGTTTCAGGTTTGCCTCATCGCACCATGCAGTGGCTGTCCTCACTGCCTCTGTCATGATATCCCTGTATTCCTGGGGAAGGGACTGCCACTTCTCCTCATTGATTGCAATGCACATGGGCTCAATCACATGGCCCGTGAGTACAATCTGGCTGGTCACCTCATACCATTTCTGCGCAATGGTGGTAGGCAGGGGGTTCTCCTGTCCGTCAATGGCGCCGGTCTGAAGTCCCTGGTATATCTCCGCATAAGCCATGGGTGTGGGATTTGCTCCCAGGGCCTTGCCCATGAAGAGCCATGCAGATGAATTGGGCATCCTTAAATTGACTCCGTTCAAATCTTCCGGCTTTGTGATTTCCTTTCCAATGTCCCTCATATCCAGATGGCGGGCTCCGCAGTACAGGGCTGACAGCCAGCGCACATTTAATTTTTCCGCCACATCATCCGCTACCTTTTGGCCAATCTCCCCATCCATGACAGCCCGCATGTGCTGCTCATTCTGGAAAATGTAGGCCGCGGTAAACATGGTCAGGTATGGAAGCTGGTCGGAAATCAGGAACGGGGAACTGAACATCATATCCAGACTTCCTCTTGCCACGGCATCCACCTCGCCCTCCTGGGTCATCAGGCTTCCGTTTTCATGGATTTCCATGGTAAATTTGCCGTTGGTCTTTTCCGATATCTCATCCGCTATCATATGCATGGCCTTAACATAATTCACGTCCCCGCTGGACTGTGTGGAAAATACCAGCTTTACCTCCGGCAAATCCCCGCCCGCCTCCGGCGCAGCCTGTTCAGGGGCAGATGCACCGGAGGCTGCTTCTGTCTTTGCCTCCGTCTCGGACGGACTCTTGCTCTCAGGCGCTTTTTGTCCGCATGCAGCCAGGCCTGCGGTCATTGCAAGAACTAATGCGATACTAATCATGCGTTTTCTCATAGTGTTTATCCTCCCTATCTCTTTTCCTGAATCTGTCTCATCATGTTTAATTCCCTTCGGGCCCCGTCCATAATATGTACATAATCCGAACCGGCTGATATGACGTTAAGGCCCTTTTCATGCCAGTAGCGTATGATATCCGGGTCATTGCTTCCTGTGGATACGCCGGATGATTTCCCGCTCTCATTGATGATGGCCACGGCCTCGTCAATCAGGCTGCTGGTATGCTCTTCAAATACCCGGTTCAGCTCCCCAATGGAACCGGACAGGTCGCAGGGACCCAGAATAAAGCAGTCCACATACGGGTTCCTGACCATCTCCTTCAGATTTTTCACGGCTGTCCTTGTCTCAATCTGGACACACCGGACCAGCTGCTGCCTGGAAGACTCTATGAACGAGTCAGCATCGTCCAGCCCGTACCGCACTGCGCGCAGGGGGCCGAATCCCCGTATTCCATACGGCGGATACAGGGTGGCCTGCATGGCGGCGTCCAGTTCCTGGGCCGAGTTGACCATGGGGATGATGATTCCCGTGGGTCCCATCTCCAGCACCCTCTTTGCCAGTACCTGGTTATTCCATGGAATGCGCACCAGGGTATCGGTGCCGCCTGCTTTCGCCCCCATCAGATGGTACAGCAGCACCTGGTAATCAATGGCTGTGTGCTCCGTGTCAATCCACAGAAAATCATACCCCAGACCGGCGCACATCTCAGTGATGCAAGGTTCTGTCAGGCAAATATGCATCCCTGACAGGTTCTCCCTGTCTCTCAGCTTCTCCTTTAACGTTTTCATGATTCCTCCTCCAATGTACTCACGTTATTAGCTATACAGCTATACTACTAGTATATAGCTATACAGCTTTTTGTCAAGTGATGATGTGTATGTTTATCTAAATCCGGCATTTTATCCCAATGCTTTTGTGCACATCTTCCAATTCAAGTCCCTGAACCGCAAAAAACCGCTGCTCCCATTCACTGAGAGCAGCGGTCCGCATGATTCCCGGCAACATTATCTCCGGAATTTTTTATTCTTAAACACATAGATATGGGCAGCCAGCGTGGCTCCGAACACAACCAGCAGAATGGATTCCACTGTATCAGGAAACCGGTTAAAGCCCACCCCTAAGCTGCAGGCAGCATCCACCAGGAATATCCATTTCTCCACCCGGAACATCTTTTCCAGGTCGTAGTCCTCCTTCCTGGTGGAACCCACAAACATGAGGAAATCCTTTCCAGCAAACAGGCATACACCCTCGGCCAGGCACAGCGCACCCATAAACATAAACAATGCATCCATCTTCCAGCCCTTATGCCTTTACTGTATTTGTCTGATTCTGTTCCACAAACCTGCGTATGTTGGAAGCATTGGCAAACTTCTGTACAATGCCGTCGCTGACAATCACCAGGGTGGGAGCCTGCATAATACCGAACTTTTCCGCCAGGTCAGGACGCTCCTCCGCATCGATAATCTGGTAATCCTGTCCTTTTAGGAACTCCTTTGCCGATACGCAGTTGGGACAGGTCTTGGTGGTAAAGAGATACAGATGGGCTGACGCGCCTGCCTTCTCCTTCCCCTGATGGGAAACCTCTGTCTGTGCGCTGCCTGTCCTCTCCCTGGTGTCTGCCGCGATTCTGGACACGCCGTGCTTTAACTGGGATTGGCCGATGTTGTAGTTGGTACGGTTCTTATACTCCTGGGTCTTGCCTTCGTTCCAGTTCTGGACCGGACGGTAGTAGCCTGTAATGCGGCTGTATACCTCTGCCTTCTCCCCGCAGATTGGACAGGTGAAATGTTCTCCAATCAGGTATCCATGGCACTTGCAGATGGAATACGTGGGCGACAGGGTATAGTAAGGCAGCTTGTAGTTCTCAGCAACCGTGCGCACCAGGTTGGCCGCAGCCTTCCAGTCAGGCATCTTCTCACCCAGGAATGCGTGGAACACGGTTCCTGATGTGTACAGCGTCTGAAGCTCATCCTGGATATCCAGGGCGTCAAATACATCCTCCGTATAATCCACAGGAAGATGGGAGCTGTTGGTGTAGTAGGGCGTATCCCCCTCCGCCCCTGCAGTGATAATGTCCGGATAGCGCTGCTTGTCATGCTTGGCCAGACGGTAGGTGGTGGACTCAGCAGGCGTGGCCTCCAGGTTGTAAAGGTCGCCGTACATCTCCTGGTAATCCGACAGGCGCTCCCTCATATGGTTCAGCACCTTCTTGGTGAACTCCTGGCATTCCCTGTGGGTCATGTCCTGCTTCACCCATCTGGCATTGAGGCCGGCCTCGTTCATGCCGATAAGGCCGATGGTGGAAAAATGATTTTCAAAGGTGCCCAGATATCTCTTGGTGTAGGGATACAGGCCCTGGTTCAAAAGCTTTGTTATAACCTGGCGTTTGGTCTTTAAGGAACGGGCAGACACGTCCATCATGTGGTCCAGCTTTGCATAGAAATCCGCCTCGTCCTTTGCCTGGTAAGCAATTCTCGGCATATTGATGGTCACCACGCCCACGGAGCCGGTGCTCTCGCCGGAGCCGAAGAATCCGCCTGTTTTCTTGCGCAGCTCCCTGAGGTCCAGGCGGAGACGGCAGCACATGCTGCGGACATCGCTGGGCTGCATGTCGCTGTTGATGTAGTTGGAAAAGTAAGGCGTTCCGTACTTGGATGTCATTTCAAACAGAAGACGGTTGTTCTCTGTATCCGACCAGTCAAAATCATTGGTAATGGAGTAAGTGGGAATGGGGTACTGGAATCCGCGTCCATTGGCATCTCCTTCAATCATGGTCTCAATGAACGCCTTGTTAATCAGGTCCATCTCCTTCTTGCAGTCTTTATACTTAAAGTCCATCTCCCTGCCGCCCACAATGGCATTCATCTCTGCCATGTCGTCCGGAACCGTCCAGTCCAGGGTGATGTTGGAGAAGGGAGCCTGGGTGCCCCAGCGGCTGGGGGTGTTCACTCCGTAGATAAAGGACTCAATGCACTTCTTTACCTCGGGGTAGCTTAAATTATCTGCTTTTACAAAGGGAGCAAGGTATGTATCAAAGGATGAAAATGCCTGGGCCCCGGCCCATTCGTTCTGCATGATTCCCAGGAAGTTGACCATCTGGTTGCAGAGCACGGACAGGTGCTTTGCCGGTGAGGAGGTAATCTTTCCCGTAATGCCTCCCAGTCCTTCCATCAGGAGCTGCTTTAAGGACCAGCCTGCGCAGTATCCGGTGAGCATGGACAGGTCGTGGATGTGGATATCCGCATTGCGGTGGGCCTCCGCTATCTCCTGGTCGTAAATCTCGCTGAGCCAGTAGTTGGCTGTCACGGCGCCGGAGTTGCTGAGAATCAGTCCTCCCACGGAGTAGGTGACCGTGGAGTTTTCCTTTACACGCCAGTCCTCCACCTTCACATAACTGTTCACCACGTCCTTGTAATCCAGAATCGTGCTGTTCATATTCCGTATCTTTTCTCTCTGTTTCCTATATAAAATGTAGGCCTTGGCCACATCTGTATATCCGGTCTGTTCAAGGACATGCTCCACGCTGTCCTGGATTTCTTCTACGGAAATCCTGCCATCCTTCATCTTATTCTGAAAATCCGCAGTCACCCTTAAGGATAATAACTCCAGAATCTCATTGTTGTAATCTTTGGATGTTGCCCTGAATGCCTTCTTGATGGCCTCTGTTATCTTATTCAGACTAAACTCGGCAACTTCCCCATCCCTTTTAACTACCTGAATCATACCACTTGCTCCTTTCAACCCACGTGCACTTTATTTCAACCCTTATTCCGCGTCTTTTGGGCCCGGAATGACACAGCTGTTTCATGGCTGTGGAAACGTAGGGCCCGCTCCCTTCGGAGCGAGCTACGCACCCATTATAGCAGATGGAAATACAAAACACAATATCTATGAATAACATTTTATATTATCCTAGATATTGTGTCTTATTAACTGTACTTATAACTCTTTTTCCCAAATCCCCGCAAAGGCGCATACCTGCGTGGTTTTTCGGACAGGGGGCATTTTATATCAGTTTCCTTTAAATCAGTCGGAAAAAAGCCTGCCGAAAAGCTCTGCCGGCACATATGCCCTGACTGCGATTCCGTCCTCCTGGTACTCCTCCTCCAGAAGCTGGCCGTATTTGCGGATGGTCTGGATGCGCCCGGCCTGGCTGTATGGAAATACCTTCTCTAACAGAATCCGCCTGCTGCGGATAATGGCCTGGAGCACCTTCTGCAGTTCTTCCAGTCCCTCCCCGGTCTTAGCCGAAATACGCACCTGGTAGTCCGATGAGAAATCCCTGGGAATCTGCATGATGCCGCTGTCCTCCTTGGCCTCCAGTTCACGGAACCGGTCCACCTTGTTGAACACGGTGACAATGGTCTTATCCACAATCTCCAGCTCCTTCAGCGTTTCCTTCACCACATGCATCTGCATATCCATCTGGGGATTGGAACAATCCACCACATGGAGAACAATATCGCTGTAGCGCGCCTCCTCCAATGTACTCTTGAACGCCTCTATGAGATGATGGGGAAGCTTGCGGATAAAGCCCACGGTGTCCGTAAGCAGTATCTGCTGACCGTCCTCCAGGGTATAGCTTCTGGTGGTAGGGTCCAGGGTGGCAAAAAGCTTATCCTCAGCCAGGATTCCCGCCCCGGTCAGACGGTTGAGCAGTGTGGACTTGCCGGCGTTGGTATAGCCCACGATGGCGGCGGAAAGGGCAAAATCCTTCTCCCTCTGCTGCCTGGTCACCTCCCGGTGGCGCTTCACATCCGCCAGTTCCTCCTTAAGCTGCCCGATTCTCTGGTGGATGAGCCTGCGGTCCGTCTCCAGCTTCTTCTCTCCCGGTCCCCTGGTGCCTATGCCGCCTCCCAGACGCGACAGGGAATTGCGCATGCCCACCAGACGCACAGCCCTGTATTTTAACTGGGCCAGCTCCACCTGAATCTTGCCCTCCCTTGTGTTGGCCCGCGAAGCAAAGATATCCAGTATGACCATGGTTCTGTCCATGACCTTGGTATCCAGGGCATCCTCCAGGTTCCTGAGCTGGGCCGGTGACAATTCATCGTCACAGACAACACCTGTGGCCCGGGTATCCCACAGCAGCTCCCTTACCTCATCTATCTTGCCCTTGCCCAGGTAAGTGCCCGGATGGACCTTTTCCCGGTTCTGGATGATTCTTGCCACGGTCACGGCCCCGGCTGTGGAGACCAGCTCCTCCAGCTCATCCAGGGAGGCGGGTGTGTCCTCCTCCTCAGCCGTGCTCACAGCCACCAGTATCACCCTCTCCTGCAGTTCACTTAAATCAATTAAATCAGCCATTCCTACCTCGTCTTCAAAAATGCAATCTCATGCTCCGCGGCTTCGTCAGAGCCAAACTCCTTCACAAAGTCCTCAAACAGCGCCAGCGCTTTATCGTACTGCTGTAAGTGTTCGCAGGCAGCGGCCCTGTTATACGAAAGCTCCTTTAAAAGTTCCCTGTAGCTGTCCGCTCCGGTCCCGCCAGCCGGCGAAACGTCTCCGCTTTCCCCGGCGTCAGCTTCCTTCTTATCCTTTTTATCCGCCTCTTTATCTGCTTCCCGGTCTTTTTCCTGGAGAGCAGCAGCCTGGGCCGCGGCAGCTACCTGGTACCCTTTGTCAAATGAATCATAAGCACTCTGGTAATCCTTTGCAGCCATCTGGCATATACCCATTTGATTATAGATTTCACCATGTTCCATCCCACCCTTAATTGCATCCTCATAAAGCGCCATGGCCTTATCGTACTCCCTGGCATCCACACAGGCGCTGCCTGCCGCCAGCAGGGCCTCCTGCCTGCCGGGCGCGGGTTTGTCCTTCTTATCCTTTTCCTCCGCCTCCCGGTAGCGCTTAATGGCATTATCCGTATCTCCCAGCTGTGCATAACAGCTGCTCTGCCTGTACATGTACTCCGGCGTGTCCGGCTTCATTTCCAGCAAAAGGTCATAGGTATGGATGGCCGCATTATAGTCCTTTAACAGGAACTCTGCGTCCGCCCTGTATAAGAGTACATCCCGGTTGAAATCCTCTGCTCCCTTGCCGGACTTTTCAAGGGCTGTTTCAAAGGAGCCGATGGCCCCTGCATAGTCCCCTGCCTCCAGCTTCTCAATGCCCTCTGCACGGAACTGGCGTTTCTTTGAGGTGGTTATGTGGGCCACCAGCCGGAATGTTCCCACTGCAACCAGCCCCACAAGCAGGAGGCAGACTGCCCATGCTATGACCGCCTTAATCATCCGGTTTCTTCTGCGGCGCCTGCGCCTGGCACTGGAAACCGGCTTTCCTCCTGCGTATCCCGGGTACTGCCCCTTTGTCCGGGGCCTTTGCCCGCTGCTGTGTGACCTCTGTCCGCGACTTCCCATATATTTCTACCTACCTTGCATCCGTACTTCCAAAACCGCCGTTGCGCACATCACTGCACTCATCATCCACAGTAATGCCGTAGGGGATGAAGATTCCCTGTGCAAAGCCGGCGCCCTGTCCCAGTTCCACAGTCTTTCCCTCCCTGGAATCATTGGTCACCTTTATGAACATATGGCCCTCATTGTCCGAATAAAAATAGTCGCTGTCAATGATGCCCACCGTGTTGTTCAGCTGGAGCCTGAACTTGAATCCCAGGCTGCTGCGCGGAAAAATCTGAAGCACCCATCCAGTGTCAATCTCAGCCCTGACGCCTGTGGGGACTTTCATGCTTTCGCCCGGAGCCAGGGTAAGGGGAACCGGCGTGAAGAAATCATATCCGGCAGAACCGGATGTGGCCCTGGCCGGGAGCCGGATTCCTTCATAAATATGTATTATCTCTTCCTCCGGCGTATCCGGGAAGGTATCGGACCAATCGGCCTTAAACTGTTCAAAACTAACTTTATGAAATTTCGCGATTCTCTGCATAATTCTCTCCTGTCTCTTTCATACTTTTACAAGTCTATCATAATCCTATGGAATTTTCTACTTTATTTTTTATTCCTTCTTTATTAGAAACTTTGATATATTCATATTCATTACAATCATATAGGAACTTCACTTTTAGAAGTATTACACTGAACAGAGGGACATTTATGAAAATCTCCTACAATTCCCAGCCACAGAGAAACCTGATTGGCGAACAAATCTTCAAGCTGCGCAAGGGCAAAAAACTATCCCAGAAGGAAATGGCTGCCCAGCTTCAGGTGCAGGGCTATTATTTCAGCGAACTGACTATTTTAAGGATTGAAAAGGGCAAACGTCTTGTAACGGACATTGAGCTTAAGATACTCTGCGACTATTTCCATATCACCCCCAACGACCTTCTGGGATACGGGGATGACGGGCATCTGGTATAGCAATGCATTGTACGTGTATTTATGCATTATATAGTGAATTCCCCCACTACTACATTTCAGCCTAATGTTTTTTTCACCTCTGGGATACAATAATACAAAAGATTTTGTAGATAATAGACAATGGTGGTGAAAAGCATGATGAGTTATGAGCTGGAGCGCATAGAAGAACTTTGCAGAGAGCGGGGATGGAGTCATTACCGCCTGGCACTGGAGATGGATACTTCCCCTAATAATATAGGCAACCTGTTCAGACGTACCACGGTTCCCAGTATACCGACCATACGGCGCATCTGCGAAGTCATGGGAATAACCATGGCCCAGTTCTACAGCACCGATGGCATACAGGTTACCCTGAACGAACAGCAGAGACGGATTATGGACCTGTATGATAAATTGGACCCTCTGGATAAATCAAAGGCAGAAGCCTACATGGAAGGTTTGTCAGCCAAGGCAAAGGATATATAGGCAAAGCAGCAGCCAAAAGCAGCCCTGGACCGGCGTATTGGAATTCCAATTCGCTGCCCGGACTGCTTTTTTCATGTTTCTTTACTTTTATTTTACATTTCGACACAGTTTTTCTGCTTCCTGCTCCGGGGAATGTATGGAGGAGCTTCCATAAACCGGAAATAAACAGGGCGCAGGATACCATCTGACACGGCTCCCTGCATGCTCCCCGATGCCATTGTGCAATCCCCTGCCCGTCAATGAAGGACCTTCATCAGAGCCAGGACCATCAGCAGAACGCCGCTGATCCAGGACAGGTCGCACCGGAAACGGGAGGCCACCTTGCGGCCCAGCCACAGGCCGCCGTACATCATACACACTCCCACGGCAAAGGACAGCACCAGGGTGGCTGCCACGGGAATATCCAGCAGGGCCGCCATGGTTCCGGCCACCAGGCTGTCTATGGACATGGCCAGGGCCAGGAATACGGTTTCCTTCCATCCCAGGGACTGGGAACCGTCCACATCCGCTGCCATGGGGTCCCCGTAAATATTGACTATAACCTTTAGCCCTGACAGGGAAAAGCTTAAATTCCGGCGGATACAGCAATGGCGGTTAATATAGGCCTTAATGCTGTAGTCCAGGAACTTGATGAATCCCAGCAGGAACAGGCTTACAAAGCAGATGATTCTGGTCACATCCCCCGGAAGGACAGCGCTTATAACGCTGCCCAGACCCAGGGCCAGGCCCAGACAACCGCTGCATATACCATTTAACAGAGCCACCTTTCCCCAGCCCACATGGACCCGGTTGGCTCCATAGGCCAGGCTGGCCACAAAGGTATCTGTACAGAGGGCAAATACTAAAATCAGACTTCCAAGCATGATATCAACTTTTTCTTTTTATTTTAGTATATTCCTCATGTACGGCTTTGGGAATCTCCCCCGTGTACAAACACAGGCGTCAGGCCTCCGGTTCCCCATCTTCACCCGCGGTTTCCTCCGCAGCCTCAGCCGGCAGTTCCTCCAGCTTAAGCTGCAGCTCCTCTTCCACCTCTGCCTTGATTTCCGCCTCCTGTTCAGGACCCAGGTCCGGCAAATCCTGGACAGAGCCAACGCCGAATCTGCGCAGGAATTCCTCTGTGGTGGCAAAAAGGGCGGGACGGCCGGGCGCATCCAGGCGGCCCACCTCGTAGACCAGGTTATACTCCACCAGACGGTTCACCGCATGGTCGGATTTGACGCCTCGTATCTTCTCAATCTCCATCTTGGTCACCGGCTGCTTGTAGGCAATGATGGACAAGGTTTCCAGCACCACCTCTGTCAGCACCTGCTTCCTGGGGGCGGAGGCCACCCGTATCAGGTTTTCGTAGTAGGCTGCCTTGGTGCACATCTGGTAGCTGTCCTCCAGCTGGGTTATCTCCATGCCGCTTCTGGCTGACCGGTACCGCTTTGTCAGACGTTCCACCGCCTTCCTGGCCACCTCCTCCGGCTGCCCGATGGCTGCCGCCAGCTGGCGCAGCTCCACCGACCTTCCCATGGTAAAGAGCACTGCTTCTATGACAGCCTCCTGCTCCTTTTCGTCCTCTGTGGGAGGAAAGGCAAGCTCCATCTGTCCCTCCGGCTCCTTTGATTCTCTTTTCTCACTTCCGGCCAGCTTTCCGGTGCGGGTTTCGACCACGCCGGCCCCGGCCTCCAGGGCTTCTATTCTGTCTTGATTGCTCATACGATTCCATCCATCATCCTTCAAAATCACCCAGCTGTGTCAAATCCAGCTCCTCTTCCTCGCCTTCCTGCTCCAGCGTCTCTATGTCCATGTCCCCAAAGGTCTCCTCCTGGCTCAGGTGAATCTTTCCTATCTTCATCAGCTCCAGCACGGCCAGAAAGGTGACCACCACCTCCAGCTTGTCCGATTGTCCCTCCAGAAGCTCCCTGAAGCTGAATCTGCGCTTTCTCCTGGCGTAGGTCAGTACATTCCCTATCTTCTGTTCCAGGCTTACAGGCTCCCTGCGTATGGTTCCGAAATTGCTTCGGATAGGGTCAATCTTGTCCTCCTTGCGCTTCATAACCTGTTCAAAGATTCTCTGAAGCTTTGCCAGGGTAAGTCCGTCCAAAAGCTTGTCTAAATCCACGGGCGGCTCGTATTTCGCCACCTCAGGCGGCAGGGTGGAGGGCTTGTAGAGATGCTTTAAGGCCCCGTCCTCCCGGTCGGCCAGCTCGTCGGCCATCAGCTTATATTTCTTATATTCCAGCAGGCGCATGACCAGCTCAGCCCTTAGGTCAATCTCCTCCCCTTCCTCATCCACTTCCTTCGGAAGGAGCATCCTGGCCTTAATGTCAAGCAGGGTGGCTGCCATTACCAGGAACTCGCTGACAATGTTTAAGTCCTCCCGTTCCATGTGGCGCACATAATCCAGGTACTGGGCCGTGATTTCCACAATGGGAATATCATATATGTTAATCTTATTTTTTTCAATGAGATGGAGCAGCAGGTCCAGAGGGCCTTCAAAATGCTCCAGCTTATAGGATATGGTTTCCATTCTTTCACCTGTCCGCGATATTCAGTCTGTCACGCCCGTTTCAGGCGGATTAATGCCAGCTGGGGCCTGTTGTTGAACCGGATGTTGATGGAGTGGGTCCCCAGTCCCCGGCTGACAATCATCCGTTTTCCGTCCCGTTCAAAATCCCCGGCGCACCAGGGAAGAAAGAACTGGTACTGGGGCGTCATCACTCCCCCCAGTCCCGGTATACGGATGGTTCCTCCATGAAAATGTCCCGCCAGGGTCAGGTCCGCTCCCCACCGGGCATATGAATCAAAATACAGGGGGGAATGGGCCAGAAGGATGGTAAAAGGCTCCTTCTTACAGGCAGAGGGACCTCTGCCCAGTTTCCGTTCCATATAGCCCTCCGGCATAGACGGCACCTTCTGGTACAGGGCCTTCCGGTAAAAGCAGGGCGCCAGGTCCAGGCCCGCAATCCGGATGTCCCTTCCCAGCATGGACCAGCTGTCCTCCAGGTAATGAACCCCCATGGCAGTCATGGCATCCCTGTATTCCTCATACAGGTCACCGTATAAACCGCGCTCCCATACCATACGGTTCTCATGGTTTCCGTTGCCGCAGTACACCGGATAGCTGGCAGCCAGCTGGCGGAACAGCTTCAGCGGAACCTTTATGTCCCTCTTTCCCTTGCAGACCATCATGTCTCCGCCGGATAACACTGCATCCGGATTCAGACGGCGGATGGCTGCCACCAGCTCCCCGTTGTCCCGGCCAAACTCGTTGTTGTGAAGGTCGGACAGGAATACCAGGGTCCTGTCCCTGTCCAGTTTGCCGGAAATAATTTCTGTTACTTCCACTGAAAAATGCTTTTTTTCGTACTCTGACCGCAGCAGACAGGCAGCGCCTGCCGCCGCGGTCAGGGCAGCGGCTTCTTTCCACATATGGTTCATTCCTTTATTTAACGGCCTCTTCTTTAATAGGCTCCTATGGCTGCTTCAATATAAGCCTTCCGGTCTCAAAGAGACCGATTACATCCGTAAGGCTGTCGCAGCAGGCGGTCAGCAGCTTCCTGATTTCTTCGTCCGGCTGGTCCTGGTCAGGTACCATCACAGGATTAAAACCGCCTGCCGCCGCTGCCTTGATTCCGTTAAAGCTGTCTTCCAGGACAACGCATGACCCAGGCTCCACTCCCAGGCGCCGGGCTGCCAGCAGAAAAATGGCGGGGTTTGGTTTTGCTTCCTTTACCATGTCCCCGTATATGTAATCATCAAAATAATCCTCCACTCCGGCACCCTTAACATTGCCCTGGGTCCAGCCTTCACTGCTGGCCGTTGCCACGGCTGTCTTTATATTGTGTGATTTCAGATATATGAGCAGTTCCTTAAGGCCCTTTTTTACCGGAACCCCGTGCTGGGCAATCCAGCGGTAGGAATACTGACGCTTTTCTTCCCGGAACCGGTCATAGTCCTTCATGGCATCTTCACCGAACTGCCGGGTGCAGACCTGTTTTACCTTGTCCGGCTTGCATCCCCGGATGTCCCGGAGGAAATTGCTGTCCACATGGATACCGTATTTCGGCCCTACTTCAAACCAGGATGTGGCGGCCAGACTCTCCGTATCAAACATAAGTCCGTCCTGGTCAAATATGACTGCTTGAATTTGTTTTGGCATTTATCTGTTCTCCTTCATCAGGTGATTATCAGGTTTTTGTCTCATTTTCAAAGGGCGCAGCAGGCCCTGACCGGACTTTAATCCATCAGGGCCGCGGGCTTTGCCTGCGTGGACATTATACCACCCTCTCACCCTCTTTGTAAAATCTTATTTTGCCTGCGCAGCTACTTTGCCTGATTATTCTTGTGCAAATACCATGGAGCCAGCTCCCTGCGGGCAAAATAGCCCTGGTCGTGGCGGCACACCGGACAATACTGGGGGGGTTCCTCCCCTTCATATATATATCCGCAGTTGGTGCAAATCCATGTCTCCCTCTGCTGGCATACGTACAGGTTCCCGGCTCCCAGCAAATCGGCCAGATACTGGAAACGCTCTCCATGGGTTTTCTCAATCTCTGCAATCATGCGGAAGGTGGCCGCAATCTGGGAAAATCCTTCCTTTTCCGCGATGTCCCCGAAGGACTTGTATACCACGTCATGCTCCTCGTATTCATTGTGGGACGCCGCATTGAGCTGGGCCAGGGTATTCTTCTCCAAATCCACCGGATAACCTCCGTCTATGAATATGGTTTCCTTATCCAGCGGCTTCAGATAGTCGTAAAATATCTCTGCGTGCTCCTTTTCCTGGTCTGCCGTGTAGCGGAATACAGCCTCCACCATGGGCATCTTCTGCTCCTTTGCCAGCCCCGCCGCAAAGGTGTAGCGGTTCCTGGCCTGGCTCTCGCCTGCAAAGGCTCTCATAAGATTTTTAGCTGTCTCGCTGGTCTTAAAATCACTCATGGATTCTCCTCCTAATCATATATGAAAACAGTGTGACATACGGTCATTCCTACTATTCCCATTTTTCTCTCTTTTATTCCCATTTCTGCCAATCATCCTTGTATTTGCGCCGGTTTCATGGTATAATCCATTTATTGATAATAGCCAGTGAAGGGCCACTGCACTAAGCTCGATATGACCTCGCTAAGTGCCAGTGACATGTATCGCACGTAAGTGACCAAAGGACGGTCACTAAGTGCTCATAACGGGCCACTGCACTAAGCTCGACAAAACCTCGCTAAGTGCCAGTGACATGTATCGCACGTAAGCGACCAAAGGACGGTCACTAAGTGCTCATAACGAAGGGAGAAGATATGATACGCTATGAACGGCTGTGGGCAACCATGGAAGCCAAGGGCATGACTCAGTACCGGCTGATTAAACATTATAACTTCAGCGCCGGACAGATAGGGCGGCTGAAAAAGAATATGCATGTTTCCACCCATACCCTGGACACGCTCTGTACCATTCTGGACTGCTGCATCAGCGATATCATTGAGTATGTCCCTGAGGGACGGCCCCAGGTTCAGGAGGATGTCATCCAGGATGGTCCCGCTGCCGGGACAGCCTCCGAAGAAAAGGATGCAGCCTCCAAATCCAAGAAATCCGAAGCTTCCAAAGGCGATAAGCCCAAGAAGTCCGGCAAGTCCAAAAAGGGGGATAAAAAAGCTTCCAAGGAGAACAAAGAGGGTAAAAAAGGCAAGGACGGCAAGAAAAACAAGTAAACATTCAGCTATATCAGCAGACGGACAGGAAATTTTCAATCATTTCAGTCCGTCTGTTGTTTATTTTCCACCTTTTTGTGGGATTGTCGGATTTACTTTCTCCCTGCGGATGCTAAAATTAAGTTATGAAAAATGTGGTGAAGCAAAAAAATATGTTTAAGGGAGGAATGTTCATATGAGGAAATTTCAAAAAGCAACCGCAGTCATCATGGCAGCAGCCCTGGCGGCCACAGGCTGTTCCGGAGGCGCATCAAAAACCAGCGCTCCCCAGCAGCCCGCAGAAACCGGGGCAGCCAAGACAGAGGCAGCCGATGCCGGTACTGATAAGACAGAGGCGGCTAAGGATGCTGCTGCCGGAGATGAGGAACCAGTACTGGTAGTCTATACAGCCAGAAGCGAGGCCCTGAACAATGCTGTGATTCCTGAGTTTGAGAAGGATACGGGAATTAAGGTGGAGGTGGTGGTGGCCGGTACCGGCGAGCTGCTTAAGAGGGCTCAGTCTGAAAAGGATAATCCCCTGGGTGACATCTTCTGGGTGGCTGACCAGACCATGCTCTCCTCCTCCAAGGAACTATTCATGGAGTATGTGTCCTCTGAGGACGGGAACATGCTGGAAGCATTCCGCAATACCACCGGCTATTTCACCCCTGCCTTTGCAGACCCGACGGTCATGATTGTCAACAAGGACTTAAAGGGCGACATGCAGATTGACGGTTTTGCGGATTTACTTAATCCGGAGCTAAAGGGCAAGATTGCCTTTGGCGACCCTGTAAACTCCAGTTCCGCATTCCAGTCCCTGCTGGCCATGCTCTACGGTATGGGCAAGGACGGCGACCCGTTATCCGACGAAGCCTGGGCTTACGTGGACCAGTTCATCGCAAATCTGGACGGCAAGATGGCCAACAGCTCCAGCCAGGTGTATAAGGGTGTTGCGGAAGGCGAGTATGTGGTGGGCCTGACCTGGGAAGACCCGGCTGCCAACTATGTAAAGGAAGGCGCTGCGGTTGAGGTTGTATTCCCCAAAGAGGGAGCCATATTCCCCGGCGAGTCCGTACAGATTTTAAAGGACTGCAAGCATCCTGAGAATGCAAAGAAATTTGTGGATTACATGCTCTCAGAGAAGATTCAGAACGCAGTGGGCTCCAACCTGACAGTAAGGCCCCTCAGAAAGGATGCCAAGCTGGCTGACTATATGACGCCACAGTCTGAAATCAAGCTGTTTGATAACTACGACGAGGGCTGGGTTGCTGAGCACAAGACGGAAATCACCAACCTCTTCAGCGAGCATATGGAGACTTCCATGGACTGACCGGCTGCTCCGCTCATCTGACAGAACACGCAAAACAGGCATAAACATGCCCCCAAAGGACTGCCCCTTATGCTGACCACATCATCCTGTCACCGCACTTCACCTCTTGGCGGCTCGAAACGGTCAGATTAGGCAGTCCTTTTTAAACGCCTGAAGCACAGGCGCCAAATACTCATAACAAGGAGGGTTACAGACAATGAGTGTAGCTATCAGCATAGAAAATGTAATCAAACGGTTCGGAAAGGATACCATCATAAACGGTCTGTCCTTAGACGTGCGGCCCGGTGAATTCTTCACCCTCTTAGGGCCTTCCGGGTGCGGCAAAACCACCCTGCTGCGCATGATTATAGGATTCAATTCCATTGAGGGCGGTGAAATCAAGATTGACGGCAAGGTCATCAACAACATCCCCACCAACAAGAGGAACATGGGCATGGTATTCCAGAACTACGCCATCTTCCCCCATATGTCGGTCCGTGACAATGTGGCCTTTGGCCTGAAGAACCGCAAGGTGCCCCAGGACCGGATTGAGTCGCAGGTGGACGATATTCTGAAGGTGGTAAAGATTGACCATCTGAAAAAGCGTATGCCATCCAAGCTCTCCGGCGGCCAGCAGCAGCGCGTGGCCCTGGCCAGGGCCATTGTCATCCATCCGGAGGTGCTGCTCATGGACGAACCCCTGTCCAACCTGGACGCCAAACTGAGGGTGGAGATGAGGAACGCCATCAAGCGCATCCAGCAGCAGGTGGGCATCACCACCATATATGTAACCCATGACCAGGAGGAGGCCCTGGCTGTATCGGACCGCATCGCGGTCATGAACGGCGGTGTCATCCAGCAGATTGACACTCCCAAGAATGTGTACCAGCGCCCCTCCAACATCTTTGTGTCCACCTTCATCGGCCTCTCCAACATCATGGACGGACGCATCGAGGCAAGGGACGGAAGGACACTGCTTCACATCGGGGATTACAGCGTTGCCATGGAGAATCTGGATGACAGCGCCAGGGACGGCCAGGCAGTGAAGGTATCCATCCGGCCTGAGGAATTCATTATCAGCCGGGACGGCAGCCAGGGCATACCTGCCATCGTACAAAGCAGTGTATTTCTGGGCATTACCACCCATTACTTTGTGGAGACAGAGGACGGCAGGGAAATGGAAGTCATACAGAACTCCGATATCTGGGATATCATACCGGACCACACACCCATCCGCCTGGGCGTGCAGCCCCATAAAATCAACGTATTCACCGAGGACGGCAGTCAAAGCCTTATTGTCAGGAGGGACCATTCATGAGATATGCAGGAGAGAAAAAACTAAATATCTGGGTTGCAATGGCACTGGGAATCCTGGCCCTGTTCCTTCTCTTCGTGGTCTATCCCCTGGTGCTGGTGCTCTATAAAAGCGTTCTCTCTGAGGACGGACATTTAAGTTTCGCCTATTTTACCAAATTTTTCGCAAGAAAATACTACTGGAGCACCCTGGTGAACAGCTTCAAGGTCACCATTGTTTCCACCCTGGTGGCTGCCTTTCTTGGGCTGGCCATGGCCTACGTATTAAGGAGCGTGCAGATTAAGGGAAGCAAATACCTGAACATCCTGATTGTCATCTCCTACCTGTCCCCGCCCTTCATCGGCGCCTATGCCTGGATTCAGCTGTTAGGGCGCAACGGCTTCTTTACCAAGATACTCAACAGTCTTTTTCATGTAAAGCTGGGAGGCATCTACGGTTTTGCAGGCATTGTGCTGGTATTCTCCCTCCAGTCCTTCCCTCTGGTGTACATGTACATATCCGGGGCCCTGAAGAATCTGGACAATTCCCTGAACGAGGCAGCTGAAAGCCTTGGCTGTACGGCCTTCCAGCGGGTCATGCAAATCATCGTCCCCCTGGTAATGCCCACCATGCTGGCCAGCTCCCTGCTGGTGTTCATGCGCGTGTTCTCTGACTTCGGTACTCCCATGCTCATAGGCGAGGGCTATAAGACCTTCCCGGTGCTGATTTACAGCCAGTTCATGGGCGAGGTCAGCACGGACGACCATTTTGCCGCAGCCCTCTGCGTCATTGTCATCGGCATCACCCTGGTGCTCTTTTTCCTCCAGCGCTATCTGGGCAGCCGCTTTACCTATTCCATGACCGCCTTAAAGCCCATGGTGGCGGAAAAATGCACCGGCACCCGCAACATCCTGTCCCACCTGTTCGTGTACGCAGTGGTGCTCATTGCCATCCTGCCCCAGATTACGGTCATCTTCACCTCCTTTCTGGCAACCGGCGGAGGAACGGTCTACACAGGCGGCTTTTCCCTGGAAAACTACAGGAACACCCTGTTCTCCAAGAACAACAACACCGCCATCTTCAACACCTACCTGTTCGGAATATGCGCCATTGCCATTGTGGTGGTGTTCGGTATCCTCATCTCCTACCTGACGGTCAGGAAAAGATCCTTCCTCACAGGCATCCTGGACACTGTGACCATGTTTCCCTACATTATACCCGGCTCTGTCCTGGGTATCTCCTTCCTGTACGCTTTTAACAGCAGGCCCCTGCTGCTCAGCGGCACTGCGGTCATCATCGTCATTTCCCTGTCCATACGGCGTATGCCATACACCATACGCTCCAGCACCGCCATCATCGGACAAATCAGTCCCAGCGTGGAGGAGGCAGCCATCAGCCTGGGGTGCACTGAGACAAAATCCTTTGTAAAGGTGACAGTGCCCATGATGATGTCCGGCGTGCTCTCCGGCGCCATCATGAGCTGGATTACCTTAATCAGCGAGCTCAGTTCCTCCATCATCCTGTATACCAGCAGGACCCAGACCCTGACCGTGGCCATCTATGCGGAGGTCATCCGCAGCAACTTCGGCAATGCCGCGGCCTACTCCACCATCCTGACCCTGACCAGCATCGTATCGCTGCTGGTGTTCTTCAAAGTCACAGGCAGCAATGACATCAGCATTTAATTTCCAACTATGATATAATAGGAGGTACAGTGTCCGGAGGGCACTGTACTTCACTACTTCCGGGAGGTACCCGCCATGGCAGGTAACCAGTACAGGGATTACATCAAGCGTTCTTTCTTTAAATATGCCATCTCCATCATCTCACTTCTCTTTGTGCTGATGGGGCTGTTTCTGTTCATCAATGTCCAATGGATCAGCGTGGGAAGCAACCGGAGGAACAACGCCCTTCTGGCGTCCATCCTGGACACACAGGTAACCGCCTATAAGGAAGGTCTGGAACACTTTTCCACGGATTACCGTTTTCTGGATGCCCTGAAACAGGAAAATGCAGATACAGCCACCCAGGTCAACCGGCTGCTCTACGGCTTTACCACGTCCCAGCCCATACGGTGTACCTTTGCCCTCACAGATACGGAGGGGCGCATGGTAAGCTCCAGCCTTTTTGAGGGAAACCGGGATATATTCCTGGGCAGCGCCGTCTACAGGAGCCTGACGGAAAAAATGCAGGAAGAGCCTTCCATGACCCATACCATGCCCAGCCGACTGAATTTTGCCCACGGACAGGCCGGGGACTTGCTTCTGGCCCGCTCTATTGCAGATGCAGACGGAATCTGCGGATATCTGTTCTTCGACCTGATGGATGAACAGATTTACGAGGCAGTGCGGGAATACCCCCTGGACGATGTGGTCATCACGGACCGGTATGACAACCTGATTTTTGCAGTGGGAAGACAGAATGCAGACCCCATGGAAAAATATCCTGCCGGCAAATACCGGATGGACTGGCAGAAGGGCAACATCGTCAAGGTCAACAACAAGCGCTACCACATACATAAGGAATCGCTTCCTGAAAGCTCCCTGATTCTGTATACCCTGGTATCCATGGAATTCCAGCGCAGCCTTGTGACCTACGGCGTCCTGTTCCTTGGACTGGCCGGAATCCTGATGGTTATTATGATTCCGCCCCTGACCCTGCGCATCACCAAAAAGAACCTGCAGGCCATTGACGAGCTCCAGGCCTCGGTTGGGGAAATGGGCCGGGGAAATATGGACTACCGCTTAAAGAGCCAGGTATTTGACGAATTCCAGATGCTCAACGATGCGTTCCGCAACATGGTCATCCAGCGCGAGGAGCTGATGCTTCACAACAGCGAGCTGGCAGAGCGCAAGCGCACCATGGAAATCAGGCAGCTGGAGGAACAGTTTAATCCCCATTTCATCTTCAACGTGCTGGAAACCCTCCGCTATGAGATTGCCATTGACTCCCAGAAAGCAGCTGAGATGGTCATGGCCTTTGCCAACCTGATGCGCTACAGCGTGTATTACGGCAGCACCATCGTGCCCCTGCAGACCGACATCGAATACATCAACGACTACCTCCTGCTTCAGAAGATGCGGTATAACCGCAGGCTGAATTACCACATTGACATTCCCGAGGAGCTGATGGACTTAAGGATACCCAAGCTGCTGCTGCAGCCGGTGGTGGAGAATTCCCTTGTCCACGGGATGAAGGATGCCCGCTGCATATCCGTCACCATCACGGCACGCCAAAGGGACAGCGCACTGGTGCTGTGCGTGGAGGACAATGGCAGCGGCATCAGCCAGGAAAAACTAAAGGAACTGCGGGAAGCCCTGGAGCAGGAGGACATTTACAGGGAGCATATCGGTTTATACAATTCACACCGGGTGGTTCGGCTTCTCTACGGTCCTGCCTACGGCCTGACCATTGAGAGCTCCCCCGGAACCGGCACGCGGGTGAGCATCACCCTTCCCGCGGATATGGAGGAGGATACATATGTATAAGGTCCTGATTGTAGAGGACGAGGATATCATACGAAAGGGCCTGCTGTTCATGGTAAACTGGCAGGACGCGGACTGCGTGGTGGTGGGAGAGGCCGTGGACGGCCTGGAAGGCCTGGAAAAAATCCGGGAAACCAGCCCGGATATCGTGGTGGTGGACATCAACATGCCTGTAAAGGACGGTCTGTCCATGCTGGAGGACAGTATAGAGGAATACGGCTTTGACGCCATCATCGTGTCCGGCTACAGCGACTTTGAATACGCCAGAAAGGCCATCCGCCTGGGGGTCACGGAGTATCTTCTGAAGCCGGTGAATTTCAGCGAGCTCTACGACGCCCTTGGAAAGATTAAAGCCAAGCAGCAGGCAGCGGCCAGGTTTAAACATGAGATGAGGCAGCTGGACATGGAGAAGCGGAAGCTAGGCATACTGGACGAGCCGGAAACAGGGGACGGCCCCGAGGAAAACCGCCATGTGGAGCACATGATGGACTGCATCCGGAACAATTATGGTTCCCACCTGTCCCTGACGGATATCAGCGAACAGTGCGGAATGTCATGCACCTACCTGAACTCCAAGTTCAAACGCTTTACCGGCTACACCTTTAACGACTATCTGAACCGCTACCGGATGCAGAAAGCCGTGGACCTGCTGAAGGAAAATAAATACAAGGTCTACGAAATCGCAGACCTTGTGGGCTTCTCGGATTATAAATATTTTATCAAGGTATTTAAAAAATATGTGGGATGCTCCCCTGTCAAGTTCATGGAGGGCGGCAGCACCGGCCCTACCCCATAAAATCCTCACACAGATTGGGCCGGTGTATATCCAGCACCATGGGCAGGTTCCCGTCGGAAAACCGCTTATCCAGCGCCTCCATTCCATACTCCAGCTTATACTCAATCTCTTCCCTGTATGCAGGTATGACCATATAGAAATTTACCTTCCTGCCGTCCTTTGCCTCCATGCTTCCCATATCACCGCCGGTCTGTACCAGTACCACGCCGCCCATTCCGGTATCCGGCGCCAGGGGCTCATAATCGGGGCCATTGGGAATGGTGTGTCCCCAGCCCAGCCAGGTGCCGTACTCATGGGGGAACCGGGCCAGGTATTTAATCAGCCCAATGGGCCAGTACTCTGTTTCCGGAATATCGCTGTTGAGCTGGCCTGTCTCTCCCGGATTCCACTCCTTTGGAAGGAACATATACAGTTCCCCGTACTTAAGGTCCTCCCTGTCCCGGATTTCCTCAGGCAGGGTCATGGGCAGGTCGCTCATGCCCGTGGTATACATCACATAGTAGGGATGGGTTTCATCCGGCCGCATGATGTTCACATCAATATGGACCAAATCCGAGAGAATCTCATGGAACACAAACTCCTCCCGGTTGGGAAACAGCGCCTGGAAATGGGCGTTTATCTCCTCCGCGTATACGCCGCAGGCCTCCGGCGGCCTCCATCCCTCGTTCTCCTTATCCTCATAGCGGTAAATGGGCGAGCCGCCCTTTGACACCCCGTCTGCTTTTGGTCCCTTCTTAAACAGCTTGTCAAGCAGTCCCATCCGTATCCTCCTCTGCGCTCTTATTCTTATAATACTGCTGCTTTTTCATGTACATGTTCTTATCCGCCCTGCGGCATGTGCTGTAAAGGTCTGCATCAGCCCCTGGGTCATAGATGGAATACCCCCAGGAAAAGGTAAACTCCGGCATGTCTGCCTCCCTGTTAAACATGGCCTCGAACCGTTCCATAAAATCCAGGATTTTGTCCTGGTCCGCATCCGGCATCACCACCACGAACTCATCGCCTCCAATGCGGTACATCACCGCCTCCCTGGTACCCATGCTGAGATAGGCTTTTGAAACACAGGTAATATATACATCCCCTGCATCGTGTCCCAGGGTATCGTTCACATGCTTAAGGCCGTTTAAATCCAGAAGGATAAATCCCGTTCCCTCCTGGGCCTTCCTGGCAATGCGGTTTCCTATATCCAGCTGGTACGCGTTCCGGTTCTTAAGCTGGGTCAGGTAGTCCGTATTTGACATGTCCCTGTAAAAGGGATTGGATATGCGCCTGAACAGCAGCCTGGACGCACAGCAGGCCCCAAGGCTGAACAGCAGGATAAACAGGGGAAGGAGGCGGCGCAGGCTCCGGTAGGTATCGTACTGGTGGTCGGCCTCAAACTCGATTCCCACTACTCCCAGTACCTGGTCCCCATGGTATATAGGCATGTAGGTAATAAATATCTTTCCCCATCCAGTGTCCTTAATCCGGTCCGGCAGCACCTGCTGTCCGTCCAGGGCCCTCTGCATGTCCGGGTATATCTCAGGCTCTATCAGGTCCCCCGGATACCGGAAGTCCGGCTCCGATTCATCCAGGCAGTCAATGATATACACGAATTCCCCATTTTCATTCATCTTTGCAGTGTATAAATACCGCACGCCGGAAATCTCCCTGACCCTGCGGAAGGAATCATGGGCCCGCTTGTAAACATCGCTCTCCATATCTTCCCTGGCCAGCACCTGGTCAAAGGTGCTTTTATCCAGGCGTTTCTCCACGTAACCGTATATGGCCTCCGCCTGGTCCCTCAGGCTAATCAGGGTATCATTGTATGTAATCCTGTACTGGAACCAAAAAATGGAGAATGTCAACAGGGCCACTACAATTGCAGTGAATACGGAAACCTGTATGTCCACTCTCCTCCATATGCTGGGCTTCATATTAATTTTCTCCTTGGCTGCAGGCGCATTCCATTCATTTGGTATTATTTTACATTATACTCTCTTCTCAACGCTTTGTCCACAGGCACCATTACTTTTACGATATACTGTTCATAGTCCTTCACCGTCAGCTCATCCAGCATCAAATCCTCATACCACATCTGCCCCAGCCGGATTCCCTGCTGCCCGGCAAAATGGCTGATAAGGCGGTAAGGCTTTTCCATATCCCACAGATGGCCCCTGCTGTAGAGCTCCACATAGGTTCCCTCCGGCCGCTTCTGAACCCGGTGGGAGGCCGCCTTCCTGTCAAGTTTTGTATACACCTTCACATAGCGGTCGTATATGCCCTGGTCCAGGTCCTCTCCCAGATAGACGGAGCCCACTGCACCCATTGCGCCGTGATACTTTTCCTGCATCCTGACATGCTCTGCTATCTCCACCGCCGCCTTCCGCTCCGAGCCCGCACTGATGTCGGACATGAGAAGATATTCCCGTTCCCTCTCCACCAGCCTGGGTTCATCCAGCACAGCCTTCATGGCCAGCCGGACCGACTCCTCCTCATGAAGGATAAAGCGCTTCATATTCTTCAGACGCCGTATCTCGTCGTCAATCTGACGCTTCTTGCCGTCCATCATGGACATGAACCGCTCCGGGGAACGTTTTTCCATGTACTCCTTGATTTCCCCCAGGGACATCCCCAGCTTCTGCAGGGCGCGTATGACCTCAAACATGTCCATCTGCCATACAAAATAATACCTGTATCCGTTCTCCTCCTTAAGGGCCGGGGAAAACAGGCCGATTTCGTCGTAGTGGAACAGCGTGTGCTTTCTGACCCCCAGTATCCTGGCAAATTCACCTGTGGTAAAATATAATTCCGACTTTTTTTCCATTTTCGCAAATCTCCTCTTGACTATCGGGTTACCCTATAGCATATGATAATACCTGCGGCTGAAATTATCAATATACAACAGGCTTTGTCCTATTGAATTAAAAACAGGAGTGTTAACATGAGTTATTCATTATCCAAAAAATTTACCTTCGGGTCCCTGATGCTGTTTGCGCTGCCCACCACTGTCATGATGGTGGTGATGTCCCTGTACACCATTGTGGACGGGGTCTTCGTATCCAGGTTTGTCAGCACAAACGCCCTTTCATCGGTCAATATCGTCTACCCTGTAATCAACATCGTGCTGGGCATCTCCGTTATGCTGTCCACGGGAAGCAATGCCATTGTGGCAAAAAAAATGGGGGAGGGACAGCCTGACAGCGCCAGGGAAACCTTCACAACCATTATCCTTATGAATATCATAGTAGGACTGGTCTTCGCCGTCCTTGGGAACCTGGCGGCAGTGCCCCTGTCCCGTATGCTGGGCGCCAGCGACCTGCTCCTGGAGGACTGTGTCACCTACCTGCGCTGGCAGCTGGCTTTTGCGCCCTCCCTCATGCTTCAGATTCAGTTCCAGATGTATTTTGTCACAGAGGGAAAGCCGGGCATCGGACTGTTCCTTACCCTGCTGGCAGGCATTGCCAATGCGGTTCTGGACTATGTGCTTATTGTACCCATGGGAATGGGCATTGCAGGGGCGGCAATTGCCACGGTCACAGGCTACACCATACCGGCCCTCATCGGCCTTATTTACTTTGCCTCTGCCAGAAAGAGCCTGTGGTTCGTAAGGCCGCGCATTATAAAAAGGGAACTGGCGGAAGCCTGCCTCAACGGCTCCTCCGAGATGGTGACAAACCTTTCCTCCGGCGTCATCACCTTTCTGTTCAATCTGCTGATGATGCATTTTGCAGGGGAGGACGGGGTGGCGGCCATTACCATCATCCAGTATTCCCAGTTCCTTTTAAATGCACTGTTCATGGGATTTTCCCAGGGCGTGTCCCCTGTCATAAGCTTTAATTACGGCAGCCGGAACCAGGAACAGCTCAGGCAGGTGTTTAGGACCTCTCTCATTTTCACGGCAGCCTCCTCTCTGGCCGTCTTCCTTATGGCCCAGTTGGGCGGCAGCCTGGTGGTGGAGATTTTCGCCCGCAGGGGTACGCCGGTCTATGACCTGGCAAGGCATGGATTCATGATATTTGCCTGCAGCTTCCTCTTTTCCGGCTTCACCATCTTTGCCTCAGCCCTGTTTACGGCCCTGTCCGACGGACGGATATCCGCCGTCATCTCCTTCGTGCGCACCTTTGGCCTGATTATCACCAGCCTGGTGGTGCTGCCCTTTATCATCGGAATGGACGGGGTGTGGCTGGCCATTCCCATAGCAGAATTCGGCGGAGTCCTGCTGTGCCTTTATTTCATACGCAAATACAGGACAAAATATCACTATGCATGATTCTGTTACTGCCCCGTAAAAAGGGGAAGGCCCGGTGCTTTGATACAAAGCAGACCGGGCCAGCGTCATTTCTGACATATCCAGCATAAACCATGGAGCCGCTCTAAGGTCAAGGCAATTCAGTCCATGGAAATAATTGTAAGATTTCTTACGAATTCTCAGGATACCCCTTTGATGAACTTGGTGGGAGATTTGGAGGTATACTTCTTAAACACGGAGCAGAAATGCTTATAGTCCGTAAATCCCGTTGCCTCTGATATCTCACTGATTCTGTACTGTCTGGTACCCAGCATTACGATGGCCTGCTGGAC
The DNA here is from genome assembly GCF_015556325.1 of Clostridium sp. 1001283B150225_161107_B6. Classification (NCBI taxonomy): domain Bacteria; kingdom Bacillati; phylum Bacillota; class Clostridia; order Eubacteriales; family Clostridiaceae; genus Clostridium; species Clostridium sp. 1001283B150225_161107_B6. The sequence goes on along the minus strand of NZ_JADNMD010000002.1, from coordinate 106,034 downwards.
CCTGTATTTGTTGAGGAAGTCCAGAAAGGTCTGTCCCGTAACCTCCTTGAATTTGCGGCTCAGGTAGCTGGCGCTGACCCCCAGGTCCTCTGAGATGGACTCGATGCTCAGTTTCCTGGCAAAACCCTCACGTATGGCCTTTATGGCCCTGGAAACATACTGGTTCTCCGACAGGTCCAGCTGCATATAGTACTCCAGGTTCAGGTTGCCCCCCTCTATCTCGGCCTGCTCCATCACATGCTCCACCTGGCGGCTGCTTACGATTTCCTCCCCCAGCCGTTCCATAATGCCTGCCAGGGCCTCCTCGTCCACAGGCTTCAGCAGGTACTCGCAGACCCTGGCTTCAATGGCCCGCCTGGCATACTCAAAATCCGCATAGCTGGTCAGCAGGATGCTCTTAAACCTTACCTGCTCCGAAGCTTTTTTTATCATCTCTATGCCGTCCATGAAGGGCATGCAGATATCTGTTATAACCACATCCGGCCTGTACTCCAGAATCTTCTCATACCCGTCCTGGCCGTCGGCTGCCTCAGCCACCACCACACAGTCCATGGACAGCCAGTCCGTGGTATAGACCAGCCCCTTCCGTATCATCTCTTCATCTTCTGCAATCAACACACGCAACATCCGTCTGATTCCTCTCTTTTCACCGGCAGGGTTACCACCAGGGTGGTGCCGTGTCCCTCCGCGCTTCTGATTTCCACCCCGTAGGGCCTTCCGTACAGGATATCGATTCTTCTGTGAATGTTATACAGCCCCGAATGTCTTCTGGGATTTTCCTTCTGTTCCAGCAGGGCTGTCAGCTCGCTTAAGGTTCCCTGGGGGATTCCCACCCCGTCGTCCCGGCATATCATAATGAGTTTTCCCTCATGGATATAGGCTTTCAGCTCCACGGTCAGGTTGAGCTGCTTTCCAAACCCGTATTTCACCGCGTTCTCAATCATGGGCTGAAGCACCAGCTTGGGAATCCGCAGGTCCATGGCCTCCGGCTCCACGTCAATCCGGCAGAGAAACCGTTCCCCGAACCTGCGCTTCAGTATGGTCAGATAGGATTCCAGGTGCTCCAGGTCCTCCTTCAGCGTCACCTCCGCCTTACTGCCGTCCAGGCTGTAGCGCAGCAGGTTTGAAAGGCTGAACACCATCCTTTCTGCCGTCCCAGGCTCCAGCTTGCACATATACCGGATGTTCTCCAGGGTATTGTACAGGAAATGGGGATTGAACTGGGATTCCAGCTGTTTGTTCTGGGCCATGGACACCAGCTCCGCCATCTTCCGGTTGTTCTCCATCTGGATTCTCAGGCTCTGTATCGTCTCGTTATAGGCATCGGCAATGATTTTGAATTCATTGCTGCTCTGTATCCGTATGACCCCTTCCAGGTTGCCGTCCCTGGCATTTTCCATCACATCCAGGATTTTATAGAAGTCCTCTGTCTTTTTCTCCGTCACCTTCCTGGAGTTGAGAAGCATCCACAGTGTCATGAGCACCAGGGCCGTAATGACCAGGCCGCTGCCTAACCCCAGGGAAATGACAATGTTCTGGATATCGGAGATGGAATACACGGTAAACCCGCCCCTGGGGACCTGCTGCCGGGAGACCAGGTACATCTGTTTCTCATGGCTCAGATATCTGCCTGTCTCCCGCAGGACCTTCATAACCTGGTTGCTGCTGTTTAAGAAGCTGTAATTGCTGCTGACATAGGCCCAGCCAAAGGGGTCGGCTATAATGGTCTGGATATCCGGCTTGTCCACAAGAGCCTTAAACTGGCTGCTGGGGATGGAGCACAGGATATACCCCAGCTTTTTGTCCCCGTCCGTCACGCTCCGCCCTATGGCAATGGCGCTGCCGCCGCTTTTCCATCCCTCCGCCAGCCTGAGGGCCGTCTTATCCGGCTCCCGGTCCATATCGTCAAATATGCCCCAGGACACGTCCTCCGGCACATCCAGAAACTGCGGGAGGCTGCTGCGGCTGGATAAAAGGATGTTCCTGCTGCTGTCCAGGACAAACAAATCTCCCTCCAGGCCCAGGCTGTTGGTGATGCCGTAAAATATCCCAAACATCTCAGCCTTTCCGTCCTGGTCTTTGATTCTGTCAAAGCAGCCTGGCTGGGAAGCCATCTCCTCCACTCCCTCCTCATACCGCGCCAGCACATTGTCCAGGAGGCCGGCCACATACCGGTTGTGCTCAATGTTGCTGCTCTTTTTCCCGTGGAGCAGAACTGCCATGAAGAGCAGGCCGCACACCAGGGTAAATATGACCGCCGGGACAATGGCGTAGGCAATAAACATGCGTTCCAGTTCATGGCGGAAATACCGTTCCTTTTTCACCGGGCATCCACCTCCCCGGTTTTCTCAGGCATTCCGGCCGGCTCCCCGTGCCCACTGACCAGTCCCCCAGGAACACCGGCCGGCTCCCCGGACGCACCGGCCTCCTCCTCCAGCACACTGGCATAAACAGAGGCAAAATGCTCCAGCCACCTCCCCTTTCTGGAATTCACCTCATCCTCCCGGCTGTATATAATATGGATGTCCTCCTTATCCGGCAGATAGGCAGGCTCCTCCACATCCTTTCTCACGGAACGGCGGTCCAGCCTCATGGAAATAACGGTCTGGGCATCCCTGCCCGTGACAAAGTCCACAAAATCCCTGGCCTCCTCCACATGGCGGCTGCCCTTTACAATGCAGACGCTGTCCGGCGTGGAAATGACGCCCTCCTTCATGTATACCAGCTTCACCGGTCCTTTGTCCGCCACATAGTGGGCGGCAGCCTCCTCAAACGTAAGTCCCACGGCATATTTTCCCTGGGCCACCCCCTGATACACCTCCCCTGAACCTCCTAACAGAATGCCGTCCAGGTTCCGGCAGAAGTCCTCCACATAATCCCAGCCCTGTTCCGGCTCTCCGTCACCCATGGCGTAGAGCATATTGATAAGATGCTCATAGGCAGAGGAGGAGGTGGCCGGGTCGCACATGGCGATTCTGCCCTTCAGCTCCGGCTTTAACAAATCCTCATAGCCCTCCACCTCCACATCCCCAATCAGGTTGGTATTCACCATGATTACGCTGGGAATATCCGTGAACCGGCTCATATTGCCTTCCCTGTTCTTAAACTCATCCCGCACCATGTCCTCGTTGCAGCTTATGTAGGGCTCAAACAGCTCCTTTTTGGGTATGGTGGTGGACAGGGAACCGCCCCAGAATATGTCGCAGGGAGGACCGTTTCCCTCCTCCGCCATCTTTAGAAGCTCCCCTGTGCCGCCGGTCTGGACATAGACCCGTATTCCGGTCCGTCCCTCAAACTCCGACACAATAGGGTTAATAAACTCAAGCGGATGAGGGCAGTAAATTACCAGCTCCTCATCCGCTGCATGGTCCGCAGCCGCAGAAGTCCCGCTGCCTGCACATCCGGCCAGGCAGAGGGACATCCCTGTCACTGCAATATATATCTTCCAACTCTTTTTCATACGCATCCGATTCCCCATACTGTCTGCCGTGTGCTCCGGCCATGCCGTCCCTCCCGGGATGCACACGGTCCGGCCGGCGCCTTCCCTGCCGCTGGACGGAACCAGGCCGGCGCAGGTATCATGTTTTACACATTATACCAAAACCGCCTACAGAATGTAAACCCCCTTGGGGTCGAAATCCAGGTATGCCTTCTCCCCCACCTCATATATCCTGCGGTTCACCGGATTGTAATCCGTAATCTGGATTTCCATGTTCCCCACCATGACCTGATAGTACTGATAGGACCCCATGAAGGTGGACAGGGTGACAGTGCCTTCCAAAAGCCCCTGCTCCGCCAGGGTGGCTCCCTCAGGCCGGATGACCAGCACGGCATCGTCCCCGGGTCCTGCCTTGGCAAAGTTGTTGACCGTAAGCTCCTGTCCCACCACATCAATGACCGCTTTTTCACCGCTGGCGGACCTGACCCTGGCATCCAGGAAATTAGCCTCCCCGATAAAGTCAGCCACGAACCTGGAATTGGGATGATAGTAAATCTCCCTGGGCGTTCCAATCTGCTCCACCTTACCCTTGCTCATGATAATGATTTTATCGGAAATACTCATGGCCTCGGACTGGTCATGGGTTACATAGATGGCTGTAATTCCGACCTTCTGCTGGATTTTACGGATTTCCGTCCTCATAGTAACCCTCAGCTTGGCGTCCAGATTACTTAAAGGTTCATCAAACAGCAGTACGCTGGGTTCAATGACCAGGGCCCTGGCCAGGGCCACACGCTGCTGCTGGCCGCCGGAGAGCTGGTTGGTCATACGGGACTCCATGCCCTCCATCTCCACCAGCTTCAGGATGTTCATAACCCGCTCATGAATCTCCTCCTTGGGGAGCTTGCGTATCTTCAGGCCGTAGGCCACATTGTCAAAGACATTGTAGTGGGGCAGAAGGGCATAGCTCTGGAATACCATGGCCGTGTCCCTCTTATTAGGGGTCAGGGCGTTGATAGCCTCATCCCCCAGATAGATATCCCCCTCGTCCGGGCTCTCAAAGCCTGCAATCATGCGCAGGGTGGTTGTCTTGCCGCATCCCGAAGGCCCTAAGAGGGTCACAAAGCTGCCCGGTTCAATATCCAGGGTGGTATCCTGCACTGCATAAAACTCCTTGCCTGTCTTTGGGTCCGTATATATTTTAGAAATGTGTTCCAGACGAACACCTTTTTTCTGTTTCTCCATATCAACTATCCTCCTCGCTATGAGCACTTAGCGTCTGTCTTTTAGACGCTTACGTGCGATGCATGCCGCTGGCGCTTGGCGGGCGTCCTTTAACCGCTTAGCGCAGCGGCCCGCTATGAGCACTTAGCGTCTGTCTTTTAGACGCTTACGTGCGATGCATGCCGCTGGCGCTTGGCGGGCGTCCTTTGACCGCTTAGCGCAGCGGCCCGCTATGAGCACTTAGCTCTCCTGCCTTATCTTCCTGCTGACCCCAAAGAACTTCATCAGGGTATTCATGATGAGAACTGCGCCGTATGTTATGACAATCAGCACGGTTGCATAGGCGCATGCAACGCCGTAATTTCCCTTTTCCGCCTGCTCATTAATCTGGCAGGTGATGAGCAGGAAGTCCGGAGTCACCAGAAGAATGATGGCTGAAATTGCCGTGATGCTCCGCACAAAGGCTGTTACCAGTCCGCTGAAAAAGGAATCCTTAATCAGGGGAAGGGTCACGGTCATGAACACCTTGGCAGAACCTGCTCCCATGTCATAGGCCGATTCCTCGATGGACTTGTCAATCTGGCGCAGGGCTGAGATGCCGCTTCTGGTGCCGGTGGGAAGGCTTCGCACAATGAATACGATAATCAGGATAAGGCCGGTGCCGTAAAGTCCGCTCATGATACCGGTCCTGAACAGGCCGTTGGCATAGCCCCTGATATATCCGATGCCCAGCACGGTTCCGGGTACCGCCATGGCAAGCATGGATACAAATTCAATGAAGCCTTTGGCCTTAAACCGTTTCTTTACCACCAGATAGGAGATAACCATGGACAGGAAGGCTGTCAGCGGGGCCGCAATCAGGGACAGGACAAAGGAGTCCTTAAATGCCTTAAGTCCGCTGGTCTTGAACATGTACTGGAACCATTTAAGGCTCAGGCTGTAATCTCTGCCCCAGAGGGTGAACAGGGCGCCAAAGGGCACCATGATGTACATCAGCATAACAAAAGCAGACACAGCGCCGCAGAAAATGGTCAGAGGAACCGTAACGCTCTTATCCTCTATGAGCATTCTCATGCGGGAGGCCTTTCCCGTAAGGGTGGCCGCTGTCTTTTTTTCCAGATAATACTTCTGAATCAGGAACAGCACCACGGTCAGGGACAGGAGCACCACGGACATGGCTGCCGCGCCGGTGGAGTCATAGGCCCCTGTTACCTGCAGGTAGATGGTGGTGGCCAGTGTGTCGTAGGAGCCGCCAATCAGCATGGGGTTGGCGAAATCCGCCACGGACTCAATGAAGGTTACCAGGAATGCATTGCCCAGTCCGGGAAGAAGAAGGGGAAATGTGACGCTGGTGAACACCTTCCACCGGGTGGCTCCCATATCCCTTGTGGCCTCCTCCAGGGAGGGGTCGATATTTTTCAAAAGCCCCTTCAGCATCAGGTAGCATACGGGGAAAAAGGTCAGTGTCTGTACAATGGCGATTCCCTTCAGTCCATACACATTGGAATCATAGATTCCCAAAAGGGAACGGGTGATGATGCCGCTTCGTCCGAACAGCATAATCATGGACAGTGACAGTACAAAAGGAGGAGATACCACGGGAAGCATGGAAACCATGGCAAACAGCTTCTCCAGCACCTTTGTCTTAAGCTTTACATACACTTCAACATAGGCGAACAGCAGACCGATGGCAGTGGACGCGATTCCTGTAATCATGCCTAACACCAGGGTGTTCTTGAAAGCCTTCTGGAACCGCTCCAGGCTCAGCACCCTTGTGAATACCTCCAGGGTAATCTTACCTTCCGAATAAAAGCTGTCTACCAGCAGCATCAGAAGGGGGTACAGGATGAACAATGCCAGGAATACCAGCAGCACCACAATCATACTCACCAGTACGGGGTCTGAAAAAAATTTCTTGCGCTCCAGCTCAGCGCTCTGTTTTCTGGCCACAATGAGGCCCCCTTTCCCGAGGAATTTTTTCCTCTTGATATCTTACGGTCCCTTCCGCAAAGCCAGGACCATAATGTAACAAATGCTGCGTAATGAATGATGTCAACCATTACGCAGCACCCGTTTGCAAGCTTACACTACATTACATTTCCAAGTGCCGGACACCGGCTGGGGCCCCGCCTATTCTGTTAAGAAACGGCTGGAATCCGCGCTGTCGGAGGAGCTTCCAAGAGCTGCGAAGAAGTCCTCTACATACTTGGCACTGTTTTCCTTTGCATCTTCAAAATCATAGTCAATGGTATTGTTCATATCCAGACCAAACTTGGTGGCTTCCTCAGGCTGGGTGGCATTGCTTAATACCAGGAACTGGTAGGAGCCGTTTTCTTTGGCGTGGTCCACACAGTCAGGAGACAGGGCATATTCAATCCACAGCTTGGCTGCGTTTGGATGTGTGCATCCGTTGAAGATGGCGGTAGCGCCTACCTCAAAGGAGGTTCCGTCCTCAGGTACAATTAACTGGATGTTGTCGTAGCCCTGAAGAATCTGGTAAATGCCGTCATGAAGGAATCCGATACCGATTACGCACTCGCCCGGGCCTACCATCTTGGATGGGCCGGAACCGGACTTGGTGTACTGGGAAATATTCTTGTCCAGGGCCTTGAAATACTCCATGGCCTGGTCATGGCCCTTCATCTGAACCATGGTGTTGATGAGCAGCTTTGCTGTGCCGGCCGTGTTGGGGTTGGACAGCATAATGAGTCCCTTGTACTCTTCCTTGGTCAGGTCGTCCCATGTCTTGGGAGCTTCCAGACCCAGGCGGTCTAACTCTTCGGTATTGACCATGAAGCCCAGGATGCCCTTATAGATGCCGTACCAGCAGTTGGTTGGGTCCTTGTACTGGTCGCCAATCAGGTTCTTGGCATTGATTGCCTCATACTCCATCAGAAGGCCGTCAGCCACTGCCTCGTTATAGGGGTCTGTGGTTCCGCCGAACCATACGTCAGCAGATGGTTTGCCTGCTTCCTCGGATATCTTGGTATAAACTTCTGATGTGGAAAGTCTCTGGTATTTTGTCTTGATTCCGTACAGCTTCTCGAAATTCTGGCAGGCAGCCGACAGATATTCCTCCTCACAGGAGCCGTATACAGTCAGTTCACCTTCCGCCTTGGCTGCTTCGATGAGGGCATCCATGTCCCCGCCTGCTGCCTCAGCTGCCGTGGTTTCCGCTGCCTCATCCTTACTCTCTTCCTTTGCAGCCTCCGTAGCGGCTGCCGTGGTGGTCTCAGGTGCAGCCGTGGTATCTGCTGCCTTGTTGCCGCCTCCGCAGGCAGTAAGGCTTAAAGCCATGGAGCATGCCAACAAAAGTGCCAGTTTTTTCTTCATAATAATACCCTCCTTCTCATTTCTGATGGTTTCATCATAGCAGAAAAGAAGGAGGGTAAAAACCGCTTTTTAAGTAATTTTGTCGTGATTTCTGAACCTGGTTTCTATTTTTTTATCTAATATCCACAACAGCATCCAATTACATACATGCATCCAGCATCCGCAGCAGCTCCTCCACGCGGATGGGCTTGGACAGGTGGCCGTTCATGCCGCTGTCCAGTGACTTCCTGCTGTCCTCGTCAAAGGCATTGGCTGTCATGGCAATGATGGGAATGGTCCTGGAATCCGGCCGTTCCATGGTGCGGATGCGCCTGGTGGCCTCGATTCCGTCCATCACAGGCATACGGATATCCATGAGCACTGCGTCGTAATATTCCGGTTCATGGTCCGTGAACGCATCCAGGGCAGCCTGCCCGTTTTCCGCTGTCTCCACCAGAAACCCCTCCATCTCCAGAAGGGACTGTGCAATCTCCTGGTTCAACTGGTTGTCCTCCACAACCAGCAGACGCTTTCCATGGAAATCATGGTGCTCCGGCTCCCTGTGCCTCGGAGCCTTTACATCCTTGATTCCAATGGGCAGACACAGGGTAAAGAAGAACTCCGAGCCCTTTCCCGGCTCACTGCGGACTCCCAGCGTGCCGCCCATCATCTGGACCAGACGGCTGGAAATGGCAAGTCCCAGCCCTGTCCCCCCGTATTTGACAGAGGTATTCCTCTCCGCCTGCTCAAAGGCATTAAAAATGCTGTCCAGGGCTTCCGGCGCAATGCCGATGCCTGTGTCCTTCACGGAAAAGGTAAGACGCTGTCCGCCGGGGCCTCTTCCATCCGGCGTGACGGAAAACAGCACAGTCCCCCCCTGTTCTGTAAACTTCACCGCATTGCCGATAATATTTATCAGCACCTGTTCCAGACGCAGGCGGTCCGTCACAAGGAACAGGCCCCTGCAGCAGCTGTTTTCCACCGCAAACCCCAATCCCTTCTGCTCCGCCTGAGGCCGCATCATGCCCTCCAGAGATTTGACAAACTCCTCCATGTCCGTGGACTGCACATTCAGCTCCATCTTTCCGCTCTCAATGCGCGACATGTCCAGGATATCATTGATTAGACTGATAAGATACTGGTTGGATGTCTCTAACTTATCCAGGCATTCCAGCACCTTTTCCCTGTCGTCCGCCACATTCCTGGCTATGGCAGTCATGCCCACAATGGCGTTAAGAGGCGTACGTATCTCATGGCTCATCCGCGACAGGAAATCCGTCTTGGCCTGGCTCACCGCATCCGCCCTGGCCTTCATCACAAAGGAAGGAATGATTTTACTCAGCTCCTCCAGCAGCTTCTTCTGCTCATCGTTCCAGCCATACCCCTCCTCCTTCACCTCAAAGCTCAGGGTGCCGGCAAACATGCCCTGGTTCCAGATGGCCGCCTGAAGACAAGTCATGGACGACTCCCTATGGACAGCGTTCCTGCTCAGCCCTGTTGCATCAAATTGGCCGGGCCACTGCTCGTACTGCTCCCTTGTTATGTAAAAAGTCTTATGCATCAGCAGGTCCGACTTATCCCTGGCCCACTGGTAGCTGAAACGGCAGGTCAGATAATCCCGGTCCACCTCCAGAAGGGATACCCGGTCCAGACCATACGACTTGCCCAGCCTTGCAAAGAGCAGCTGTACTGCATCGTTTAGGTTCCTGGCCTTTCCTAAAAGGTCCAGTGCAAAGGACACCAGGTCCTCCCTCTGCTCGGTCAGGTCCTGCTCTATGGTGTTGAGCTGGTGCTTTTCCGTATACAGGTCTGTCAGCATCTCCCCCAGCTCATTGGAGGTGTCCAGATAACAGGCCGCCCTGCCCTGGCAGTTTTCCTTTACATATTTCAGTGTGCTCTCCGCACAGCGGTACAGGCCGCTGTACTCGTCCACCACCTCAGTGGCGCACATGCCGATGCTGACCGATATGCTGATGTCCTTGTCCGACTGAAGCAAAAGCTCCCTGACCCTGGCCGCGATACGGGGACCTGTAACGGTTGCCCCTGCCTTTCCCCTGCCCTTTAACACCAGCATGAACTCGTCGCCGCCCATTCGGACCCTTATGTCATCCGGCTCTGTTTCGGCCCTCAGAACATCGGCCACCTCCTGAAGCACGGCATTGGCAAAGGCAATGCCTTCCTCCTGGTTAATGCGGGTGAAATTGTCCATATCCAGAAGCATGAGGGCGCAGCGCTCTCCCTGGGGTTTTCTGGCCATATACTCCTGGGCTATTCTGGTTCCTGCTTCCCTGTTCCACAGGCCGGTCAGGGAATCCCTGGACTTAGCCGCCTCCAGGGCCAGGGCCATGGTCTGTTCCTTTGTTATATCCTCTATGATTCCCAGCACGGTCCCGTTCTGTCCGTTCTCTCCATATTCCACAGCGGACATGGTCACGCGGCACCACAACCCATTAACAGTAAGGAACTGAACCGAGGCAGTCCGTTTCCCGCTGTGGATATCCTCATACATCCTGATGAAATCCCTGCGGCCCTCCGGCGCCACCATTTCCTCTGCAAAGCTTTCCGGCATATTCACATACCGGCTGCCGCACTGATACCGTGCGCTGGTTCTGTCCGGAATGATACAGGTCCGGCGGTCCGGATAATAGTAAAACTCGCAGAGAGAGGTGTGCTCCAGAGCCATGTTCAGGATAGCGCTGTTGGCCTCGGCCAGCTCCTTCAGCTGCTGGTTCTGGTGTTCGGTGCGCTTGCGTGTGTCAATATCCAGAAATACGCTCTGCACAATCAGTTCCCCGTCCCCATCCTGTATCATCTCCAGTTTTCCCAGTATCCAGCAGGGCGTTCCGTCCTTCTGGCGGACACGGTACTCAAAGTTCATGCTGTCGCCTGCCTTTTCCAGGCAATCCATCTGATTCATCTTAATCCGGTAATCCTCTTTTGCAATCAGCTCCTTCCAGTGCCAGGCCCCGCGGGCCCAGAACTCCTCCGGCTCATATCCCAGAATCCGTATACTCTCCCGGTTGGCATTTTTAAACACAATGTGTTCCCGGTCCAGCGCCTTCCACTGCATGATGCCGCACAGAACCGACTGGAACAACTGGTCATACCGGCTGGCCTGGCGTTCCTTTTCCAGGTTCTCCTGCTTCAGCCTATCCTCTGCCTCCACCTGGGCGGATATATCACGGACAACGCACAGACAGATGTCCCTTCCGTCCTCTGCCTGGGCAAAGCTGCCAGTCTCATACACATGGATATACTGTCCGCTCTTTTTCTGTATGCGGTAGCGCACCTCGTAATCCCGGGATTTCCCAAAGGCTTCCTGTATAACCCCGTATACCCTTTCCCGGTCCTGGGGATGGATGCAGTTAGCCACCCTGCCCCGGGTGGCCTGGCTGAACTCTTCATATGTATATCCCAGATAAGCCAGCATCCTGTCATTGACATAGTACAGAGGAAAGCCGGACTCAAGATAGGTGCCCAGCATACCCCCGGGAATATTCTTTCCCAGCAGCTCCAGGGCGCTTCTGCCCATGCGGCGGGCATATTCCCGGCTGACGGATTCTGCAAAGGAAAGGGGGAAGAACTCCCCCTCCTCCTGGATACCGGCTGGGGCGGACGCATGGATGGATGCCACGCGGAATCCCTCTGCCGTGCGGACACAGGCGGATGTCAGGCGCGCGCCCATGGCAAATTCCTTCCCGTCAGGAAGGGTGCGCACCACAGTAAGCCTGCCCTGCATAACGGCGCAGTCTGGGGTGAGACGGTTCTCCCGGATATCCTCCCATATAAGCTGGTAGGCATCCGGGTCCAGTGAAAACTCCTGTTCCAGAGCATTAAGGACCTGTTCCTTCCCGCAGGAATACTCACCCTTCCCAGTGCCTATCCAATGTACATCATCCGTCAGCCAGCCAAGCGTGGCTTCCACATTTCGGTTTACCATGTATTCCTTAAAAAAGGCTCTGGTGGTATTCTCCGCATCCCGCGGTTGTTCTCCCATCTCCTAGTCCTCCCCTTAGACTGCCGCCGGCAGCCCTCTGCGTACTTATTTCCATATATAAAATCATTCTATCACATTCCCGCCAAAATAAAAAGGACGTTTCCTTTTCACGGTAACGTAAAAACAGTTCATCCCATCCCTGTACTCCACCCCGATTACGGCCCTGTGGCTCCTGGCTGTCTCTGCCGCTATGGCCAGCCCCAGGCCATAGCCGTTTGTACTGCTCCTGGCGCTGTCATCCCTGTAAAACCTTCTGAAAATCAGCCTGCGCCTGTCCTCGGGTATGGGTTCTCCCTGGCTGCACACCCACAACCTTGCCCTGCCTCGTCCGGCCGGCTTAAGCCATACCTCTGTCCGTCCCCTTGGCACGGAATATTTTACCGCGTTGTCCATAAGTGCCCTGATTAACTGCCCCATTTGGGAGGGGTTCCCCATCATCATCACATCATCCTCTATCTTATACTCCAGCACCTTCTCCTCCTGGTAAAATACAGGTTCAAAGGTCAGTATCTTCTCCATGACCAAATCGCTTAAGCTAAACCGGACAAATTCTCCCCTCTTTGGCACATAGGCATCATTCCTGGCCAGAAGCAGGAGACTTTCCACCAGGGAGCGCATCTCCTTACACTCCTGGCTCACATGCTCCATCCACTTGTCCGTCTCCGCCGACGCGCCTGCATACCGTTCCTGCAAAAGCGCTGCATTGGCCGTAATCACGGTCAGCGGGGTTTTTAACTCATGGGAGGCATCCGCCACAAACTGCTTCTGCATGCGGACCGATTCCTCCAACGGCTTCACAGCCCACCGGGAAAAGAAATAGGACAGCCCAAAGAATCCCAGCCAGATAGCCCCGCAGGCCATGCCCCCGTATTTCATAACCCCGTTCCTCAGCGAATCCTCATAGGAAGTGTCTGCAAATGCAATCATATGTCCTGCCGGCTGGCTGACTCTTAAATATCTCAGATGGTACGCGTCCAGTATTCCCATATCCTCCTCCCCGGTCATGCCCAGGACAGCCATCTGTTCCAGAAATCCCGGTTCCCAGGAGGCGTCATATCCCTCCCCCAGCGTCACCATGCCGTCCTCTCCCACCAGGACAGTAAAATACGGAATCTGAACCGGGGACAAGGCTGCAAATATCAGGGGATGTTCCTCCCGGGATACCACCCTGGACAGGGCCAGGCTCCCCTGGTCATTGACCCTCCGTTTCACCACAGAGGTCACTGCGCAGAATGTTAAGCCTATGACCGCTGTCACCACCAGCATGTTATAAATAATGAACTTAAGCCGAAGCCTGCCTATTTCCTTCATCACAGCACCTCCCTGCTGTTCTTTTCCACAATCCTGTATCCCAGCTTGCGTATGGTGACAATCATCACATCCGCCTTAAGGAAATCCAGCTTTTTTCTCAGAAACGATATGTAAATCTCCACGTTGTTCTCCACTGCCTCCGCATCATTTCCCCACACCCTGGACAAAAGGGTTTCCTTGGAAACCACCATGTCCCGGTTCACCATCAGAATCCGCATGATGTCGTACTCTTTCTTGCCCAGCTGTATGCTTTTGTCCGGTCCCCTTAAGGTGTAGTCTGCCTGGCTCAGGGAGATATTGCCCAGGTTCAGGCTTTCGGGAATCATCTCCCCCCTGCGCCTCAGTATGGTCTTCATCACAGCCAGCAGCTCCTGCATGTCAAAGGGCTTTGTCAAATAGTAATCAGCGCCGCACTCCAGCCCAGTCACCCTGTCCTCCAGCTCGCTTTTGGCTGACAGTATCAGCACGGGAACCGGACATCCCATTTTCCTGGCTTCCTTTAACAGGGTGATTCCGTCCATTCCGGGCAGCATCAGGTCCAGAATGGCTGCATCGTAGCCGCCGTCCTTTAAGAGCCAGCAGCCGGTACTGCCGTCTCCGCAGATATCGCAGTCATACCAGTGCTTTAAAATATCGCGGATGGACTCTGCCAGCCGCCTGTTATCCTCCACAATCAAAACCCTCATCTATATCATCTCCCTGTATTGAGTCATATGTAAAAAAATCCACCTGTATTCTCTCTCAATTCTGTACGAACCGCAAGAGAACAGAGGTGGATTTCACAATTAATTCACAAACCTGTACCACGGAAGCAGGCACGCCGCCTGTATGCTTCCTTTACCTGCTCCGAATCTCCCTTCTCATAAAGCTGATATAGGAAGCTGCAAACACCACGGCTGTCAGCGCCAGCAGGCCCGTCAGATGGGGCCATACCAGAAGGCAGCTCTGTCCCAGCGACAGATACCCGGTGATTGCCCCGGACAGCTGCTGGGGCAGGATAATGTTGGTGGAGCGCACCATGGGATTCATAATGGTGGACACCGCCTCACTGTACAGGTAATAGGGAGACAGGCGGTTAAGGCTCATCTGGCAGCTGTAATTGTCCAGAATCCGGCCAGCGGATGCAGTCTGCCCCATGGGATACAGGGCGTTTGCCACAATGCTCACCACCAGCGTCATGAACAGCGCAAAGAAAATCCACAGCGCAATCACAATCATGGCAGAGGTGGCTGCATGACGGCACAGCACGGAGCAGAGAATGGACAGCGCCAGCCAGAAGCAGATATAGACAGAGGTAAAGAACAAAAGCACCAGCACCCGTCCTGTTTCCTCGGCAGCAGGCGGCACCCCTGTGGCCAGAAGCCCCACGGCGCCTGCGATGAGTCCCATGGAAAAGACCATTAGGAAAATAATCGTGGCGCCTGCCAGAAACTTACCGTTTATGACCGCATCCCTGTAAATGGGCTGCGCCACCAGGCGGTTTAAGGTGCCTTCGGAGCGCTCGCTGTTGATTGCGTCAAAACCAAGGCTCAGCCCCACAAACGGCCCCAACAGCGCAATAAAGGAGGTAAAGGAAGGGATGGAGCTTCCGCTTAAGGTGAACAGCTTCAGGAATATATAGCTGGAATCAGATGCAACTGCATCCGAAAGGCTGGTTAAGGCCCCGTATATGCTGGCGCAGCTGGTCAGCAGTATCAGCCCCAGCACTATCAGGAACCGTTTGCTCCGTATATGGTCCGACATCTCCTTGCGGTACAGGGCCGTCATGCCGGACATGCCCCTGCCCGGTCCCGTCTTTGTGTCTGCGCCGGTTACATTCTTACCGCTGCTGCCTGCTGAAAGAAAGGAATCCTTTATTTTTCTTTTGATTGAGACCACCATTTTTCTGCTCTCCTTTCTCAAAATATCTGCGGTAAATTTCATCCAGGTCATTTCCCCGCTGTCTTAAATGACGCAGGGTATAGCCCTTTTCCAGGGCCCTGCGGTTCAGCTCCCTGCACAGGTCCGACCTGGAATGGACCACGTAAAAATCGCCGGTCCGCTCCACCTGTTCCACGTTTCCAAGGTTCCTTAACAATTCCTCAAATCCGCTGTCATCGGGAAAAGCAGCTGCCTCCAGGGCATAATGTCCTTCCCGGCGCATCTGGCCCGCCAATTCGTCAATCCGCCCGCAGGCAATGAGGCTTCCATCCACAAAGAGTCCCACCCGGTCGCAAATCTGCTGAATCTGATATAGCTGGTGGGAGGATATGAGGATGGTCCTTTTATCATCCTCTGCCAGACTGCGTATCAGGGTCATCAGCTCCCGCATTCCCTCCGGGTCGATTCCCAGGGTGGGTTCATCCATGATAACCACCTTGGGGTCCTTCATCAGGACATCCGCGATTCCCAGACGCTGTCTCATGCCCCGTGAGTAGGTGCCTGCCTTCTGGTCAGCCGCCTCCGTCATCCCCACCTTTTCCAAAAGTTCCTCCATCCGTCTGTCTGTCACATCATCGGACAGTCCGTTCAGCTGTCCTGTAAAACGCAGGTTCTCCCGCCCCGTCATATCGGAATAAAACCCCACATTATCCGGCAGGTAACCCACCATCCCCTTGACCTCAATGGCCTGCCGTGCACAGTCCTTTCCGTTTATCCAGGCGCTGCCGCCGGTAGGCTCGGTCAGCCCTAACAGCATCAGGGTGGTGGTGGTCTTTCCTGCTCCGTTTGGTCCCAGCAGCCCGAATATCTCTCCCCGCCGGATTTCCAGTGTCAAATCACAGACCGCTGTCTTATCCCCATAGGATTTGGACAGATGTTCGGTCCGTATCATCATTTCTTCATAATCCATAACAATGGCCCCTTTCCAGCGATTTATCCATACAGGCTACCTTCTGCCGTATTTGCGGAACACATAGCCCAGGCCCCCGGCTGTACACAGTATGATGAGGACAGCCACCACGCCCCATACCGTCTTTGTCTTAACCGATACCCTGAAATCAGCGCTGGACTGGGTCTGCTCGCAGGCTGCGGTAAATGTGTTCACATAATCCCCTGTGACGGCTTCCGAAGAAGGCTTTACATGGGCGATGACCTCTGTGGTGCTTCCTGCCGGTATGGAAGGGATGATATTGTTCTCCGTGTTGTAGGTCACGGTCCAGCCTGTTGGCAGGGATGAATTCAGAGAAACATTTTCCAGGTCCACATTACCTGTGTTGGTGATGTTAAGCGTCACATCCGAGGACCGTCCCGCATAAGCGTCAAAGCTCAGGCGTCCGTCCGGGGTGGAAACCTTAAGGCCGTAGCTGCCTGTAATGACCACCTTCAGGCCGATGTCCAATGTCTCCTCCGCCGACACAGCGCTGCAGGATATGTCATATTCCCCTGCCCCAACACCCTCGGGCGGCGTCACGGACACGGTCGTGCCCTTGCTGGCCCCTGACTCCACCTCCAGGGCAGCCACCTTGGCGGTCTCGCCGGTTGGGGTAAAGCTCACGCCCCATCCGGAAGGCGCATTGGACGACAGGCTGTAGGACTGTGTCTTAAGCCCGTTGTTAATCAGGGTGGTGCTGAAAGTGAAATTAGTGCCTGCGGTACCCTCCTGCTGGGGATATTCCGAGGTAAAGCTTCCCTTTCCGGCGTTCATCTCATTTACCATAAAGGAAATGGGAAGGCTGGCCGTAAGTCCCTCTCCTGCTGCCGCCCTTACCTCCACGGTGTAGGTTCCCTCTGTCAGCTCCTTCGGAACCGTCACGTGAAGGGTCATCTGGGAGCCGTCTCCTCCGTTTTTCACATGGATACGGCTCACCTGATAGCTGCCGCCCTGGAGATATCCGTCCCATCCCTCGGGCATGGAAGCCACCTCCACATCCGCGTCCAGGCTGGCTCCGGTGTAGTTCTCCAGTGTAATGGGAATATTCAGGTTATCCCCCGGCTTCACGGATATTCCGGGGTAGTCCGTATTCAGTTCCAGCCCGCCGGCCCCGTAAGCCGTATGGGCGCCCATGAATACCAGGAACAGCACCGCTGCCACGGCCAAGAGAAATGCCGGAAATCCAAATTGCTTACCTGCCTTATCCTTTCTGATTACCACTGCTTTCTCCATTATTTCCTCCTTTTGCCCGATACGGGCATCTGTATTTTCTACCAGCTATCATAATAGAGAAACCTTTAGCCAACCTTTAATAAGTTTGAACATACTGTGAAAAAATACAGTGCCGTGGTTCTGCCCGTTCCGCAAAAAGAAGGAGCCGCGCACCGGGCGCAGCCCCTTCTGCTTTTCCTCCGGCAGAGCCGGATTCAGGAATTACTTATCGGCTGATGTATTCTGCTGCAACCGAGTTGGCTTTTTCCACGGTCCGCTCCTCATCCACGCGGACCAGCCGTCCCTCCCTGACCGCCACTTCCCCGTTTACCACTGTGTAATCCACGCTGCCCTTAAGCCCCACCGTGCACAGCATGGATTTAGGGTCAAACTGGGCGCCGGTCAGCTCCATCCGGTTCATGTCCACCAGGAAGAAATCCGCTGCCATGCCCACTGCTATCTGGCCCAGGTCATCCCTTCCCAGTATGCGGGCGCTTCCCCTGGTGGCTATCTTCAGGATGTCATAGGCTGACGGCGCCTGACGGCTCCACTGGAGGCGGTGAAGCAGATAGGCCACCCGCATTTCCTCCAGAAGATTGGAGCCGTCGTTGCTGGCGGAACCGTCCACAGCCAGACCCAGGGGCACTCCCAGCTCCAGCATCCTGGGCACCAGGGCAACGCCGGAGGATAACTTCATATTGGATATGGGACAATGGGCCACTCCTGTTCCTGTCTCTGCCAGGCGTCTCAGTTCATACTCAGTGAAATGGATTCCGTGGGCATACCACACATCCTCCCCTATCCATCCCAGACTCTCCATATACTCCAGGGGCCGCATCCCAAAATGCTCCAGCGTGAACCGCTCCTCATCCTTTGTCTCTGCCAGGTGGGTGTGGAGCCTGACCCCCAGCTTCCTGGCCAGCTCTGCTGATTCCTTCAGAAGCCTTCCCGTCACGCTGAAGGGGGAGCAGGGGGCCAGTGCCACCTGATGCATGGAATACCGGCCCTTGTCGTGAAATTTTTCCACTGCCCGCTCTGAGTCCCTAAGAATCTCATCCACGGTCTGCACCACGCTGTCCGGAGGCAGTCCCCCATCCTTTACGCTTAAGTCCATGCTCCCCCTGGTGGCGTGGAAACGGATGCCCAGGGCATCCGCCGCCCCGAACTGGGCATCCAACAGCCCGTTCCCTGCCTGCCCCGGAAACACATAGTGGTGGTCCAGACAGGTGGTGCACCCTGTTTTCAGCAGCTCTCCCATGCCTGTAAGCGCACTGTAATAGACCACGTCCTCATCCACGTGCTTCCAAATCTCATATAATGTTTTCAGCCATGGAAATAACTCCATGTTCTGTACCTGCGGTAAATTACGGCTGAATGTCTGATATAAATGATGGTGTGTATTGATAAGTCCCGGATACATCACCATGTCAGATGCGTCAATCACATCCCCCGCTGTTTCTTCTTCCCGTCCGATTCCGGCAATGACTCCGTCCCGGATTAATACGTCCACACCCTCAAGCAGTCTGTCATCCCCGTCACATGTAACAAGATGCTTAACGTTCTTTACGAGTAAGGTTCCCTTCATGATTACCTCCTGATGTAAGTTCATAAACAATCTTTGTTTCATAGACTATATGACTGGTATACTGCCGGCGGCACGGGTGTCCGCGATGCACCCTCATACCGGTTCAGTCTATATGATACCCGACGTATGCCCCGTGGTCCCAGCTATGTTTTAAACAGCGATATAGATATGATTTTTTCAAAGAACAATTTGATACCATAACAATATAGCAATCTTTTCAGCTGAAATCAATGTCCAATGCGGCAAATCTTTATGCAATTTTTTATGCATATCTAACAATTTTTTTGCATTGAAAAAACCGCCTTTGTCTGATTTCTTATTACGTTTTTCTTTATTTTATCTAAAAATATTGTAACTATCCACCCTTTTTATTATAATAGGCTGTATAAAACATGTATTGATACATGCAGGAAAGGTCAAAGTAGGTACCCCTATGAACAGTATCCTGGACAATGACTTATTTCAGGCTCTCTCAACCACATCCCATCACGTATATATCTATGCCTGCGACATGAAGAAAGACCTGTCCCGCTGGTCGGAAAATGCCGTGGACTATTTTGACATGCCCGGAGAGTACATGACAAATGCAGGCAGTATCTGGCTGAAGCGCATTCACCCTGACGACAGGGAGCGGTATACCAGGGACCTGGAACAGGTATTCTCCGGCAGGAACACCCACCACAAATGTGAATACCGCGCCCTGAACCGGCACGGTGAATATGTGTGGCTGGAATGCCGGGGCACACTGATTCTGGACGGTGAACAAAAACCAAAACTGTTTGCCGGTCTCATGACACGTCTGGATGCCAAAAACAAATACGACCCCCTGACCAACCTGAAAACCATCTATGCGTTTAACAACTGCGACTTCACCGGAAAGCCCGGCTCCCTGCTTCTCATTGACCTGGACCATTTCCGTGAAATCATCAATAAATTCGGTTACAGCTTTGGGGACAATGTCCTTTACCGCTTCAGCCGGAAGCTGGAACTGCTGTGCGGACCGGACCGGGATGTCTACCGGCTGGAGGGGGATGAGTTTATCATCCTGTCCCCCGGAGGAACCGCAAAAGACACCGAAGCTCTTTTTGGGGAAATTACCCTGGCCGCCCGGAACCTGTGCGGACCCGACGGACAGGCAGTCCATTTAAGCATATCCGGCGGCGCTGTCCTCTATCCCGAATACGGCAGTAAACGGGACGTGCTCTTGGGATGCCTGGAACATTCCCTGGAGCATGCCAAACAGATTTCCCGCGGAAACCTGGTATTCTTCTCCCTGGAAATCGCTGAGCACCACAACCGCACCATACAGCTGAAGCATGCACTGACCCGGTCCATACAGAATCAGTTTCAGGGGTTCCAGCTTTATTACCAGCCCCTGGTGGATGCCTCCTGCCACAGGGCGGTTGGATGCGAAGCCCTTCTTCGCTGGTTTGACCCGTCCATCAAATGGGCCACCATCACTGATGTCATCCGGCAGCTGGAATACAGCGGGGATATCCATATAGTGGGGCGTTTCATCGTGGACCAGGTATTCCAGAAGGCAAGGAAATGGCAGAAGGATTTTCCGGGACTGATGGTTGGATTCAATGTATCCTATCTTCAGTTTAAGGATTCCGGATTTGTGGACTATCTGATTCAGAAAGCCAATGACTATCAGCTGAATCCCGGATTTCTCTGCATTGAGCTGACAGAGAGTTCTAAGGTGGATGATTTCAACACCCTGGCCGGGTGCTTTGAGAAGCTTCGGTCATTTGGCTTTTGCATATCCCTGGACGACTTTGGGATTGCCTACTCCACCCTGCTGCTGATTCGCAACCTTCCCGTGGACTCTGTGAAGATTGACCATTCCTTTACCCTGCACTTAACCCCGGACAATACCATGGATTTGGCTATTGTGGAATGTGTGGTGAACCTGTGCAGGAAACTCCAAATCAACATTGTGGTGGAAGGTGTGGAGACCGGGGAGATACTGGATATCACCAGCAAATTCCCTGTCTCCCTGCTCCAGGGCTATTTCTTTGACCGTCCCATGCCGGCTGATGAATTTGAGAAAAAGATATTCAAGATATATGGATAGCCGAAAGCCCTGCATGGACCGCCCCTGTGAGACGGCCCGTACAGGGCTTACTAAACACTGGATTACATACTTGTACCGTAAATCATATTCGGCAGGAACAGCACCAAATCCGGGAAGAATACACAGATAGCCAGCGTTGCCATGATAGCTATGAACAACGGAAGGGAATACTTCGTGGTCTCCTGCACCGAACAGTCCATGATATTGGAACAGGTGTACAGCGCAACTCCAACCGGAGGCGTGGAACAGCCCATGGTAACAATGGTCATCATGATGATGCCGAAGTGAACCGGGTCAATGCCGTACTGTGTGATAATCGGAATCAGGATGGGAGTAACAATCAGGGTAATAACCGTTGTCTCCATGAACATACCGAACACGGTCAGCATAATTAAAATCAGCAGCAAAAGTATGTATTTATTGCTGGTCAGGCCCACCAGCAGAGTGGTCAGGGTCTTGGGCAGCTGGTCAAATACAACGCCGTAGCTGAATATGCCGGAGAAAGCCAGAATCATGGTAATCACGGACAGGTCCTTTACGCTGTCAATGACGCACTTCTTAAACTTCTCAAGGTTCAGTTCCTTGTAAATAAAGATACCTACAAACAGCGCATAAAATACTGCAAAGGCACCGGATTCTGAAGGCGTCATAACACCGAAACGAATCAGCACAATCAGCAGGATGGGAAACAGCAGGGCCCATATACTCTCAATACAGGACCTGATGATAACGCCTGGAGGTGAAGGCTTGTCGTGGTCCGGCTTATATCCGTAGTGCCGTGCGGACCAGGAGGTGGCAATCATCATAAAGATACACATAATGATGCCTGGAAGGAATCCGGCTACAAACAGCCGGCCAATGGAAACCTCGCCCACGGTACCGTAGAGAATCAGGCCCATGGAAGGCGGAATCGTGGCCACAATCAGTCCTGACAGACAGTTAATGGCAGCGGCCCAGCCAGGCGCATAGCCTCTCTTTGTCATCTCAGGCCCAAGGATACGGCACTCCATGGCTGCGTCCGCCACAGCGGAACCGGATACGCCGCCCATCAGGGTGGATAAAACCACAGATACCTGGCCGATGGAACCGTACATATGTCCGGTCAGCACGTTTGCCAGCTTTACCAGACGGGATGTGATGCCTGTGTTGTTCATCAGGTTGCCGGCAAAAATGAACAGCGGAATGGCAAGCATGGTAAAGGACTGGGTGGTGGACAGGGATTTCTGCACCAGAATGGTCCATGGAATCTCCGGCCTCATCAGGAAAAAGGAAAATCCGGACACTGCAATTGCAAAGGCCACGGGCATTCCAAGGAACAGGAGAATCAAGAAAAATCCAACTGCACTTAACATTAATTAACCCCCCATTCTTTCATTGGTTTCCTGATATCGCCGAGCATCTTGCCCAACATGCTGAAGAACATCAGCAGGGAGCCCACCGGCACCGCCAGGGTACACCAGGCATAGCTCATCTTCAGGGTATTGAAGGTGCGGTTCCAGCTCTGGGACACCAGCAGGAAACCGTAAACAATCAGAATCAGCAAAAACAGCAACATGAAAACGTCAAACACCAGCATCAGAGTCTTCTGTACCGATTTCGGGAACCGGTTGGACAGCATGTCGATTCGAATCAGGCCGCCGCTCTTGATGATGATATCAGAGCCGATAAAGGTCAGCCATCCAAATGCCAGCAAAGAAACGTCCTGAGCCCAGTTCACCGGCATTCCGACGGTTCTGGCCACTGCGGACCAGAACACCAGAACGGCAATCATGCATAACATTGCACCGGCCAGAAGCTCCTCTGTCTTTAAAATAACAGCAGAAATTTTTTTCATTTAAAAGCTTCCTTTCTGTATTGCGAAAAGTACCTGCGGATTAGTTGGTCTTGCCAATCTCCTTGTACAGTTTATCTCTCAGTTCAGCATATCCAAGTTTCTCATATACCGGGTCAACCGCTGCCTTAAATGGAGCAATATCCGGCTCTACGATGGTCATTCCTGCCTCAACCATTGCCTTCTCAGCCTCGTCAGCCTCAGTCATAACATCAGCAGCCGTCTCCTGGCCAACCTCAATGGAAGTCTCAACCAGCAGGGTCTGTAAATCCTCAGGCAGGCTCTCGAACCAGCTCTGGCCGCAGATTAATCCCTGCATCAGCTGGAAGTGGCCGGTCTTTGACTGATACTTGCACACTTCATACAGTCTGGACGGATAGGTAGACGTGTTCTGTGCTTCGCAGCCCTCCAATGCCTTGGACTGGATACCGTTGTAAACCTCGCCCCATGACATGGAAATCGGGGTGGCGCCCATGGCCTGGATGGTCTCGGTACATACTTCCTGTCCGATGGTACGGATTCTCATGCCCTTCAGGTCATCCGGTGTGTTGATTGGCTTGTTGGTCATGAAATGACGGGGGCCGTCATAGAACGTAAAGGACAGGATTTTGATGCCATGGTCCTTGGACAGGGTGTCTGTCCAGCCCTTAAATGTATCTGTCTGAGTTATCTTATAGCACTCATCATAGTTATCAGCAAAATAGCCCATCATCAGGATGGAGAAGTCCTTCACATACTGTCCCATACGGGAAGCATCTGTGTTGACTGCCACATTGGCGCCCTGGATGGCCTGCTCCAGCACATCCTCATCGCTGCCCAGCTGGCCGGACGGGAATACGCTTACCTTCAGCCTGCCGCCTGATTTCTCATTTAACACATCCGCCAGCTTCTGGTAGTTCCTGGTAATCAGGGCCTGCTCTGTCTGGGAAGTGGAAATCTTTAATTCATATACCTTGTCATCGCCTGCGGCAGCTTCACTGCTGTCCCCTCCCTGGGCCTGTGTTGCAGCCGGCTGGGCATTTCCCATACCCGGCATGCCGTTGCATGCAGTTACTGTCATCATTGCTGCTGTGAGAACACCTGCTAATAAAACTCTCTTTTTCATAGTTATCCCCTTTCCTTAAGTTGTCCAGCGTAACGCCACTCGCTAAACGTTTACATATTTTACTTATTTAGTATAAACGTTTACATATTTTCCATCAAGCATTTTTTGCAAAAAAGTTTAACAGATTTTTAACGCCATTTTTATGCAATCTTCACAATTTAAGAATTTTCAAAAAAGTTTATGGTTTTTTCCGCTTTCATTTTGACATTGTTTCAAGAAACCTTTACAATATCTGTGTATGCATTTATAGAGAATCACAGGGAGGTGGACCGGAATATGGTAACAATCAAGGACGTGGCAAAAAAAAGCGGCTATTCCGTCTGCACGGTATCCCGCGCCCTTTCCGGCAAAGGATATTTAAAAGAAGAGACCAAACAGAAAATACTGGAGACAGTTGCAGAACTGGGATACCGCCCCAATACCCTGGCTGTCAACTTAAAAACAGGACGCCGCCAGACCCTGGCCCTGGTCCTCCCGTCCCTGACCAATATCTACTACACAAAACTGGAACAGTACCTGGAGTCCTGCGCAGCAGAAAAGGGCTATATCATTTACCTGAACAATACGGAATACAGTCTGGAAAAAGAAAAACAGATTCTGGAAAATCTAATCGGGATGGACATTGCCGGCGTCATCATTACTCCTGTCACCAGCCAGCATGACCACATCATGAAACTGGCTGAATACAACATCCCTTATGTATATTTAAACCGTTCCTTTGAGGACGACCTGGAACACTGTCTCCGCCTGGACAATAAAAAAGCCGCCTATGAGGCGGTCTCCTATATGATTAAGCTGGGGCATAAAAGCATCGGCGGTATCTTCCAGAGCTTTGACAACCGTACCTACCAGGACCGGTATGACGGCATGGCCCTTGCCCTTAAGGAACACGGCCTGGACTGCAGCCCGGGCCGCATGCTCTTTGACATCAATCCGGAAGACATGGGCACCACCCCCGGCCGAATCCTGCAGCTGCTCCAAAAGCCGGACCGCCCCGGGGCGATTTTTGCCTGCAACGACATGACCGCCTTCAATATCTACCGGGCCTGTTATATCCTTGGGCTGCGGATTCCCGACCACCTGTCTGTATTTGGCTATGACGACTGTATCATGGCCAACTTTGTAACGCCGCCCCTGTCAACGGTCAGCGTCCCGGTCCGCAGGCTGGCCGGAATTGCCATTGATTTTATCCATGGTTATCTGCAATCCGGTGTCCTGGCAGAGCTTCCGGTGCTGAAAGCCTCCCTGGTCATCCGGAATTCCGTGCGGAACCTGAACCTGGATTAAACCATATTTGAAACACCCTTTAGAGTGCATCCATATCCTTTCCCGGATACACCATCACCAGCTGTACACTGCCCTTTGGCAGGATTTGGTATGCCTCTGTCCCGGCAGCTATCAGGAAGCTGTCCCCTGCCTTCAGGCTGAGCACCTGGCCGTCCTGTTCCATGGTGCAGCTTCCGCCGCATACCACCCCCAGGGTAAATTTATGGTTATGCCCCACAACAGCAGGCCCGGTCACCTCCAGCTTCTCCACAAAGAAGCAGGAGGTCAGCTTTTCATCCACCAGCCCCACCCGCCGATAGGCATCTGTTTCCTCCAATATCCGAGGCTCTATCCTGCACTTTTTCATGATTTCTTCTTTGGAATACTCTGTATAATCAAAAATATCCAGACAAAAGTCCAGCCCCCGTCCCATGAACCTGCCTTCCTCCGGCACAACGATTCCCTCACGCTCAAACTCGCACCGGACCACCAAATCAGACGGCTCCATGATTTCCAGCATGGTGATTCCCTCGCCTATGGCATGGGGCATTCCGCCCGGAATATACCAGACCTCCCCCACCTGCACCGGAATCTTCTCAAAACAGCCGTCCATCCGGGCCTTGTCCTGCTGCTCCACGATTTCCCTCCAGGCATCCCTTCCCGGTGTGTGCTGGAATCCCAGGCGGATATAGGGGCTGACGCCGTCCCTTACGTGGAGAATGTAATAGCATTCAAGCTTCCCATAGGGCATTCCCATCACTTCATTGGCAAACCGTGTGGTGGGATGGGCCTGTACGTGAAGCCGCATGGCTGAGTCCAGAATCTTGAGAAGGAAGCTGAGACGCCAGCTCCCGTCCCTGCCAACGCCCGAACCCAGATAGAATTCCCGGTTCTCATCTATCAGGTCCCGCAGGAACCTGGGCCCATCTTCCGTCTGCACCGCAGCCAGCCCCTCATGTGCAATGGGCTCCATTCCCGGATTGGAGGCTTCCACCATGGAACCCACCCATTCCTCGGGCATATTGTTATCCGCCCACTGGTCCTTACCATGGAGGCGGTCAATTCCCGCTCCCCCTGTATAATTTCTTCGCACCCGGTTTTCGGGCAGTTTCATAAGTCCTGCTGTCATTGCGCCTTCCTCCTGTCATGATATATGTGTCTTGATTTGCCTGCATTACTGCATCTGCCGGATTTTTTGTCTTACCGCATCTGTCTCACTGCATCTGCCGGATTTTTTCAATCAGGTCCAGATATTCTCCGCCGTATTTCCGGTATACCGGCTCCATGGCCCGGCTCCAGGCGTCCGGGTCCTGGGGTTCCAGAATCGTAACGCCCTCCTTCTCCAGAGCCTCATATGCCTTCCGGTCCGCTTCCTCTATGGCTGTCCGGTTATATTCCTGGGTTTCTTCTGCCGCCTGTACCAGAGCGTCCTGATATTCCTTCTTCAGGTTTTTCCAGGTGATTTTGCTTACCAGTATCACCCCCGGCGTATAGGTATGGCTGTCCTTTACATAATAAGGGGCAACTTTATAAAATTTATTATAATAATAGCTTACCGGCGGGTTCTCGGCTCCGTCAATGGTCCCTGACTCCAGGGCCGTATAGAGCTCTGCATAGGCTATGGGCACTGCCACGGCCCCCAGTGCTTCCACGGTATCGCCCATCATGGACGCCACCTGCACCCGGATTTTCAGTCCCTTCATATCCTCCAGCCTACGCACCGGCCGTTCTGTGGTAAAGAAGTTTCTGGCCCCTTCGTCCATGTAGGCCAGCCCAATCATACCGGTACAGTCCTGGATATTATTAAGTATTTCCCTTCCCAAATCACTGCTGCATACATTCCAGAAATGCTCCCTGTCCCGGAAAACATAGGGCAGCACCAGGGCAGACATCATGGGATTTCCGCAATCCACCAGGGACATGCTGTTGCCGCGGTACAAATCCAATGCCCCCATTTCCATGGACTGGTAACAGCGGGCATCGTCCCCCAGCTGGCCGGAAGGATAGATTTCAACCATCACCTTGCCGCCGGTCAGTTCATTGACCCTGTCAGCAAAAAACTGGGCCGACTCTGTCAGCACATGGCCTTCCGGGTTCACCTCTCCGTAACAGAGCACTATCTCCGGTTCATTGTCCGCTCCCGCTGCCCCCCTGTTTCTTAAAACTCCATAACCACCTGCCAGACCTGCAATCAGCACTGCGGCCGCGGCACCTATTATTAACTGTCTTTTCAACCTATTCCTCCTGACCCGGACCCATGGCTTCCTCAGTGTCATTCCTTCTGAATCCTCATCTCAGAAAAGTACTCCACATGATATTTTAAATTATCCCCGTTAAAATTAAGCTGTCCCAGCTTTTCAAAACGCATGGCTGCCTCTGAGGTCTTAACCCTTATTCCCGGCATCCGGTTGATTCCCCGGATGATAGTCATCAGGCTGCGGCCGAAATTCAGCTTCACCGACACATCCTGATATCCTAAAAGAGTTTCCAGCTCCTCTATCATCTCCGTAAAAAGGACACTGCTCTGGTCCTGGTCCTCCCCGGACAGGGACTGGATAATCCGGTCCTCCAGACCGCAGATTCGTTTCATGCCTTCCGTCATATTGTCAAAGGCAAGCCCGGCCTCCTCCGCAGAATATTCCCTGATAAAAGATGCAGCCTCCTCATATGCCCCGGCCAGTTGTTCCATTCCCTCATAGGCTCCGCTGACACCGCAGGCAACCGGAATCTTCCGCTCCTCTGCCAGGTAATCCCTGGCCCTGGTAATGCAGCCGGTCAGCTCCGTGAATGCATCCTGCTGCGGTGAATAAAGGCAGATAATCATCTGGTCCATCCAGATACTGTTAAGTACAGTCACCCCTGCCATGTGGAAATAGTTTTTAAGCACCTCCTGTGAAAACCCTCCCATGCTGACCAGGGCCGGACTGGAAATCAGCACCACCTTAAACCACCCGGGTCCCACTCCCCACATGGCAAATTCCTTTTCCAGCTTTTCCCTGTCCCTGCGTCCAAAAAACAAATTCCACAGCAAGTCCTTCTCCAAATCCCTGTAAAAATCAAAGGCAGCCTTTCCATCATCCACCAGATAATTGGAATAGGACAGCATGGACAGGGTATCCTCCCGTTCCCTAACCCGGGCAATGACCTTATCCAGTGTCTCCCGCAGCTCCGAATCCAGGTAGGGCTTAAGGAGATAATCCGTCACCCCCAGTTTGATTGCCTGTTTGGCAAAGGAGAAATCACTGTAAGCGGAAATCAGCACAATCTGGATATCCGGATGCCTTTTGCGCACCTCCTCCGCTGTCTTAAGTCCGTTCATTCTGGGCATCTTGATGTCCAAAAGCACAATCTGGGGCTTGCACTCCTCCAGTTTTTCCATTAAATCCATACCGTCCACTGCCTTGTAGACAATCTCCAGCAGACCGGGATAGCTCTCCTTTATGACCTTCTCCAGATAATTCCGCTCGTACTGCTCGTCATCTGCCAATATTACACGCAACATAACTGTATCCTCCTAATGCCTGTCTGATTTATAAAGCTTCAGCGTAATCCTCGTAACGCCCTCTGTCCGCCCAATGTGCAGCACATCATCTTTCCGATAAAACAATTTTAACCGTTCCCTCACATTTTTCAGGCCAATGGAGGTTTTGGGAATGGGCGTTTCCCGGCAGGCGGGACGATTGCTTTCCCGGGTCCGGCCTCCGGCTTCCGGCTGGTCCAGGTTCATAAGCAGTCCTCCGGTTTCCGGCTGTTCCCGGTCCTCCGGAAATCCCACGCCGTTGTCCGCCACCACCACCTCAATATAATCCGGCTTCTCAGTAATCAGTATATCCACCCTGCCCCCGCTGACCCTGTCCTTCAGCCCGTGCTGGATACTGTTCTCCACCAGAGGCTGGATTGTCAGCGGCGGAATCATTACATCCTCGCCCATAAATGACTTGCGCACATCCAGACAGAAGGTCACTCTCCCCTTTAAATGCAGCTTCTGTATATACAGGTATGACTGAAGCAGTTCAATCTCAGCATCCAGCGGAATGGAAACCGTATTGATTTCAATGCTGCTGCGCAGGATTTTGGAAATGGCTTTGACCAGCTGGATGGATGTGTCCCTCTCTCCCAGCTGGATACTCCGGATTACCAGACTCAGTGTATTAAACAGGAAATGGGGATTCATCTGCATCTGCAGCTCCCGGATTTTTGCCTCGGCCAGCCGTTCCTTCATCTGGTGCGTCTCCTGTAATTCCGTAATCATGGTCCTGATTTGCCGTTTCATCTGGTCAAATGTGGCGGAAACCTGGTTCAGCTCCATAAAAGGCGTTTCTTCAATATCCGCTGCCTCCAGGTTGTTGTTCATGATTTCCCTTGCAGCATCCGTCAGCCGTTTGATGGAATTCAGGATACTGGTGCTCATCTGATGGTTCAGCACCATTCCAAAGAGGCTGGCTGTCATGAAAAACACAATCAGAATACTGTTAGTGATTCTCAGCGTCCTGCTGTGGCTGGCAAATGCAGTATTTAAATACTCCAGGTACTGGCTCATCAACTGGTTGAGACACCGCTCAATCTCCAAATCCACTTCGTCCAAATCAGCCATCAGACTGGGATAGTAATCCCCGTCAGGCCGGATGTAGGACTCCGCCATCTCCCGCCTGTACTCAGCCACCTGTCCCACAATCCGGTACATCATCTTACATTTCCGGTCATTCTGCATCTTTTCATCCAGGCCCCGCAGCTGGCTGTCAAACAGCTGGCATTCGTCATAATACTGCTTCAGCGTCCCCTCGTCATGGCTTTTGCTGTACAGCTTAAAATAAGTCTGCCTCCGGTTATTGACAGCCAGCAGCCCGTTCACCTGCTGGTAATCCTGTAAAAGCCCGTTGTACCGGCGGGATGACCCCACGTTCACCAGGGCATTGGATGCTATGAAGATAAAGGCCACCAGCAGCAGAATCAGGTGGTTTCTTGTCATTTCTTTTCGTATGGATTTCATAAATCTCTTCTCACTTTTCTGCGGGGATGTTTACTTGGGGGATTTTTCTTCTGAGGTTATTCTACAACGGCAGGGGAAGAAAAACAAGTCAGACTGAGTCTGACTTGTTGGCTGAAAGTAACGTTGGCTAACTTGTTGGCGGGTAAGATATCCTGCTTCATACTATTTTATCTTAGCAAGCTCCTTATACTCATGTACTGCCGCCACATCAATGTATACCGCCGGCCGTTCTGTCACTTTAACATTGCCCTGTCCATCCTGGCTTTCCACTGTCTGGGGCTCCTTCAGCCTGGTGATGCCGAGAATACGTACCGAACCGTCCCGCCACGGAATGGTTTCCTTTAATTCTTTATAATCCTCGGGACAGGCAGGGTGACGGGCTCGGATTCCTCTCTGTTCAAAAACGTGATTCCTGAATATGCATCTGAAACGGCCCATCCTGCTGCTCCTGGGGAACGTCGAACAGGCATCTTCCTGGGGGGCCGGGTCCGCCTCCGATAATACGATTCATGCACGGGTAGCCCTTCAAACTATTCTATATTGATTGTCTTGATGCCGGGTATGTATATCTGAATGGTATAACGTTAAAAAACTACAGCAACCCAACCGGAAGGACGGACAGGTTATGGTAAAACCACCTGTCCGTCCTCCCGGTTGGGCTTTCTATCATATTATTGCTTTCCCATACATTCGCCGTGATATCCGAATCAAATCAGTCTCAGCTTTTGTGCTGCCTTTTCTTCCACAGCTTCCATGCATGGCCCAAACAGCTTAATTCTGTCGTATTCCTCCGGATTATCCAGAATCTGTCTTCTCAGTTCCCGCCCAAAGGCCAGACGCAGCGTTGTACCCAGATTAATTTTTCCCGCGCCGCAGCGGACCAGCTTTCCCAAATCCTGGTCCGGCACTCCTGTTGCCCCATGAATCACCAGGGGCACCTTTACAAGGGTATGGATTGCCTTTAAACGTTGAAATTGCAGTGCAGCTTCCTGAGCCACCATACGGTGTACGGTGCCTACAGCAACCGCAAGCGCATCCACCGGAGCGGCCCTGTAAAAAGCTTCTGCTTCTTCCGGCTCAGTATATCGCGGTTTAAAGACAAGGGACGGGTCACTGTATCCCACTGCCCCAATCTCAGCCTCAACGCTTACCCCGGCAGGGCCTGCCATATCCAGGACCTTGCAGGTCAGCTCTGCATTTTTCTCAAATGTCAGTTGGGAACCGTCAAACATAACAGACGTAAATCCATGGGCAATCGCCTCCTGTATGGTTCCAAGCTCTGTTGCATGGTCCAGATGAACACATACAGGCACTTCCGCTTCCTGTGCCACATGGCGCAGTATACATGCCAGAACCGGAATCCCCATATGTGCCACAGCGTCCTTATTGGCCATCAGGGCCACTGGCCGTCCCTGCTTTTCAGCTGCATGGACTACAGCAGCAGCATCCTCATACCCGAACACGTTAAAAGCGGCCAGCCCTCTTCCTCCGCGCTCTGCCATCTGCAGAGCATATGCAAGTGTACTTAGCATCCTCTGTCCCCGCTTTCCCTTCTGGAAACAATCTCTCCATACCGCTGTTTTTCTTTATGTATAAAGGCTTCCAGCTGCTCCCTGTCAGGCATGAAACTGCTGCAGCCGTGACTGGCCACAAGCATGGCCGCTGATGCGCTGCCCCGTTCCAGGCATTCATTGACCGGAAAACCTTCCAGTAATGCGCATAAAAAGCTGCTGGCATAACCATCTCCGCCGCCAAAGCCTTTCACCGCCTTGACTGGAAACGGCTGCACGTGATAGCATTCCCCTTCTCCGGTGTAGGCGTCAGATCCCTGCCTGCCATGTTTGATTACCACAATTTTGGCATTCTCCCCCAGCCACCGGTCTGCTGTCTGCCTGTCCTCCATGCCGGGAGCCAGGACCGCATCCATAATATCATATTCCTCCCGGCTTCCCATAATGATATCCGACATTCTGCCCATCAGCGTATAATAGACAGATATCTCCTCCGCATCCTTCCAGGTGTATCCCCTGTAATCAATGTCAAAAACCACCACAGTCCCCGCCTTGCGGGCCAGCAGCGCAGCCTTGAGGGCGGCTTCCCTGGAAGGACTGGCTGCCAGTGCGGTTCCGCTGATTACAATCATCCCCGCGCTCTGCACATACTCCTTATCCACCTGTTGGGCGGTAAGGGCCAAATCCGCCGCATGATTCCGGTACATAACCAGGCTGGACTCTTCCGGGGAAGGTACCTGCGTAAATGCCAGGGGCATGGACTCACCGTGCTGTGCCGTAAAAATATGGGAGACATCCACCTTTTCCTGTTCCAGAAAGTCCTTGCAGCAGGTTCCCATTACATCATTGGACACGCATCCCAGGAAACCAACTTTTTTCCCCAGCCGGGCAGCACCCACCGCTATGTTTGCAGGGGAGCCACCCACATATCTTTTAAATGAACTGCATTCAGACCAGGGTTTACAATACTCCTCCGGATTAAAATCAATGGCAATGCGGCCAAGGGCAATCATGTCAAGAGGCCTGTCCCTGTCAAATGAAACAATACTCATAATACACACACCTTTTCTTCTGTCCCATTTTTATGGGAACAAATCAATAAGTTCTTCTCCCTTTACCGATACCTGGGCCAGACCATAGGTACTGAGTTTGTAGGAAGGAAACTGGGTAGGATAAACCATGAATGCCATCTTATGGAAAACACTGTCCACCACGCATCCGATTGCCTCCGCCGCAGCATTGACTGCTTTCATTCCCGCAATCACCTCCTGGTACGGAGCAGGCGATACAATGCCTGCAATGGAGAGTTCCAGGGATGCCAGTACCTTGCCTCCTGACACTACCACAAAACCGCCATTGTGTTCAATCAGATAGTTGGCGGCAATGCGCATGTCCTCATCATTGCTTCCGATAATATTCAGGTTCTCTATGCAGGGGGCGTAGGATTCTGCAATTGCTCCGTTGCGTATACCAAAGCCTTTCACAAAGCCGATTCCCTTCCTGCCCGATTGCTGGTGCCGGTCCATTGTAAAAATCTTAGCTATATCGCGTTCAGGGTCAGCTTCAATAAAGCCGTCACGCGACTCCATCTCCTCCACCAGGGGGTCTGTAATCAGAGGATCCCCATTCATTCCGATAACGCGCACCCTTACACATCCCTCATAAGGCGCCCTTACACGGAAATCGTCCGGGGTAAGGGGCTTCAGGTTCATGGAATGCATGAATTCATCCGGATACCTGGGGGCTGAGATTTCTCTGCAATAGCTTCCATTCATAACCAGCATTTCACCATCCACAATCACGCTCTCCACATGTACCTGTTCCAAATTGTCCAGAAGCAGGATATCGGCGCACTTGCCCGGAGCAATACTTCCTATATCGTCCTCCAGCCGGAAAAACCGGGCGACATTCAGTGAACCGGCACGTATGGCCAGAGCCGGTGAAACGCCGCACGCAATGGCGCTGCGTACCTTTGCATCCATATATCCGATATCATTCACACGGCTGGGGTCTATCTCATCGGATGCATACCCAAAATCTCCTATAAGTTCGAACTTCCCCCCCAAATCCGGCAGCACCTTTCCCAGTTCCTGTCCAACAGAGCCTTCCCTCAGATGTTCCGCAATTCCCAGGCGGGCTTTTTCGTTGGCTTCATCCGCCGCCACAGTCTCATGGTCGCTCACATGATTGGCAAAGCTCAGGCCCGCCTGGAGCAGTGTTCCACGCACGCCGGAAGCATGGCCTACCAACACCTTTTTAAGTTTCTGCGCTTCATGCACGATTCGCAGAAGACTCTCATTCTTCCCTGCCACACGGGCCAGGTTAAGCTCATTCACACCATAACAATCATCCCAGTGAAGGGCCTCTATGGCCATCTCCTCCGTGAATGTGCCAAGGTTTTCAAAAGATTCATTCTGATGAAATGCAGGCAGCGGAATCACAAACAATGGCTTCACCCCTGTATTCTTAAGCTCATCCAGGAAAAAACGGATTCCCTTCAGGGACTTTATAATTCCGATTTCAAAAAATCCTGTAGCCACTGCCGTTCCGCCATGCATCAATGCAACCTTTCCAAATTCCGTCATGCTCATATGCGTACCGGCAATATGGAGATGTCCGTCAATAAGACCAGGAGCAAGGTATCTGCCGGAGGCATCAATCTTCTTTGTCTCCGGACCTATGGTGTGGGATACATCCCCCACATAGGCAATCCTTCCATGCCGGACGGCCACGTCCGCCGGATATATCTCCAGAGTATACACGTTTACCAGTGTTCCTCCCAGTATTACGGTGTCAGCCTTTTCCTCGCCCCAGGCAGTATTCAGAATACTTAGTTTTTGTTCAAATGTACAATCCTTCATACCACACCTCCAATGGCCGCCTGTTCCTTCACAGGTTTGCCCATAATTGAATTAATAATGTTGCGTTCATTGATGGCCTCACCCTCCAGATGTGCGCAGATTTCACCCTCCCGGATACAGAGCAGACGGTTGGATACACCTATGATTTCAGGCATCTCAGAGGAAATCAGTATGACTGCCATTCCCTGTTCTGCCAGCTGCGCAATAAACCGGTGGATATCTGCCTTGGCACCTATATCAATACCGCGTGTAGGTTCATCCAGAATCAATAAATCAGGTTGGATTGCCAGCCACTTTCCGAGAACTATCTTTTGCTGGTTACCGCCCGAAAGCTGTACTGTGAGCTGCTCCGGACTGGCTGCATTAATCTTAAGGGCCTTTTTATATTCATCATAAATGCGGTAGCTCTGGGAAAAATCCACAAATCCCCTTCGCTTCATCCATGGCAGCTTTGCCAGAATCATGTTCTTCCGGCAGCTCTCCCCCAGTACCAGTCCCTGTTCCTTTCTGTTTTCCGGCACAAATGCCATCCTGTGGCGTACTGCGTCCCGGCTGTTGCGCACCCGGATTTTCCTGCCTTTATAATAAATCTCACCGCTGTCAGGCCTGGTTATGCCGAAGATACTCTCCATCAACTCAGTCCGCCCGGCCCCAACCAGACCGTAAAAACCTACGATTTCCCCTCTGCGTACAGAAAAACTGATGTCCTGGTACTGTCCTTTTCGGGTCAGATGTTCTACCCGGAGCAACTCCTCCCCTGCTTCAGCCGTATTCTTCACATAATAATTGCTCATTACACGGCCAATCATTCCCTGGATAATATCATCAATGGTACAGTCCGCCGTGTTGAATTCCCCTGAATTTTTCCCGTCCCTCAGCACAACGGCGCGGTCACAAATTTCCATGATTTCATCCATTTTATGTGATATATAGACAATGGCCGTTCCTTTTTTCTTCATATACCGGATGTTCTCAAAAAACACATTCTTTTCCCTGTCAGTCAGGGAGGATGTGGGTTCATCCAAAATCAGAATACGCGCACCAAGGGCAATCCCCCGTGCAATCTCCACCATCTGCCTCTGAGCGATTGGCAGCGCCCCTATATTCGTCCTCGGGTCAATCTCACATTTTAATTCCGCCAGCACGCAGGCTGCATCGGACCGGAGTTTTTTCCAGTCCACCCCTCCCTTGGTTCTCATGGGCAGACTCCCCAGATAAATATTCTCTGCCACGGATAAATCTGTTACCAGAGACAATTCCTGAAATACCATAACCACACCTGCCTGCTTTGCCTCAATCGGATGTTTAAAGCAGACGCTTTTGCCATCGTAATGGATTTCCCCCTCATCCGGCTGATACAAACCGGCCAGAACCTTCATCAACGTGGATTTCCCCGCACCGTTTTCCCCGCACAGAGCCAGCACCTCCCCAGGCTTCAGGTTTAAATCCACATGGTCAAGGGCCTTGACACCCGGAAAACTTTTGCATATATTCTTCATTTGAAGTATATACCCATTCTCGGCTTCCATCCTGTCACCTCCTTGTTATGAGCACTTGGCGCCTGTCCTTTAGGCGCCTACGTGCGATACATGTCACTGGCACTTAGCGAGGTCTTTTCGAGCTTAGTGCAGTGGCTCGTTATGAGCACTTAGCGTCTGTCCTTTAGGCGCCTACGTGCGATACATGTCACTGGCACTTAGCGAGGTCTTTTCGAGCTTAGTGCAGTGGCTCGTTATGAGCACTTAGCGTCTGTCCTTTAGGCGCCTACGTGCGATACATGTCACTGGCACTTAGCGAGGTCTTTTCGAGCTTAGTGCAGTGGCTCGTTATGAGCACTTAGCGTCTGTCTGCCAGACGCTGAGTGCGATACATATTTTGTTTAATTCCAGATTTCAAATCCCGCATCCGCAATGACTTGTTTCACATTCTCAGAAGTACAGGGATATAAATCATAGCGGGTAACTGCGTCTACAGCCTCACCCTTAGCCAGCTTGATGGCTGTATCCAGAACTGTGACTGCGTCCGGGAACGGTGACTGCAGTACGCTTCCGCTGATGATTCCCTCCTCAATATATTTAACACTTTCCTCATTTCCAATAAAGGCGCAGGCAATGATGGGGATATCCATATTGGCTGCCTGCAGAGCATTATAGGCTCCTATTGCAATATTGTCATCCGCTGCATACAGCGCGTCAATCTGGTCACCATATTTTAAAATCATTTTCTCCATCTGCTGCTGGGCCTTCTCCCGGTTCCAATCCGCATTCTGCGTCTCCAGAATCTTGATATTCGCGGGAATACTTTCCTCAAATCCGTTCTGCCTCCAGGTAGATACATCGTATCCAGGAGTACCGGTGAGCTGGACTACATTACAGCCGTCCGGGAACATTCCTGCCAGCATGTCGGCACACATGACAGCCTCCTCGTAATGGTCAGGTCCAACAAATGCACTCAGATATTCATCTCCGCTGGCATCAATGGGATTGTTGGTGCACATGATGGGAATCCCTGCTTCCTTAGCTTCCTGCAGCCCCGGAATAATGGAAAGGGAATCGCAGGCCCACACGATAATTACATCTGACTTCTGCTGAATCAGGTCCTGAATTTGGCTAATCTGTGTGTTCACATCTCCTGCAGCATCCAGCACGGTCAATTCCACATTCCCCACCTCTGCGGCATATTCCCTCAGACATTCATCACATTTTGTCTGGTAATCATCGATTCCAATGTTGTTTGCCACCATTCCAATGCGATATACGTCCCCCTCTGCAGCGGCGGCTGTCTGTACTGATTCCCCGGTCTGTGCGGCCTGGGCTGCTGTCGTATCTGCGGCGGCAGAAGTCTGTGAAGCTGTCTGTGCGGTTCCTCCGCCTGCACATGCAGTCATTCCTAAAAGTGTTGCTGTTGCAGTAAACAATGCAAAAAATTTCTTTGTTCCTTTCATCATTGTAACCCCTTCCTTTATTTATTATTTTTTCTCTTTTTCAGTAGCATGTTTATCATCAGAATTATGTTTATCCGGTATATTGTATGCGGGCTTTTCCCGCAGTACCTTATCCATATACAGAACCAGAATAAGAATGATACCGAATACTAATGTGTTATAGTAAGAAGACAGCTTTAGCAGATTCATGATGTTGTCGATAAAGCCCAGCACCAGCACCCCGCCGAATGTATACAGCATGTTCCCGTAACCGCCTGAAAGTTTAGTTCCTCCCAGCACAACAGCTGCAATGGCCAGCATATGGGCATCCGGCCAGCCCAGTGTGGGAGATGCGGAGTTGAACTTAGAGGCATACATTATGCCTGCCACGACCGCGCAAAGGGAACAGACTGCGAAATTGATGATAACGGTCCGGTCCACATTGATGCCTGCATTCTTTGCAGAATTCATGTTTCCGCCTGCGGCATATGTATTGCGTCCATGACGCGAATACCGCAAAACCGCCTGGCCCGCCGCCACAAATATCAGACACAGCCACACCGGATATGACAACCCCAGGAAACTGTTCCGGCTGAGTTCGTAAAAGCCTTTTGAAGTATTCCGAATCGTCTGCTCCGTATAAATGAACGTAAGGCCCCGCCACAGTGTCATTCCCGCCATTGTCACAATAAAAGCATTAATTTTCAGCTTAGTAACCATCAGCCCGTTAAGAGTCCCCACAGCCAGACCAAGGAGAAGCATCAGCACAATGGCTGCAAACAACCCCACAGACGGTGTAATCCCCACCAAAAGGCAGGATGCAAGCCCCATCAGTGTCCCGGCGGACAGGTCAAAATATCCATTGAGTATCAGGAATGTCATGCCCACAGCCATAACGCCCTTTGCCGCATTCTGGCCTAAGATATTGATAAAATTTTCCAGGGAGAAGAAGTTTCCCACAAAAAGCGAAGCTGACAGGAACACCCCCAGAAAAATGGGGATTATCGTGTTGCTGCGCATTACAGCCGTAATCCTTCCCGCAATTCTCTTCATGCGTTCTTCCCTCCCTTCATGTTGGTCCGAATACGTTTGGATCGGATGTCAATATAGACCACTATAAGAATAATCAGTCCGTTCGCCACCCACTGCATGGAATATGGAAGGCTCATCATCACAAAACCATTATCCAGAACTCCTAATATCAGAATTCCAATCACTGCCTTTACAGCGCTGCCGCTCCCTCCTGACAGGCTGGCGCCTCCCAGGATAACACCCGCAATGACGTTCATCTCGTAACCTTCCCCAATGGCATTCTGCGCGGAACCGATGCGGGATGCCAAAAGGATACCGGCCAAAGCTGTCATCATTCCGGAAAGTATAAATGTAATGAGCACGATTTTCTTATCATCGACACCGGAGAACCGGCTGGCCACCTGATTGCCGCCCACGCTCATAAGCTGATTCCCGAAAACAGTGCACTTTAACAGTATTTCAAATAAAATCATACAGACAAAACAGATAACTACCACTGTGGGTATAAAGCCTATGAATCCCCGTCCCAGGGACAAAAACCACATTCCGTCCGCATTTTTAAGGGTACTGTTTTTTCCTCCTGAGACAAAATAGGTCAGCGCCTGGACAATTCCCATCATTCCCAGTGTCACTATCATTGAGTTCAGGCGCACATATCCCACCAGAAACCCGGAAATCAGCCCAAAGGCAATGCCGGCCAGCAAGACCAGCGCCATTGCCGGCACAGGCCCCACAGTGTTAAACAGCTGTATCATAAGAACCGTGGAAAAGGACAGAATGGAACCCACCGACAAATCAAAATTACCTCCGATGATTACAAGCGTCATGGCGCAGGCCATGATGCCCATGATTGCGCCCTGGCGCAGAATCAGGATAAAGTTATTAACCTGGAAAAACATTGGGGCGGCAATTGAAAATACGGCTACAACCGCAATAAGGGCAAAATAAATTCCCTGCTTTTTTATAAAGGCTGCGGCATTCTTTCCTCTGAATTGTTTATTGTCCATAATCAACCCCCTTTTCATCAGGACAAGCTCTTAATCCACAGCAGCCTTCAAATTCTTTAAATCCTCCTTTACCAGGGACAGCTGGTCCAGTTCACAGCTAGCCCTCAAAGGAAGCTGGTCGTAATAGTTTTCAAGAATCATCCATCCTTCATATCCTTTCCCCAAAAGAAAATCCAGCTGGTCCTTTACATGGGCATCACCGGCAAACAAAGGCGAACCGCTGAGATGTCCTCCATTGTCATACATCCCGGTTCCGTCCTTTACATGAATCTGAGGATAGATATGTCCCCATAACGCCCGAAGTGTTTCCATCTGGTCGATTTTCCCCCAATAGCGGTAATTCTGTACGTCATAAAATACGGTGTGATTGGGCATGTCTACCATCTGCAATAGCTTCAGATGGCTGGCCGCATCAATGCAGGATTCGCTGGTAATGTCAATCCCGTAGGCCTGGGCCTTCCTACAGCAAAAACGAAGTCCCTCCGCTGCATTTTCATAATCCTCCTCTGTCTTTGGCTCGTTATCCAGAAACAGAGGCACCATAATCATTCCAATCCCCATGGCATGGGCTGTTTCCACCGCCAGTTCCATCTGTTCATAGGAAATCTTTCCAATATCGCTGTTTCTGCCCTTTATGAAATAATTCACATTAATGTCGTTCAGCACCAGGGACGGAAACTGAATTCCATACTTCCCGCCTTCCTCCAGATATGCCTGCTGAATCTGTTTCTGCGCCAGGGGATATCCTCTCTCATAGCTGCCAAGCTCCAGCTGAAGTCCATCTAATCCAGCCTCTTTTGCAAGCCGTACGCCATACCAGCCGTTGCCCGGCATTCCCCACTGTGTGGCTCCGTATTTAAATTTTCCCATTGTTATCTTCCTTTCTCTTCACTCCATCAATCTCTTCCAGCAGAGTACGGATATAGGCCAGCCCCTTCTCCGCGGCCTCCAGTTCCGTTGGTTTCGGCAGGCATTCCATACTAATCCATCCATTGTATCTGATTTGACTCAGGCTCTTAAGGACGGACCGGAAATCAATCCGGCCATGTCCGGGATACCAGCGAGTGTTGTCTGCCAGATGAAAATGCCCCAGCCTGCTCCCGCTCTCCCTAATGGCCTCAAACATATCTGCTTCCTCAATATTCATATGGAATGTGTCCAGATGCATCTTCACACAGTCCAAATCCAGTGCCTCTAAAAATACGGATGTTTCTCGGACCGTGTTGAAATAATTATTTTCATAACGGTTTATCACTTCCAGAACCAGAGAACAGTTCTTCTGTTCAATGTAATTTCCCAATTCCAGCATGGAATAACGCAGGCGGGTTACAACCTCGCTTTTCTCCCCGCCAGACGGCACATTCCCCCGCAGACTGCCCAGAATCACACAACAGCCAAAGTGGTCCGCCAGGTCGAGACATCCCTTAACCCTCTCAATAGCCTGACGGCGTCCAGTCTCATTTTTATCAGCAAGGGAAAGACCGTCCACCCTGGCGGCTAAACCTGTTCCGATTGCAGCCACCTTGATTCCTGTGGTTTCATTTTGTCTGAAAAGCGCCTGGGTATCTATTTCCGAGGCGTCCCTGATATGCAGCTCCACCCCATCGTACCCTAATTTCTTTGCAAGGGAAAAGGATTGGTCCAGTCTGCCGCGGAAAAGCACCGGTTCCTGCATGGCTGCATTTTCCGAAGCACAAAATGCGACTTGTAACATAGTCTTCCTCCCATCAGTCTGTAAAAATACCGCGCCTCGGTAATTCGTGTACACTCTTCCAGCCTTCACTCAGGGGTTCCTTCAGGCAGTCCTTAATTTCCTCATAGGGACGGAGTGAAAACTTCTCCGGTGCAGGTACTGTGCCTGCGGGATATTTGGACAGGATATCCTCTACCATCATGGTAAGATATTCACAGATAGCTGCAATAGGGCGCTTAGCCTTACGCGGATTACCACGGGATGGAACCCCTACCACGCCTTCCGGTGTACCGAACCGTTCAATCACACGGTGGCCTTCTGCCTCGCTCCACTTATTTGGCCGGTGAAAACTGTCAACAGAACCGTCATAGTAGCCGTCGTCCAAAAATCCCATGCTCTTTGCCTGTGCATCCTGCACATAACTCATATCCACCATATCCTTGAACATTAGCAGGGCGACTGATGTCTCCGACTCATCCGCATGCACAAATGGCGTTGTCACAAAATCAGGACGTTTGTCCCCAATTGGATAAAAGAATTCCCGCACTGCACGGTGCCATTCCACTACCGTCACAAAGGCCGGCAGCTGATAGCGTTTGAAGAATTCCTGGACAGCTGCTTCCAGCATCCAGTCCATTCCATGGTTGTTGACAAATATAATTTTGCGGAAGCCGTCATCCCAAAGCCCCAGCATCACGTCAATCAGTGTTTCTTCCACCACGGTCTGACTGGCCACAATGGTTCCGGGCATTCCCAGATGGTGATACGGATGTCCGCCATAGTTAAGAGGCGGCAGGGCCAGGGCCACTTCATGTCCCAGCTTGGCCGTATAACGCCGCACGCCTTCGCATATGCCGCTGCACATGAATGTGTCCAGGCCGGAATTATTGTGCATTCCATGGTTTTCCGTACACCCTAAGGGTACCAGCACAATATCATTTTTGCGGCGCTTTTCAATTACCTTTGCCCTTGGTGTGGTCTGTATATAACACCCTGCCTTGCCAATTTCCGGTTCGCTGGGAATCTCATATTTCTGAAGGATTTCGTCAATCTCCTCCTCACTCGCATCCCAAATACGCTTTTTCATTCTTCCTACAGCCGAATCCTCAAAAAAAATGTTAGGATACTCTGTTGTCAGGTACTTATCATACATTATTGCAGTCTCCCTTCCTCATTGTATGTTCTGCTCTTTGCAGGTTCTGTATTTGTATCTCAACTATAGCACCGGGGTACTGTAATCCACAATGTACGATGGTCAAAAGCGCCTGCCTTGTTTTTGGAAAATTGCCCAATTTTTCAAAAAAATCCCCCCTCCTTTTTATAATCCATTACTCAATTCTTGGTTGCAAGACCAATTTTTTTCTCCTATAATATAGATATTGTTCCACACGGCACACATGATACAATGTAAGTAAAAAGGAGTCCCCATTTATGGATGTCACACTGAATATGATACTGGATTATATTGCAAAAGAAGAGGTAATCACCCTGGACCACATCCATACCCATGTGGGATTCTCTGATATCCGGGTGTATTATCCCGGTATACATGCCAATCCCTCCTATCTGTACTACCATGAGTCTCCTGCCTTCCAGCCGCCGGACGCATTCGAGGCCTGCTGCTTTGTCCATCCCATCAGGGAAACCCAGGAAGCCTCGGCTCATCATCACAAATGTATTCTGTGTCTGTGCGAGGGCGGAAAATTACTGGAATTGCTGCAGGATTGTTTTCTGACCTACCGCAGCTGGTATGTGGATATGAACCGGAAAATCTTAGAAGGAGGAAGCCTCCAGGAACTGATTGACATCAGCCAGAAAATCATTACCAATCCCATTGTTATAGACGACGCTGGATTCCGGATTCTGGCCTTTAACCAGGAACGCATGTCCCAATTGGACGATTATGAATCCACCTTCCAGGTAACCCACCGTTACCACTCAGCTTCCTATGTGGCCTCCATTACTTCCAATCCTATATTTCTGCGGAACCTGAAAAACAGGCACAAACCCTTTATCCACCACTATGACTTTCTGCCGCATCCAAGTATTTATGCGCCCATATTCTTTCAGGAAAAACTGATTGGCTTTCTCACCATCATCGGCCACTACATGGACCTGACTCAGGGTATGCTGGATTTCGCAGGTATTTTAGTGGAACTTCTGTCACGGGCAATGGGGTATTCAGGCGTGACTCCTTACCGCAACAGCCCAGAAGATAACATTCTCCTGCGCCTTATTAAGGGAGAGGGATATGATGCCCAGATTGATGCTGTCTTTCTGGAAAAGGCAGGCGTCACTCCGGACAATCTCTACTATATTGCACTCCTGCGTTTTGTACCTCATCTGGATGTCCTCATAAGCATCCAGCAAAGGCTTATCCAGGCTTTGGAACATCTTCTGAAAAGTAAGGTCCTGGCAGATAATGACACCATTCTGATACTGGTACAGGATAAGCGGGTTCCCTATGCCCAGTTTTCCGGCATAATAGACGAATTCAGCAGAGCAAATGGATTTGTAGTGGGATTGAGCCTTCCCTTCCGCGGAGTGGAAAACGCTTCCTACTTTTACCGCCAGGCTGCCTGCTGCCTGACATGGTGCCAGTCAAAAGACTTTCCCGGGACACGATGCTTCTTCTACGGCCGCTTTGTGCTCTATGATGTCCTGTCCCATTTCGGTACGTCTGCTGAACTGGCTGCCATCAAACACCCTGCCCTGGCTATACTGGAATCCCATGACCAGAATAAAGTAGGTGAATTAAAAAAGACAATGGAGGTTTTTCTTGACTGCGGCAACGATGTGCTGAAGGCGGCCCGTCAGCTAAACATACATAAAAACTCCCTGTACTACCGCCTGGCCAAAATTTCAGAAATGACAGGAATTGATTTTGACAACAGCGCTGTCTGTTCCCACTTATGCCTCTCCCTATCCATTGAAAGGATGCAGGAAATTTCCACGTCATCCACTGTGTTGGAGATTACATAAAATGATTTCAATAAAGCAGGCCATTACTAAAAAATCCCTTGAGAGCCCGGTAAGCTCCCAAGGGATTTCGTTTTATATTCAGTTCTCTCCTGCAATCTCCATCACATAAGGCTGATTCCAGTAAAACGCCGCACCATGGAATTTCAGCGTTACCTCTGTGTCGCCTTCATCGTAAAAGACCCTGAAACCGCTGAGGTTTCCCTTCTCATCAAAGTCATACCTCTCATTTTCCCATCCGCTCCACCTTAATTTTCTCTGGCAAATCAGGCCCCTCAGCGCCAGGTCCTTATCCTCATCCACCGCCTTCACATCGATGTACACTGCCAGTCTCTCTGTCGTCTTAAGATTCCCCTTCACATCCTCTGTCTCTTGTATCTGGGGCTCCTTCATCCTGGTAATGCCAAGGATTCGCACAGAACCGTCTTCCCACGGAATATCCAGGTTCAATTCTTCATAATCCTCCGGTATAGTCAGCGTGACAGGCTGGGATTCCACTCTGTTTAAAAACGTGACTCCGGGTATATGAATCTGAAAAGACCCATTCTGCTCCTCCTTGGGTACGCCGAACAGGCATCTGATACGCCGTCCATATTGTTTTATAT
This sequence comes from Clostridium sp. 1001283B150225_161107_B6, assembly GCF_015556325.1. Classification (NCBI taxonomy): domain Bacteria; kingdom Bacillati; phylum Bacillota; class Clostridia; order Eubacteriales; family Clostridiaceae; genus Clostridium; species Clostridium sp. 1001283B150225_161107_B6. Next base: position 61,223 of record NZ_JADNMD010000002.1, on the reverse strand, counting down.
CGGACAGCCGGTAATGTCCCAGATTATCCCAATAAGGATTGGCCGTCAGCTCCCTGATTGAATATTGTTTCCCGTTGCCGGATATGGTGGGCATATCAATCTCCTGACGCATGGGATTGTAGCCAATGATGACAGACCGCTCACGGTCCTCGTTGTACACATACCAGGATATCAGTATTCCCTCATCTACCCGCTCACCCATGCTGATAATGGAAGTACCGTCATGGGTGTCCAGACTCCCCTGTTCCTGTTGCGCTAATTCTTCCAAAGTCCCATATTCAGGCACACGCTTCAGGCCAAATTCCAGCGGTTTTTCAAAATCAAGAACCTGCAGCGCGTAACCGGACAAATTATCTCCTGATTCAGGAGCAGATGGCAGCTCAAACCTTGCTTCGATGATATAACGCCGGCGGCCATATGCCTCAATGTAAGCAGGATAACTATAATACCCTGACTCCAGGGGCTTAATTCCAGCTTCCGGAATACCGGGACCTGTAAGGAACAGCCCTTGCCCTGATTTCCATAACTCATCCTGGTATTTCTCAGAAACAACCATACTTCCGTCACTTAATGTATGATACAGACCATCCGCAGGAGGCTCCCCGCCTGCCGGGATTTTCTGTAGTTCCGAATCATCATCCAGAACCATGCTTACAAGCAGTTCCTGCTTTTGATGGAGGGCGGATGTCAGGGATATTGTCTTTTCTTTTTGGGGCATTTTTGATACAATCACAGCATCCAGTTCGTAAATGGGATATTCCGATTGGATAATTCCGTATTTTCCGGCAAACTGATACGGCAGAGCGGAAACCAGGCCTTCTTCTGCTTCCGGCTCCCGTACCGCCTCCTGTACCGGCTCCGTTCCACTCCCCGGTCCATGCCCCTTCTCTGTCCCATGCTTATTCTCTGAACCCCGCTCACGCTCCGGCTCATGGGTCAGCTCCGTGCTGATACCTGGCTCCGGTGAAGCCTCCGGCGTTCCACCGGCTGGTTTTCCGCTTGTCCGGCAGCCGGACAGCAAAACACACAGCAGGCCTGCTGTCATAAAAACAGCTGCAGTATTTTTCTTCATGGCAGTCCTCCTCTCTCCAACATAATCCACATACATTTACCTATTTTTATCTTTGCAGAACATCTGCCTGCATTCCCATGTTATTCCTCTGTTTCAGCCTTTATATCCGGACCACCGTGTCAGAGGGCGGCCGGAACAATATGATACCAATGTATTTATTATACCGGAATACGGTATAAAAGAAAAGGCGCAAAGTATACTACTTCACACCTTTCCGTTCTAAATTTCATCTTCAGCAAATCCCGGCATTGCTTACTGCACCCAGGCCCCGCTCTCATCCACCCGCGACCCGTCCGGTGTTGTGGTGTTGGTCAGCATAGCACCGTCCGCACCCAGATAAAACCACTGTCCGTTTTCTTCAACCTTCTCCCACTGGTTCTTGGCCATGGCTCCATTGGAGCGCAGGAAATACCATTTTCCATCTACCTGACGCCAGCCCTTGGCCATATATGTGTTGGAATCAATCCAGTAAGAAACACCGTCTGCCGTAATCCATTCATTAGCAGCCTTGGCCCCATTGTCCTTTACATAGTACCATCCGCTGCTGTCCTGGACCCATCCCCTGGCTGAGGTTGTTCCCGGACCAGCATTTCCTGTACCGGAAGAACCGCCCGGCGTACCTGTGCCGTTTGAACTGCTTGTGTTATCTGCATTTCCTGCACTTCCCCCGCTTAAAGCACCTGCCTTCACCAGTTCATATCCGTAATCGAACAAGGCCTTGGTATCCGTATAATGGGTTGACTTGCTCTTCATGATAACGGCAATCAGTCTGACCCCGTCCTTCTCCACTGCGGTCACCAGGGTATTTCCCGCTTTGGATGTATAACCGGTCTTTCCTCCAATGACCCCCGGATAATATCTGGCATCGTTGGGATTCAGCATCTTGTGGCCCATTGTCACGGTCAGGCCGGAAGGATTCTTTATGGTAGCAGGCAGTGCGTATGTACGTGTGGACGCCACTGTCTTTACCACATCATTCTGGAATGCCGCCCTTGCAATCAGCGCCATATCATGGGGCGTGGTGTAATGATTGGAATCATTGAGACCATGTGGATTGGTAAAATGTGTATTGGTGCATCCTAAGGCCGCTGCCTTGGCGTTCATCATGTCCGCAAACTTAGCATTGCTGCCGGCCACATGCTCCGCAAGGGCATTTCCCACCTCATTGGCTGATTTGAGGAGCAGGGCGTAAAGACACTGCCGTACAGTCATCACATCTCCTGCCGTCATATTGATGGACACGGCACCCGATTCCAGGTTGGTGGTGGCTGTTGCTGAAAATGTGACCTTGTCATCCAGATTACAGTTCTCCGCCACCAGCAGTGCTGTCATCAGCTTGGTGATACTGGCGGGATAGAACTGCTTGTCTCCATTCTTGGAATACAGGACGGTTCCCGTGGCAGCATCCATTAGTACAGCTCCCTCTGATGCTATCTCCGGCTTCTGCACGGAAGCAGCCGCTGCCTGGTCAAAGGTTCCGGCAGCAGAGCCTGCTGTCTCTCCTCCCGGCGATACTGCTCCCCCGCTGTTTCCGCCGGCCGTCTGTCCTGCCGGCGGATTACCGGATGGGGACGGACTGCCGGAAGGGGATGGGCTGCCGGTTGAAGACGGACTCCCGGAAGTAGACGGACTCCCGGAAGTAGACGGTCCGTCTGATGAAATGACCGCCCCACCACTGCCGGATTCCGGGCCTGGCCCCTGGGACGATACAGTCCCCTGGCCGGAGGTCTGGTCCCCTGACTGGAAGGAAGATACCTGGCTTTCCTCCAAAGGCGTGATGGTTGCTGGATTAGCTGACGCTGCCGTACTCATAAGCAGGGTACAGCTGGTACATATACATAAAAATGATTTCCATTTCCTAAGTCTCATAATATCTCTCCCATATTGCAGGCACTCATTTTTTGTGAACAAAACTAGAGATATTATATCATACTTCCAGGTTACAAAAAACATCTATTTCTGACGATAAACTTACGATAAATATATTTTTTCTTTAATTGCGCAGACAAGTATTTTTTCTTACCATCCCCTTCCTCTATACTGCTATACCATTTGCTGCCGTTCCTTATGCTGTCTTTCCATATCCTGCCCCCCAGCCAGAATGCATTCCGAAAATGCCCCAAAGCATTCCATCAACACCCCCTGGTTCACTGTCATCCCCGCTGTTTCCCGCTCAGATACCGTTCAAGCATTTCAAGCTCATCCAGGTAAATGCAGTTGGGTATCCTGTGATGTCTCACCGCCTCCATGCACTCGCCAAGCTCCATCCACATGATGCTCTCCACCTCTTCTTTTTGAAGCATAAGATGTTCTGCATCCACTGGTTTCCTGTACACATATACGGCGCTGACCTCGCTGTCCTTAAACATCCTTCCGTAAAATATCTCTTCCATATATCCCTTGTGGCAGCCTGCAAACTCCAGGTCCTCCTCCCCAGCCTCAATTCCCAGCTCTTCCTTCAGTTCCCTGACAGCGGACGGCAGGAAATCATCTCCGGCCCGGACATGGCCTGCTGAAGAAATATCATAACAGCCCGGATAGGAATCCTTGCCCTGGCTCCGCTTCTGCAGCAGAAGGTCGTATGTTTTATCCTCATTCTCCCTTACAATCCATATATGGGCCGTTCCGTGAGGGACCCCGTCCATATGGACCAGGCTCCGTTCCCGGACCACTCCTGTCCTCTTCCCGTCCTCATCCAGCACATCGAACAGCTCCATCTGTTTCCCGTTCAGGGCGGCCTCCGTCAGACGGTCCCCTTTATATGCCAGTTTCAGTGAAAAGAAGGGTACCTCCTCATTCAACAGCTTAAAAAAGATTTTATCCCCCTCCCACAGATTCAGGGACAGCACGTCCTCCTTCTTCACCCACTCCAGCGCTCCCTCGCTGCAGGCTGTCATGTTTCCCTCATATTTGTCCGCAGTGTACAGACACATGTATTCTGTCTCCCAGCCCTCTGCAATGAATGTAACCAGTCCCCTGAACCGCCAGGAGGTAAGGGTAAGGCCGGTTTCTTCCTTCACCTCCCTGAGCAGACAGTCCTCCGGGCTCTCATCCCCTTCGAAATGCCCGCCAACCCCAATCCATTTATCCTTATTCACATCGTTCTTCTTGCTGATTCTGTGGAGCATCAGATACGCCCCCTCATGTTCGATATAACACAGTGTGGTTAATCTGCTTTTTTGTTCCATTTCCCCGTCCTCCCGTTCCCATATAAAATACCCGCCGGAGTTCTTCCGACGGGTATCATTATAAACCAATTCTTCCTGCGCTTCAATCACCAGGCACTCTTTCCTATTCCTCAATGGAATAGTTGGGAGCCTCCTTGGTAATGTGGATATCATGAGGATGGCTCTCCTTTAAGGATGCAGCGGAAATCTTAATGAACTGCGCTGTCTCCTGAAGGGTGGTGATATCCTGGGCGCCGCAGTAGCCCATACCGGAACGCAGGCCGCCTAAGAGCTGGAATACAGTGTCCTCCACCATTCCCTTGTAAGCCACGCGTCCCTCCACGCCTTCGGGAACCAGCTTCTTTGCGTCTGTCTGGAAATAGCGGTCCTTGCTTCCGTTTTCCATGGCGGCAATGGAACCCATGCCGCGGTATACCTTATATTTACGTCCCTGGTACAGCTCAAAGGTACCCGGGCTCTCATCGCATCCCGCAAAGATGCTTCCCATCATACATACGCTGCCGCCTGCTGCAATGGCTTTTGTCACATCGCCGGAGTACTTGATTCCTCCGTCGGCAATAATGGGCACGCCGTACTCCTTGGCAACGCTGTAGCAGTTCATCACAGCCGTAATCTGCGGTACGCCGATGCCTGCCACCACGCGGGTGGTACAGATGGAACCAGGTCCGATACCCACCTTGACGGAATCAGCCCCGGCCTCAATCAATGCCTTGGTAGCTTCTGCCGTGGCCACATTTCCGGCCACCACCTGGAGGTCCGGATACGCCTCCTTAATCATCTTCACGCAGCGGATAACATTGGCTGAATGGCCATGGGCTGAATCCAGGACCACCACGTCCACCTTTGCCTCCACCAGCGCGCCTACGCGGTCCAGCACATTGGCGGTGATGCCTACGGCAGCGCCGCACAAAAGGCGTCCCTGTTCGTCCTTTGCGGACAATGGGTACTTAATCTGCTTCTCAATGTCCTTGATGGTAATAAGGCCTTTCAGGTTGAACTCGTCATCCACGATTGGCAGCTTCTCCACCCTTGCCTTGGCCAGGATGGCCTTTGCTTCCTTTAATGTAACGCCCTCCCTGGCAGTAACCAGATTCTTGGTGGTCATGCACTCCTTGATGGGGCGGTCAAAGTCTTCCTCAAACTTCAGGTCACGGTTGGTAATGATGCCCACCAGCTTTTTGCCCTCTGTAATGGGCACACCGGATATGCGGAATTTTGCCATCAGGTCATTGGCATCCTTAAGGGTGTGCTCCGGCGAAAGGAAAAATGGGTCTGTGATGACACCATTCTCAGAACGCTTTACCCGGTCCACTTCCTCTGCCTGGGCTTCAATGGACATATTCTTATGAATAATACCGATACCTCCCTGCCTGGCCATGGCAATGGCCATACGGTGCTCTGTAACCGTATCCATGCCGGCGCTCATCAGCGGGATGTTCAGTTTAATCTTTTTGGTCAAATTTGTGGTCAGGTCTACCTGGTTGGGAATCACTTCTGAAAATGCCGGTACCAGAAGCACATCATCAAAGGTTATGCCTTCGCCGATAATTGTACCCATTATAAATTTCCTCTCTTTCTGCGTGTTTGGTTTGATATGTTTGTCAGAATATTGATAGTCCGCGAACGGTCCGTTTCTTATTAGTATCTTATACTAGCAAATTTTATCTGGCTTGTCAAACCAAAACAGGGAGAAATATTCATTGATTTTACTAATAGGGTTCCATCAGCCGTCCTAATATCCCCCCGCAGCACTGCCCCGGGAACAGCAACTCCGGGAACACCGCCGCCAGGAGCAGCACCGCCAGAAGCACTCCCCGGGAACACCGCCCCCGGGAACATCACAGCCAGGTAGCCAGCCACACCATAAGAGGCACCGTAACAATGGACAATATGGTGGTCATGGCAAAAACCTGGGACGCATACACCTCATCCCGCCCGTACTGCAGGGAAAACAGGATGCCGATGGCGGCCGCAGGACAGGAGGCAGCCAGTACCCCTGTCATCCTCACCACCTCAGGCAGGAAAAGGAAACGGCTGGCCAGGATGAACAGGACCGGTATGAGTACCAGCCTGTACAGGGACAGCCGGAACACCTTGGGAGCCCTGATGACTCCTGCCAAATCCGTTCCCGCCATGGACACCCCGGCCACCAGCATGGCCAGAGGCGTATTCATATCCGCCAGCATTTCCATGGGCCTTAGCACCACATAGGGAAGCTTCCATCTCATAATAAACAGGGACAGGCCGATCATGACACCGGCAATGCCGGGGGACACCAGGCGTTTCCATGAAAAACAGTAATCACTGCTGTTCATGATATATACACCATGGCTGTACACCAGAAGGTTGAAGATAGCCGCAAAGGCATTGATGTAAAATACCCCCTCCTGGCCAAAGACACCGTATGCCAGCGGAATCCCTATGAATCCGCAGTTGGGGTACATACACGAAAACCGGGCCACCACGTAATCGTAATCCCTGCTCTTTCTGACAATCCAGGTGGGAACCAAAATGGAGATAGCAAAGCTGACAATTCCCAAAAGGAGGGAACCATACAGTCCCCTGACTGTGTCTGCCGTAAATTCCGTCTGAAAGGAGGAAATAATCAGGGCAGGCGTCACCACCTTCAGTATGACCGCGGACAGAGTCTTGCTCTTTTCATGGTCAATGACTCCGAAACGGCTGCACAGAATACCTGCGGATATGATGACAAACATTACTGCAATCTGTCTCAGGGTAGTACAGGCCAGCTCCATATCAGATAACCTTATCCGGGTTCAGAACCAGATTGGGGTCAAAGGCCTTTTTAATCCGCCTCATTAGGCCAATCTGCACATCCCCCAGCTGTTCATTCAGATACGCCCTCTTGGCATATCCGATGCCGTGCTCCCCTGACACTGCTCCCCCATACTCCCTGGCCTTTGCGTACATCATCTCAAATCCAAGGCCCAGCTTTTCCTTCCATTCATCCTCTGCCAGTTCATCCCTGCAGAGATACACGTGGAGGTTTCCGTCGCCTGCATGGCCAAAGCTTGGAATCCGCAGATTCAGTTTTCTTGCAACTTCATGGGTGAATTTGATAAAATCCGCCACCCGGTCCCTGGGCACCACCACATCGCACTCATCCATCTGGGTGGTGGAAGCCTTGATTGCTTCCAGAAATGCTCCTCTGGCGTTCCACACACTCTGTTTTCGCTCCTCCGTATCCACGATGAACACGTCCACTGCCCCATGGTCCAGACATAGGTCTGCCACCTCCCGGTATTCCGCCTGCACCTGCTCTGCATTTCTTCCGTCAAATGTAAGCAGGATATAGGCATCATTTCTGGTATCCGGGAACCGTTTGCCCAGGTATTCCTCTGCAAACAGAATGGTCCCCCGTTCCATGAACTCAATGGCTGTTGCCTGTATCTGCGCCTCCACAATCACCGGCACCATCTCAATGGCCTGCTCCATATCCGGAAACGGCACAAGCAGGCTCACTGTCTTACCCGGAAGCGGAACCAGCTTAAGCACGGCCTGGGTGATGATGCCCAGCGTGCCCTCGGAGCCAATCATCAGGTTCAGCAGACTGTAGCCGGAACTGTTCTTTACTGTTTTTCCGCCGAACTCCACCACCTGGCCGGTGGGAAGCACCACTGTCAGCGCCCGCACGTAGTCCCTTGTGACACCGTATTTCACAGCCCGCATCCCTCCTGCGTTGGTGCTTATATTGCCTCCAATGGTTGCTGATTTCTCCCCCGGGTCCGGCGGATAAAAAAGCCCGTTTTCCTCTACATACTGGGCCAGGTCCATTAATAGCACACCCGGTTCCACTGTCACTGTAAGGTTCTTCCGGTCCAGCTCCAGGATATGGTTCATCTGCGTTGTCTCCAGCATAATGCCGCCGTGGATGGCCACAGCCGCCCCCACCAGGCCGGTGCCGGAGCCTCTGGTCACCACGGGAATTCCCTGTCCATTGGCGTAAGCCATGATATCCGAAACCTCCCTGGTGGACAATACCCGTACAAGGGCCTCGGGAGCACACTCCACGCCTCCCAGCTCGTCGTGGCTGTAATCCTCGCTTATATCCGGGCCGGTCAGGACCCGTTCATCCTCTGTCACCCTTTTTAAATAAGCGATGTCCTGTTCATCCAGTTTCCTGTATCCCATCATACACCCTCCTTAACCGTCTTAAGCAGCCGTGGAAGAATCTCATACCAGTCCCCCACAAAGCCGATGTTTGCAATATCAAAAATCGGGGCTTTCCTGTCCTTATTAATGGCAATGATGCAGTCAGCTCCCCTCATTCCCGCTGCAAACTGTACGGACCCGGATATGCCCACGGTAATGATGAGCTTTGGCTTCACGGTCCTGCCGCTGAGGCCAATCTGACGCCTGGGGTCAAACCAGCCGCATTCAATCAGGGGCCTGGTGCAGGCTGTCTGGGCATCCAGGGCAGAGGCCAGTTCCCTTATCATCTCCAAATCTGCCTGGCTTTTCACACCCCTTCCGGCAGCCACAATCACCTCTGCCTCGGATATGTCAATCTCCTTTGGCTTGTGTATGATTTCCTCCACCCTGATTCTCCGGTCAATCATGTCATCCGTCACCTCCATGGACTGGATGACGCCCGTTGGTTCCTCCGTCACAGAGGGAGCAGAGAAAATTTTATACCGCACCGTACAGAACTGGGGCCGGTTCCTGGGAGTCACAATCTGGGCCATAATATTTCCCCCAAAGGCCGGGCGAATCTGCACCAGGTCCGTGTTTTCCTTCATTTCCAGAACCGTACAGTCTGCTGTGAGTCCGGTACGAAACCGCGCCGCCACCCTGGGCGCCAGGGAACGTCCTGCATTGGTGGCTCCCACCAGAATGGACGAGGGCCTGATTCTGGTTATGAAATCAGCAAATACATTGGCATATGTAAGGACGGAAAAATGCTCCAGCTCCTTCCTGTCATACACAAAGACCCGGTCCACGCCGTATGCCAGCAGTTCTTTTGCCTTTGCTCCCACATCATGCCCCATAAAAAGCGCATACACCGGATGCCCTGTGACCGCTGCCAGTTCCCTGGCCTTTCCAATCAGCTCCAGCGTCACCGGATGGATGTCCTTTCCGTTGTATTCCACGTACACGGCAACCGCCCGCCATTCATCCTTATTCATTTCCTGTTCCCGGGACTCCAGATATTCCACCGCCCCGGCGGGACCCTTTTTCACACACAGCCTGCACATTCTGCAGCCGGAGTCAATCTCCACCCTTCCGTCCTTACAGCTGATGGCGCCAAAGGGGCATATGTCAATGAGCTGCCGGATTCCCTCTTCATCCAGCCGTTCCTGATGAATCTTCAGTTCAGCCACAATCCTCTCTCCTTTCTGTCCGTACAACTATATAAACTTTGCCTCTTTCAGCACATGGTACATCTTATCAGCCAGCTCACCGGGGATACCGTCGAATATTTCCCTGTACTCACGTTTCTCCGGCGGGAATATGCGCTCCACCTGGGTGGGCGAACCGGACAATCCGTAGTGGTTTTCATCCCGGTCCTCCAGGTCCGGCAGGGTAAATTCCCTCAGATAACCCTCCGGCAGCTCCTTTTCCCGTTTGTAGGAGGGAAGCCTTGGCGTATTCACATCCTTATCCAGTGTAATCAGACACGGCAAATCCATGGTCTGTATCTGTTCATATCCGTCCATATTTATGCGCACCCGTATCCATCCCGGCCCTGTTTCCCTGATTTCCAGCACATTGGAAGCATGGGGTATTCCCAGCCACTGGGCAACCTCCGGCCCCACCTGCGCCGTGTCCCCGTCTGTGGTCTGTTTGCCGCAGAGAATCAGGTCATACTCCCCCATTCTGCGTATGCCCTGGGATAAGGTATAGCTGGTAGCCACCACGTCCGCGCCCGCGAATTTCCTGTCGCTGATAAGGCCCGCGCGGTCAGCCCCCATGCACATGCATTCCTTTAATGCCTCCTTTGCCTGTCCCGGCCCCATGGTGATGACATCCACTGTGCCTCCCTGCTGCTCCTTCATCTCCAGGGCAGATTCCATTGCATAAAGGTCGTACGGATTTAACTTTGACTGGGTCCCGTCCCGCTTCAGTACTCCGGTCACCGGGTCCACCTCCACATTGGCGGTGTCCGGCACCTGCTTAACGCAAACAATACATTTCATAAATCCCTCTCCTTAAAAAATCGGTGCATGTATCACCTGTTTCCAATACATGCACCGATATCATAAATGACCGTACCCTATTACATTTTCGTCAATTACTCCATGTCTGCAAGTAATTTCTCGATTTTCTTCTTGTTGGCGTCATCCAGCTCGCCAAGCGGCTTGCGCGGCAGACCTACATCCAGGCCCTGTGCCTGTAATGTATACTTGCAGATTTCCTGCCAGTGGGGAACTCCGTTGACCTTATCATAGAAGAAGTAATCTATGTATGGCTGGATGTTGTTCTGGGCTGCAATGGCTGCGTCCACGTCCTTTGCAAAGCAGGCATCCTGGAGTCTGCGGCACTGCTTCGGAAGCACGGCCGGGAATCCTGACAGCCAGCCGTCCGCTCCGGCCAGGAGGCCTTCCATGGCAGCGTAGTCATGTCCGTAGAATACAGTCAGGTCATCCTTGCAGTGGAACTTCAGTTCATGTACCCTGTTGGGGTCGCCGTGGGCTGCCTTGATGCACTGTATGGTTCCGTCATCCACCAGCTCCTTGACCTCCTGTACGCTCAGCTCGTAGCCGGCAAACCATGGATTGTTGTAAACCATGATTTCAATATCCAGCGCATCCCTTAAATCCCTGAAATGCTGCATAACTGCCTTTTTATGCGGATTCAGGTAGAATGGAAGGATAACCATGACACAGTCGGCGCCGTGGTCCTGTGCGAACTTGCTCATCTTAATGGTATTTAAGGTATCGTATCTGCCGGTACCGCATACCAGAGGAACCTGGCCGCCTAAGAAACCGGATACGTGCTCGATGATTTCCCTCTGCTCTTCCATATTCATGGCAATGTTCTCACCGGTGCTTCCGCAGATGGAGATGGACTGTGCGCCATTGTCCAGCAGCCAGGTCAGGTACTTCTCCATACCCTTCTTGTTGTAAGTCTGGTCTGCATTCCAGATGGTCATGGATGCCGGGCAGATACCGTAAGGTTTCTTGATTGTGTCTTTTACTTTCATAGCTTTCTCCCTTTCCCCCAAGTTACACTTGGAATAAAAAATTTGTTTTGTGTTAATATGTAATATTAAATTAAAAATAAAAAATTAAATATTTTTAATTATTATTTTGCCTGATTCTAAATTAGCACATCTTTCGTTCAATGTCAACAAAAAAATTAAATATTTTTTATTTTCTTGTTCACCTTCCACAACAGCAGGATAAAGGCAGCACACCCCTTTATCCGCCCAGATAGGATTTTTTAATGGTATCGCTTCTGGCCAGCTCTTCGCTGGAGGCTGTAATCACCATGCGTCCGTTTTCCAGCACGTAACAGCGGCTGGACACCTCCAGGGCCATGAAGGCGTTCTGCTCCACAATCAGGATTGGCAGATGCTTCTCCTTATTGATTCTTAAAAAAATATCAAACATATCGTCCACAATCACGGGAGCCAGTCCCAGGGACGGTTCGTCGCACATCAGAAGCTTGGGGTCCCCCATCAGTCCCCTGGCTATGGCTAACATCTGCTGTTCGCCGCCGCTCAGCGACCCTGCTTTCTGCCCCCTTCTCTCCTTAAGGCGCGGAAATAAGTCATACATCTCCTCAATCTTTGCATTCATTTCCTTTTTGGAGCGCTTTATGCTGTAGCTTCCCATCTCCAGGTTTTCCAGAACTGTCATGTTGGAAAAAATTTCTCTTCCTTCCGGAATCTGCACCACCCCGGTTCTGGTTATGCTGTGTGTGGGCAGGTTGGTTATATCCTGACCGTTAAACTCCACATTGCCCTTTTTTACCTTCACCCAGCCCACAATACAGTTCATGAGCGTGGTCTTTCCAGCGCCGTTTGACCCGATGATGGAAATAATTTCGTCATCGCCTATTTCAAGGGAAATATCATGCAATGCACAGACATCGCCGTAATAAGCGTCAATCCCATTGACTTTTAACATAAGAATCCCTCCGATTATCTGGAATCCTGCTCCACATACCGGCTGCCCAGGTATGCGCGGATAACCTCTTCATTGCTCTGTACTTCCTTTGGCGTGCCCTCTGCTATCATGCGCCCGAAGCTCAGCACTGTTATGTAGTCGCTGATTTTCATGACCACATCCATGTTGTGCTCAATCATGAAGAACGAGTACCCGTCCTCATATGCTTTATAGATAACCTCTACCAGTTCGGCGCGCTCCGACGGATTAAGGCCGGCCGCAGGCTCATCCAGCAGAATCAGTTTAGGGTCATTCATCATGGCCCTTCCAATCTCCGATATCTTCTGACGCCCATAGGGCAGATTCTTCATCAGGGAGCCTCTCAGGTCATACATACCGATGCGCTTCAGAACCTCCTCGGCCTTTTCCTTAAGCCTCATTTCCTCCGCCCGGGCGCCTCTGATATCAAAGATTCCACGCATCATGCCCATGGGCGCCTGCTGGTGTCCCCCCACCATTACATTCTCCAGCAGGGTCATGGTCGGAAATACCTTTATATTCTGGAAGGTTCTGCCGATTCCCTGCCTGGCAATATCGTGGGTGGTCATGCCGGTAATGTCTTTTCCCGCAAATTCCACCTTGCCTGATGTCAGGGGCAGTACTCCTGTAATCAGGTTTACGGTGGTGGTCTTGCCTGCTCCGTTTGGTCCAATCAGGGCGTGGATGGTGTGCTCCTTCATGTCGATGCTGACATTGTCAACCGCCACAAGGCCCTGGAATTTTTTTGTGATTTCCGTCACTTTCAACAGACTTGCCATTCTCTTATTCACCGCCTTCTGCATAGCTCTTTCCGCTGATTCTCTGATACATCTTCATGAACAGACCTGTTGCCGCGCTCACCCAGCCGTCCGGGAAGAAAATCGCTCCCAGCAGAATGATGGAACAGAATACGATTTGATAGTAATTGCCCAGAAAACGCAGCATTTCCGGAAGAATGGTGACAATGGCAGAACCAAAGATGGTTCCCACCACGGACCCCAGTCCTCCCACCATCAGCATGACCACATAGTTGGTGGACAGGTCCAGATTAAAGGTGGATGGATTGATGTAACCCATATAGTGGGCATACATGGCTCCTGCCACGGTGCCGAATATGGAGGCCACGGTAAACGCCTTAATCTTGCAGGACGCAATGTCCACGCCGCTCATCTCCACTGCCTCCACATTGTCCCGCAGGGATTTGAAAATTCTCCCCCACTTGGAGTAAGCAATGCGCCAGGCAATAAAAAAGGCAATGGCGGTAAATACCAGAAACAGGTAATACATTTCCTTCTGGCTTTGAATCTGGAAACTTCCAATATTATAGGGCCTTATATTGCGGATACCCTGGGTGCCTCCTGTGAATTTCGGCGTATTGGAAATCAGCAGACGCACCACCTCCCCGAATCCAATGGTGGTCAGGGACAGGTACACACCCCTGACTCTCAGGCTGGGATATCCCAGTCCCCTGCCGATGAGGATTCCCATGATTACCGCCACAATCAGACCCAGCCAGGGCGTCAGATTCGTGTATCTGGTAAACAGGGCCGAGGAATAGGCTCCCAGCGCAAAGATTCCCGCTGTGCCCAGATTCATCTGACCGGTCAGGCCAGTGATGAAATTCAGGCCTAAAACCACGATGATATTGATGAGTACGCGGTTAAGGACCATCATATAGTAATCATTTTTGATGAACAGCGGCAGAAAAGCGCCAATCACAAGGGCTCCAACAGCAAAATGCAGTGATTTAAGTTTCAGTTTCATCTTCATCTTCCCTTACTCCTTTCACGCTTTCTTGCCTAAGAATCCGCTGGGATGTACCAGCAGGAATATGATTAACAGGACAAATGACACAATATCTTTGTATACAGCCGGAAGAACCACCACCGCCAGGTTTTCCACCACGCCGATGAACAGACCGCCCAGGATGGCGCCCGGCAGATATCCGAATCCTCCGATGACTCCGGCTGAAAAGCCTTTAAGGCCTATGCTGGCCGCCATGGTGGTGGATATGTTGAACAAGGGTATGATTAACATTCCTATAACGCTGCATATGATGGCGCTGACCGCTGTTGTCACGCAGATATTCTGGGCCACATTGATGCCCATCAGGGCAGCTGCCTTCTTATTCTGGGCCACACAGCGCATGGCCTTGCCTATTTTCGTAAAATTCATAAACAGCTGAAGGGCTGCCACCACCAGGATAGCCACCACGCATATGATGACATTGGCCTTTGTGACCATAAGCGTACCAATCTTAATGGTTCCGCTGAGCCAGTTCTCTATGGTAAAGGGAACGGGACCATATATAAGGCGGATGGCCTCTGCCAGAATCCGGCCCAGCATCATGGTTCCCATGACGGCAAAGATATTGGAACGCATGTGCCGCAGCGGATTAAAGATGCCGGAAGCGATTACAGAGCCCAGGATTCCCATGAGCATGAAAGTCAGCACAATGGCCAGTGGCTTGTTCATGTTGAACTTGATGATGAAGGTGGCGGCAAAAATATACGCCCCTACGGTGATGATTTTATCATGGCTGAAGTTAAGCAGTCCTGTGGAATTCCATATCAGGGTATACTCGATGGCAACCAGGGCATAGATGAATCCCATGGCAATACCGCTTATCAGTAGCTGAAGTATAGTGCCCATCATTTACCTCCTTTTCGTCATGACAGGGACCGGATTTGGATTCAGGCCAGGTCCGGCCCCTGTCCTCTATCAGTCAGAAACTATTCCACAGAAACAGCCTTGATGAACTTCGGAACCTTGTTCTCAATCTGTGCCACATTGATGTTGTGGACCAAGTCATTGTTCTCATCGCAGGTAATGACTCCCACCGGCACATTTAAATCCTTAAGTCCCTTGACCGCTTCCATAACAGCCTTGCGGTCCGTTGTCCCTGCTGCTTTGATTCCCTCCAGAAGGGCCACTGCACCGCCGTAATAGGATGCTGCGTATAATTCCGGTTCAATCTCATACTTTTTCTCAAAATTTTCCTTAAAGGAAACAAGGGTTGGGTCGTCGCTGGTGGACACATAATCCGTCACTCCGTACCATCCTTCTATGTACTCTGCCTTGCACATGTCAATTACCTGCTGCATGGTAACGCCCGGAGACGACACTACCTTTACATCCAGTCCCAGCTCGTATATCTGACGTGCATGAATGGCCAGCTCGGCGTCGTGAGTCCATATAATAACCGTGTCCACGCCTGCATCCTTCATCTTCATGACCTGAGGCGTAAAGTCCTTGTCTCCCGTGTTATGTCCTTCTTCCACATACTCCATTCCGTTGTCCGCGCAGTACTGCTTGATAACACCCTCTGCGCCTGTTCCAAAGTCGTCATTGTTAAAGAACAGTCCCAGCTTCTTGCAGCCAAGCTCCTTTGCGTAGGCTGCCGCTGCCTCTGCGAAAATACTGTCGGAAGCCCTGCAGCGGAACAGATAATCATTGTCCAGGGTACTGATTTGCGGTGTGGTTCCGCCTGTGAAGGTGGCCACCCCTGCCTGCTTTACCACTGCTTCAACTGCCAGTGCATTGGTGCTTCTGTGGGGACCAACAATACCCACCACGCCTTCGCCAATCAGCTTATTGGCACAGGTCACGGCCATGTCCTGGAGTGTCTGGTCATCCACAATGGTCAGCTCTATCTGCTTTCCATTGATTCCTCCGGCTGCATTGTACTCATCCACAGCCATCTGCACTCCCTGGTTCATGCGCTCCCCGTTCAGCGGATTATCCCCTGTCATCATGGAAATAAGGCCAATCTTAATGACATCGCCCTCATCCGCAGAAGCCTCCCCGCCGGAACCTGCCTGGGTATCCCCTGCCTGGGAACCTGCGCTGCCGGAAGACGCCCCCTGCTGTCCTCCGCACGCTGCCAGTGACAAAGCCAAGCTTACACTCAACGCAATTGCTGCCCATTTCTTTAACATAATACCTTCTCCTTTACTTTTTATTTTTACTTTTTTTAGTTACATAATATACTTAAAGCCATCCCGGATTTGTTCCAGAAGTTCCATGTCATCGGGAATCGTTACCCGGTGCACATATGCAATCAGCTCCTCCAGTCCCTCTTCCGGCACCCCCGCTTCCCTTATGCTGACAGGTATCCCTGCCTCCCTGAGAAATGCCTTCAGTTCTTCAATTTCTTCCTCCGGTCTTCCGTTGACAGCCAGCTGGAGGGGCAGGGCCATGGCGACGATTTCCCCGTGAAGATAGTTTTTTCTCACGTCCTTGTGCATATAGCAGACCGCGTCATAAAAATTATGTGCAACAGCCAGCTGCTTGCCTCCTGTGGACAGGTCCGATACCATGCCTGTCAGCATGATATTCATGTTCACCATGTCGTCTATGAGCATGCTGTCCTTCTTGTCGTCGAAATCCTTAAGGGCCTGTCTGGTATCCCTCATATATTTACTGTAGGTGAAATCCGCAATCTTTGTGGCTATCTCCGAGGTGGCAATCATGCCTTCGTCCTTCAGGTGGGACATGGTGAAGCTGAATTCCGGTTTCTTCGCCATGGCGTCCACAATGCCCGACACAAAATAACGCCTTGGACAATCATTGACCACCAAATCCATGTCCACGATAACCCCGCTGATTTCATGGTTCAGGAAACCGCTGTGGTCCACATTCCCGTCCTCGCCATATACCACATACAGTACAGCGTAGGCCGCGCATGTGGCTGCGGATGTGGGTATGGTAAAGATGCTGGCGCCTGCCATGTCTCCGGCTGCCTTGGCAATGTCTATGATGCGGCCGCCCCCGATTCCTGCCACAATTTCAGCCCCTGATTCCCTGACCCTGGCAGCCACCTCCCCGAAACTCTTCTCAGTGGAAGGTCCCTCAAATATCTCCCACTGGAATGTAATTCCGGCCTGCCTCAGACTTTCCTCCAGCACCTGGCAGGTCTTCCCCCTCACCACCTGGTCCCCATACAGCAGGTAAGCCTTCTTACCGAAACATACCATCTCCTCTCCCGCGCGCTTAAGTGCGCCGTGGCACTGGATATAACGTCCAGCTCCTACCTGAATGTGTTTACCTTCAAACATCTTTGTCCTCTCCTTTTAACGCAATTTTTAATTTGTTATGGCAAAATAATAAATTAAAAATTAAAATTTTTTATTTGAGAGTACACTTTATCAAACTAAGTGCCGGGCAGCCCATGAACGCATGATATAAATGCATGAAACATGGATTGCCTGATTCTTAGCTTAACCGCAAGCTTTATAATTCGGTTATTGTTTTAATTACATCCGTTACTGCTGCTTTTTCTTACTGCTTCTGGTTGGTGATGATGTAGAATATGTTGTTTATATGGCCGGCAATCATCTGCTCAGACTGCTCCACATCCTTATTCCTTAAATATTCCAACAGCTTATAATGGTCATCCACCGTGGAACGGAAATTCCTGTTTCGCAGCGGCAGCACAAGGTAATTGGCCACCAGGAACTGTCCCTGTATCCTCTTATACAGCTCCGATAAGTACTCATTCCTTGCCCCGGATACCAGGACCCGGTGAAATCTCAGGTCTGTCTTGGACAGTTCCAGGAAATCCCCCTTATCCAGATACTCCTCACACTTTTTGGCGCAAATCTCCAACTGGTCAATCAATGAGGATGGGTCTCCGGCCTCAGAAAGGAAATGCTCAATGGCATGCTTTTCAATCATCAGCCTTACATCGCAGATATTCTTAATCTGGTTCTGGTCAAAGGTGGGGACCACCACACGCCCGTTGCTGAGCTTTTCCAGGACTCCGTCATTGACCAAAAGCTTCACCGCCTGAACCACCGGCGTCCTGCTGACTTCATACTTCTCGCATAAAACGTCAAGTGAGATAGCGTCATCCATCTTGTATTCACCGAGGATAAAACTATCAATAATCTGGTCATAGATAATCTTATCTAAATTCTTTTTTACCCTCATCTCAACAGCTCCTTTGCTCGTACTATCATTATAAAGGATAAAATGAAATAATGCAATATTAAATTTTTAATTTTTAATTTATTTTTGTGGCTAATACACATCCGCCACCTGTTTATTTCGTTTATGTTTAGTCAATTTGCGAATTGTTATCTTTATTTCCCATTGATATACTGGTTATATTCTATAAACAAAGTGCTGCGCTACGCAGTACAAGCCAACAGAACGGAGGGTTCTTGTATGAAACTGGAAAATATCTCAGATGTAAAAGCATTTTTTGAAGCAGTGGACCAGTGTAAGGGGAAAATCGAGCTGGTATCCCAGGAAGGCGACCGGATTAACCTTAAGTCAAAGCTGACCCAATATCTCTCCATTGCCAATATGTGTTCCAACGGATACATCAAGGAGCTGGAGTTAGTGGTGCATGAAAAGGAGGACATGGACCGTCTGATTGAATTCATGCTGAGCGGCGAAAACCTGAAATAGGGCACACAATAGGGCAGACAATGGCCAAACATAATACGGGCCGCCGGAGCAGCTGATTTGCTGTCCCCGACGGCCCGTTTTCTCCCGGCCAGACGTATATGACATTACATTACAAGCTTGCGCGGAAATGTCCTGCGCATGGCTCCTATCATTCTCTCATTGGGTTCAAACAGTACCTTGAAATGGTCCGGTCCCTTCTGATATATGAGGGCATACACCTTGGCATCCCGCATGCCTGATGAAAAATCCTTTATCTTCATGCCCTGCTTCTCATAATCCTTAAGCACAAAGGAATCAGCCGGAGCCACAATCTGGATGTCGTCCTTCTCACAGTCAAATATCTTTTTTCTCTTTGCCTTTCCCAGGATACGGTCCACCGACAGGCCGCCTTCCGCAAACAGATATTCAAATTCCACGCTCAGGTTCAGGAACACAAAATAGGTGGCCGCACCTGCTATGGTCATGACAATTACGCCAAACACGGTCTGAAGTGCGGAAAGCACGGAGAAAATACAGACCGCAATCATTAAAATCTTTACAGGAACAGCATATGCCGGAGATTTTCTCTTCACAAGCCACTCTACATAGTTATCATCGTTCATAATGTCTCTCCTTTTATCATTTTGCATATTACACATTATACAATACTTTATCCCATATTTCCAGTAATATCATTCTTATGCCGCAGGAAAGAGAGGGTCTGCTCCATATTTTCCACAGTCCTGTGATTGATGAAATGTTCAATTTTCTCCACCAGCTCCAGTTCATCCTCCGTGTGGTTAAGGGCGCAGAAAAAGTCCTGAAGCACCTGGTGCCTGTGCAGAAGGTATCTGCCCTCCTGGTATCCCTTATCCGTCACCATGATGGAGCCGTACTTTTTAAAATCAATATACCCGGCTTTTCTCAGATTATCCAGCATCTTTGAGGCGGATGAGGGTCTTACATGAAGGCTGGCAGCCAGGGAGCTGACACGGATGGGTTCCCCCTCTTCCTCCATTCTGCACACCATCTCCAGATAATCCTCCATGGATGAGGTCATTTCCTCGGAACCGGAGCGCTCATATCCTTTCATGGTATAGAATCCATCTTTTTCAGTAACCAAAGTGTCCCTCCTGCAATACTATATGAGTAAGAAAAAGTTTCCCTATCCTAAATCTATTGCGAGGTATTGTAATTATGAAAGAATTTCTAAGTTTGAACGATATAAAACCCGGGAACCGGGCGCGGGTAAAAGAGCTTACTTCCACAGGCAGCATCCGCAGACGTCTCCTGGATATCGGCCTGGTGGAAAACACGGAGGTGGAATGCCTGGGGCAAAGCCCTCTGGGCGACCCATGCGCCTACCTGATCCGGGGTGCTGTCATCGCCATCCGTTCAGAGGACTGCCGCGGGATTCTGGTCCAGCCCTGCACTGGCTTCAGCCAGCAGGAAGCAATGGAGGGCTGCACCAGCACCAGCCTGTGAGCCGCCCCCAAAAACTGCGGATTTAAGAAACATCATCTGATTCCGGTCAGATGCAGAATTGCCTAATATAAAAAAAGAAAAAAGGAGTATTAAAATGGGTCTGACCAAACAATCCGTCGGAATGGGAGCTGTGGATTCCGGACTGGAGATAAAAAAACAGACACCTGACGATAAAATAATCGCCATAGCAGGCAACCCCAACGTAGGTAAAAGCACCCTTTTCAACAATCTCACAGGAATGAACCAGCATACCGGGAACTGGCCGGGAAAAACCGTGACCAATGCCCAGGGCTACTGTAAGACAAAGGAACACAGCTATGTGCTGGTGGACATTCCCGGCACCTATTCCCTTATGGCCCACTCCGCCGAGGAGGAAGTGGCCCGCAACTTCATCTGTTTTGGCGGAAGCGACGGGGTTGTGGTTGTATGTGACGCCACCTGTCTGGAGCGCAACTTAAACCTGGTGCTGCAGACCATGGAAATATCGGACCGCGTCCTGGTATGTGTAAACCTGATGGATGAAGCTGTCCGCAAGAATATTACCATCGACCTGAAGGGACTGTCTGAAAAGCTGGGCGTACCGGTGGCCGGCACAATTGCCAGAAAGAAGCGGAGCCTTGACCAGCTGATGAAACAGCTGGATGACCTGGTGGAAGGTACCCGGACCGCCTCCCCCTATCAGGTGGAGTACTCTCCTATCATTGAACAGGCCATTGCCATGGCGGAGCCTGCTGTAAAGGACAGGGTGGAGGGAAAGGTCAATTCCCGCTGGCTTACCTTAAAGCTCCTGGACAGTGACCCGTCCCTCATGAAGGAATTAAGGGAATATCTAGGTGAGGACATACTGGATGTACCCGAGGTAAACCTTGCCCTGTCGCAGGCCAGGGAACATCTGGTCAAATACGGCATTACCAATGAAATCCTGAAAGACCGCATTGTGGCTGCCCTGGTGGCGTCAGCGGAAAAAATATGCCGTGATACGGTCCAGTTCCACAAAAGCGGCTACAACGAAGGGGACCGGAAACTGGATAAGATTCTGACCAGCCGGTTCACAGGCTATCCTGTCATGATAGGCATGCTGGCCGTGGTATTCTGGCTGACCATCACAGGAGCCAATTACCCCTCCCAGATGCTGGCGGATGCCCTGTTCCGTCTCCAGGACCAGCTCACCAAAGCCTTCATGGCCATGGGCGCGCCCCAATGGCTTCACGGTCTGCTGATACTGGGCGTTTACCGTGTCCTGGCCTGGGTTGTCTCGGTCATGCTGCCGCCTATGGCTATCTTCTTCCCCCTGTTTACCCTGCTGGAGGATTCGGGTTACCTTCCCAGGATTGCCTATAATCTGGATAAACCCTTTAAGAGCTGCCATGCCTGCGGCAAACAGGCTTTGACCATGTGTATGGGATTCGGGTGCAACGCGGCGGGCATCGTGGGCTGCCGTATCATTGATTCCCCCAGGGAACGGCTCATCGCCATGATAACCAATAACTTTGTGCCCTGCAACGGAAGGTTTCCGCCACCATACAAAGGGAAACAAAATTGTTCCTCGGCGCTGACAATGAAGAAACAGCCGAATTAACTGTACCAATATATGACTTTGGTGATTGGGCTTTAAAACTGAAGGCCTATCGTAAAGAGAACCATGCCACACAACAGGAGCTTGCACAGCTTATGGGCGTAAAACTTCTTACTCTTCGCAGCTGGGAACAAAAGCAAGCAAAGCCGCCTTACAATATATGGCGGCTTCACAAACACTTATTTGATGATTCCATCAAACTCACGTGATTTTAGGTTATCCAGTACTTTATCAATGACGGCTATTTTTTCATCGGTCGTTAGATTAGAACTGTTTAGCCTGCGTTCCACCACCTCTAAATGGAACTCATTGATTTTATCGGAAAGTGCGTGAAAATCCATATTGTCAGGAAGATGGACAATAACATTCTGGACACAGTTCCTTTTCACTCACGCTCTCCCTTCGATAAATACCAGTCACTTTATGTTATGAAAATATTGGTATGTCCTATTACACCTCACGAAGCTGTTCCAATCTGGCGCAGCTTCATTTTTAAGCTATAAGCAAATTCTATTCTGGGTCCTACTTAAATAAAGGGTCATATTTAATCGTGCCATATAAAGTCAAAACCATGCCGTTTTATATAAGTTGATTTCTTTCATTTGATTTACATCATTGCGATACGCTGTTTTTGTCTTTCATCCAGAAATATCCGGTCAAATTCCGGTTCCACATCCAAACTGATTTTCAAAGATATATTAACTGCTCTCATATCCCTGTCATCCAGGTGTCCTATGTACTCCTTCAATCTCGATTTATCAATGGTACGGACCTGCTCCAGCAGAATCATCGAATTTTTCTGCAAACCATATTTCCGGCTGATTGCCACATGGGTTGGCAATGGATGCTTGTCCATCCGGCTTGTGATAGCAGCAACAATAACGGTGGGACTGTAACGGTTCCCAACATTATTTTGGATGATAAGTACCGGGCGTACCCCTCCCTGTTCACATCCTACTACCGGGCTTAAATCTGCATAATACATATCACCTCTATACATCATTCATACCCCCTTTCTTCTGCTTTTTCCCTTATGATGTTTGTGACTTAATCTACTCCGTACTCTCTTCCTCCCTGCTCAATGCCACATCCATGCAGCCGATTTAAACCGGCGGCTGCATGGTCTGGCATTGAAATCACCTTCTTTCCAACTTTGTTCGTTGCTTCTATTCGACACTACTTCCCGAAGCTTGTCCAGACATTGCATCTGGACAGGGCAGCCAACCCGTCTGCCTGCAGCTGACAGGCATCATAGGAATCCCACCTCCGCCAGGTTCTCTGGCGGCCGCCCTCATTGCGTGGTCCCCGGCCAAGGGGGCTGTGACTGGACGGAAGTATCATTATGAGCTATCCGGGGTCATGGCGATTCAATCCGCTATGGACTGATTTTGAGACAGGAATTTGCCGCTCTTACCTTACGCCACAAAAAACTTATTACAGGCTTTTGACAGAATCTATATTCCGCAGGCAGTCATTGCGCTCCCCTCATGTCGCTTCCGTTCCTCGCGTCCGGATAGCCAACGTAACTGGTTGGCTGGATATGAAATTTTCAAAGTACTGGTGAGTCCTAAAAAATACCCCTCATTACTTATCCGTATCCAACCCCCTTTTGATAGCCCCTTAAAACATATTTTTTTATTTTTCATTAAAATTGCACATATTTATTTAGTAATTATGTTCCATGAAAAACCGCATTTTTTTCAATGCCCGCAATTTTTTCTTATTTACGACAGATTGATTTATTTTCAGCAAAGCGCCTGCCTGCCGCTCTGAAAACCCCTGAAAATATATCAAATCCAGTATTTCACGCTCCGCTGGACGCAGTCCCACGATAGCCTGTTTTAGTTTCTCTATCATGATGTTACGAACAGCTTCATCCTCTACCGGCTCCATATTTTCATCCGGTATCATTTCCTCCCCTGTCATCTTTCCTGTATCAAGATTACTAAAAAGAACCTTTTGATTTCGGGAATCTTTTTCTTCCAAATTCAATTCATATCGTTTGAATCTGTAAAATGTATAGTATACATCCTCACTCACTGATATTAATTGTCCATGCATTCTTATTACATATGTCTCCTTATCATTCATTACATATCCTCCATTTCAAAATTTTCAGTTTCATATTTTGAAATAGAAGGGCGGCGCCCTGGGTAAATAAAATCCCGCAATGCATGATAGGTAAACAATGTTTGGTTTAGTATAGTTAGCTACATAGCTGAAGGGAGATTTCTTTGGTTCAGCACAGTAAATACATTTTTCTTTATGTATACTGCACCAATCCCAACACATTGCGTGTGTCATGGGAAATTGGTGATATCTTTGCAGTAAGCTCTGACATTGAGCACATTGCCTAATATCATCAACCCCTCTATCCTGCAACGCAGGATGGCACACAACCATTTTTATACCCCATTAAAAAGAAGCTGCCATGCCAGTCTAAAACAATAGCCTAACGATAGGTTCTGGTTTGAACATCCAGCCTGATAATTTCAGCGTTTACGTTTCATCACTCACCTTTCCTGCTGATTCTTCTTTAGTTAGGGATAAAATAAAAAACGACTCTTTCGAAGTTTCTTTCGTAAGAGTCGTCGTTGAGGTTTGAATGGTATAGTTATATTTTAATTTTGATATTTTACTTGTTTTTTGAAGTTTGCTGTTATTGTCAGAAAATTATAATTACATTTTATAGCAACAAACACAACAATTCAACAAAATACACACGAGTTGCGTCATTTTATGTACGAAATAAATAGATATATCTAAATATCTAGTTGTATTACGAAAAAGCGAAAAAGAAGGTAGGTTTTGTCATAGATATTACAGATTTTTTTCTAATCTGCATATTATTACTATCCTTTTATGCCATTATTGATTTGGTTACCGATGCCATTTCCATAAACGCGCCAATAGCACATACCTTTTTATCATTATCATTCTTTGAGATAATAGGCCCAACATCGCCCCGTCTAGCGGAAGTCAGAGAGAAGAAAAGACGATGAAATGCAGCACAACCGATTCAAAAAGCGGCTGGTTTCATAAAGGAGAACATAAACAGGTCTTTGCCTATACAATAGAAACTGCCTGCGATAAATATGGCTGAATTCTGGGTTATACAGTACGTCCGGGCAACCAGCATGACAGCCGGACATTCAAAGGTAAGCGCCTAAATTTCGGACGGTAGTTCTTATGGTAGGCCGTAGTTTTTTACTTCCAAATCAAAAAGTACCCCGGCTACACATAGCAGACGAAGCACCTTGATATTCCACATAGAATTCAGCCATTTTCAGGTTCATCGGTAACCCGGGAATCCAGAAGGGCTTTCACCTCTGGATTCCACGGTGCAAAGCGTTCCAATTCCTCACCGGACATTCGGTTATTCGGCTGCTTCTCCAGTAATAGTTTTAGGTATTGGTAGACGTTTACTCCATTTGCCTTCGCGTTCTCTACCATTGTATAGATGACCGCACTCGTTTCGGCTCCTGCCGGGGTGTCGCTGAACAGCCATCCCTTACGTCCTACAACAAATGGGCGGATTGCATTCTCACTTAGTTATCCGCATATGAGAATAACTAAGTTTATACGCAGGATATTTTTATCCTCATCTTTTGCCAAAGATAGCATAAATCAAAGTATTTTTCAATAAAAGATATGGATAATAATCAGCCTTATCCTTGATAATGGAATCATCAAATTTATGGAGGTGATTCCACATGGAACAATACGACAAAAATGTAACTGTCATCCTTGAATTTCTTGTTGCAAAGAACTTCAGTGCATCTGTGATAAGTCTGCATCGGCTCTGCTATAAGGCATTGCGAAAACATCTGACTGAAGAAAAAATATTTTATTCTTCGGACGCCGCATACCGATGGATCGATGACAACAAAGCTTGCTGGAACTATCGGCAGCATACCGGCTGGAAGCATTGCGTTGACCAGCTTGAAGAGGTATATACCAAAGGGCATATATCACCAGATCACTTGGGAGTAAGGCAATCCGCCTACTGCCTGCTGTCAGAAACATTGAAAGCTGAACTGGATGATTTTCTGGACAATGGGTTAGTCAATCCTGATGATGGACGTTACCGCATCTCCTGTGCAAGGTTTTTATTATACCTGCAAAATAAGGGACTCCAAAGCATTAGCCAGCTTGATTATTCTGGATTGCTGAGTTTTCACAAGGATGATTACCACAAATCTTCCATCTCCAAAGATGTATATGAAGATTTGATACGGGGGTTTTTAAGGTACAGTTCCGACCACGGGAAATGCTCGCTGGGTTTTTCGCTTGCCCTTAACAAGCTGCTAATCCATCAGATAGTGGAGATTCCTGATACCGAATTGCCGGGGTCAAACCAAACTGAATTGCCGTTTATTTCCTGGTCGATTATAGAGACATTTCTTAAGGAAATGGCTAATGCCCGGTATAAGAAAACCGTCCTCAAAAGTACAAGACATATCCTGACGCTTTGCTATATTTTTCTGGATATGCATTCTTTCAGCCGCACCGAAGAAAACCTGTGGTTATGGTTCAATCATGTGAAACCTTTTCTGGGTACCGGTTGGAAACAGCACAGGCGCAGCTTGTGCCAGTTCCTGCACTATCTGAAAACCTGCCTTATTACTACCACCTATACAGGTGACCCGTCTTATGTTCCTCCGGTTAACAGACTTCCTGTCTGGGCATGTGACAGCATCCGTTCCTATCTTACCCTGCTTGAGCGTGAGGGATGGAAAAAATCAACCATAACCATGCACCGTTCCTGCTGCATCCGGTTCTGTCAGTATCTGCAAGAAGAAGGGATAAATGATTTTTGCGAAATCACTACGGACACTTTACAAGATTTTAACCGTAAAGATATGCATACGACACCTGAGGGCAAAGCAGCCTATAACTGCAGGATAAGGTGTTTCCTTATATATCTTTATGAGCAGGGCATGGTCTGCAATCCCTATCTGTATAAAGCCCTTCCGACTATATCGGCTCCACGGACAGTAATTGTGCAGACACTGTCTCCGGAAGAGATGGCCTATATATGGTCTGTCAATAGTGATACACTTTCACCTGTAGAACTGCGGGATTATGCCATTGTCTGTGTCGGATTGACTATGGGCTTCAGAGCCAGCGACATAGTGTTACTTCGTTTTGACAACATCGATTGGACAAGGCGGAGCATATGTCTGACGCAGGAGAAAACCGGCAAAAACATCGCACTGCCTATGCCCGTGAGAACTGGCAACATTCTGTTCAGATATCTTCGTGACGGCAGACCAGAAAGTGCCGACATACATGTATTTATCAGGCACAAAGCGCCTTTCAAAGGGCTTCACCGCTGCGTATGTGCAAAAGCCTTAAAACGGTTCCTGCCTCAGGCGAATGCTTACAGTAATAGATACCATGTGCTGCGGAGAACGTTTGCAACAAATCTGTTAAGAGGAAACACGAAAGCAGAGCTAATCGCTGACTTGCTCGGACACAGTACGGACAGCACCGTGCATAAATATCTTTCGCTGGACGAGGAACGGATGCGGCAGTGCCCTATATCGCTGGGTACCGTAGGCATCTCTTTAAAAGGAGGTGTCTTCCATGCATAAGGATTTCAATTATTCCAGTATATTTGCCGATTTAATCAGTGATTATATACAGTCCCGTAGAGAAGCCGGCTTTATGTTTGACAATCCTGCGTACTGGTTATTCCGCTTTGACCAGTTTTGCGAAGCCAGACAGGCAGATAAAACCGAAATCACAAAGGAACTCTATGATTCATGGTCTGCAAAACAACTAAGTGAATCAAAAACCACGCAGTCAAACCGGCTGCAGGCACTTAGATGTTTCTGCATTCATCTGAATACCATAGGCATACCGAGCTACATACCGGCACAGCTGCCAAGACCTGAGAAAACAGTTCCATACCTAATGTCTGACGAGGATATCAGGGAATTTTTCAAACAGGTTGATCTATACAAATCAGATGCGCGGGTAAAGGCTTTTGAGCGTCTCGCAGCCGAATACAAGGTGTTGTTCCGGCTAATATACTGCTGCGGTCTCCGGAACAATGAGGCCTGTACCTTAAGGCTGGCAGATGTGGATACTGACAGCAGGACACTGACCATTATTCACTCAAAGGGAAATAAGGACCGTATCGTTTATCTCGCTGATGATGTCTGCGAGTTATGCATCGAATACAAACAATGGCTGGGAAAAGAACGGTCAGACACATATGGATGGTTTTTTCCCGGCAAATATCCGGATAAATGTATCCCGAAAACATCGGTTGACCGGAAGTTTAACGAGTTTTGGAGATTCACACAAGCTTCCCAGACGTGCGATAAAAAACCAACTGTACATTGCCTGCGCCATGCTTTTGTAATTAAAAGGATAAATCTCTGGATGGAGTCGGATGCCAGCCTCCGGGTAATGATGCCTTATCTCAGCAGCTATCTGGGTCATAAAGGACCGCTGGAATCGTATTATTATTACCATCTGGTTCAGGATGCGTTTGATACAATCCGGCGTAAAGATACCATCACATCCCGCGTGATTCCGGAGGTGCAGCATGAAGAATAAAGACTTTGAAAAGCTGTTTTTCTCCAAAACAAGGGATTTCCTTGATGAGTACCTCACAAAGCAGTGCAGTCGCAGCCCCCACACAGTAAAAGCGTACCGGGATGCACTGACTGTATTTCGTAAATACATTTCGATGCTGGGGTTGTCCCTTAGGACATTTGGTTTCCAGGACTGCTCGCGGGACTTCCTTCTTGGATTTATGGAGTATCTGCAGAAAGAGGGTTATGAAAAATCTTCCTGTAATCAGCGTTTGGCAGCCATAAAGTCGTATATGTGGTATGTTGCTGATGGTGACATTACCCAACAGCAGACAGCACTAATGGTATCCCGTGTTCCTTTTCTGAAAAATCCAGAAAAGGAAAAAGCCCTGTTATCAGAAGAATGCTTAAAAGCTCTCCTTTCAGCCCCCGGCAACCGCAAGATTGAGATACGCGATACTACCATTCTTGTATTACTGTACGATTCAGCAATAAGGCTGGGTGAACTGCTGGTCCTAAAGCTAACCGATGTAAATCTTAAAAACACTACACCATATCTCAGGATTCATGGCAAAGGGGATAAAGAGCGTATTGTATCCATCTCTGAAGGTACGGTAAAACACTTGGAGCATTACATAAAGCTTTTTCATAATCAGGATGCACCGGCTACGGATTATCTGTTTTATACATGTATTCACAATCAGGCTAATCCGATGTCATCAGGCAATGTTAAGCGGATCATTAACAAATATGCTGAAAAGATACGCCCCGAGCATCCTGATCTGCCAGCTAAAGTTCATCCCCATATGTTCCGCAGGACAAGAGCCACAAATCTTTATCAAAGTGATGTGGAGCTTGAATTGGTGTCAAGAATCCTCGGACACGCATCCACTCAGACTACAAGGATTTATGCCAAGCCATCCTTAGAGATGATTAAATCTGCCATGGACCGCAGCAATCCAGAATTAAACGCTGAACAACCACTTTGGCCAGATAATGAAGCTGAACTGGCAAGGATTTTCGGACTCAGATAAAATATGTTATCCTCATCTTTGATGACAAAGCCACTGTATTTAAGTGTATTTTCTAAAAAGATGAGGATAAAAATATCCTGCGTATAAACTTGCTTATCCGCATATGAGAATAACTAAGTGAACGTTCAATCAGAACTTTCTGTATTGGTAAAAAGAACTGGATGTTTCACGATTCCATTCAGGGAGCGCAGGCAAGCGCTGTCATCTACAGTATTTCGGAAACCGCAAAGCTCAATAACCTGAGACCTTATTATTATTTTAAGCATTTACTCACAGAGCTTCCCAAACTCTGTGACGAAAAAGGAAATATAGATACTGCGAAGCTAAACCACTTATTGCCATGGGCAAAAGAGTTACCAGCTGAATGCAGAAAACCACGCCGCTGATATCTGTTAGCGGCGTTAATTTATAGGTAAGCGCAGGATTTGACGCTTACACTCTATCAATTCTTGGACCAAGAAAAATGGCATTCCTACAATAGAATGCCATAAAGCGGTTTTGATAAACCAATCTGTTTTACTGATTCACTGGCACACCTAAAATTTCAGTACTGGAGCATCTTGTACAAACTTATTTTCCTTCTTCATTTTATAATCCGGAATAATATTGTGATAACGTTTCAGTTGATACTTTAGCACTTTCATCCCCCTGGAATCAGGTTCATTCTCTAAGATTGATTTCAATTTTCGATAATCAATCCTTAATCCAATTCCTGCCTCATAAGCCTGCATCTCTAAACTTGCCGAAAATGGCTGGCCATATACTTTTTCAAGATTATCTTCCATTGTTTCTTCGTCGAAACGGTCCCAGTCACTTAGAAGCGAATTTCCATTATCAAAAATAGGCGCAACCTTATAAACTCCTGTCGATGCATCCACAATTAGTCCTAGATTATTAAAATGCCTATCTGTATTTAAAGTAAGCATATCCAGGGTCAGTATTTGTGATAAATATGTCGAACAATCCCACCCTGTATTTTCTAATACAAACTCTCTTACAAATCCAATTCGGTCTGCCACCTCTGAAATTAAACGAATTCTTTCCTGTAGACTTTCTCCAGTAATCAAATCATATAGTCTCTGAAAACTTAGAAATGATTCGTTCTCTCCAATAAAACTTTTAGAACGGCATCCTGCTCTACCATTAATCACGCATTGTTCATATTGGACATAACTATCAACATTGGAGCACTCAAGTAACCTTGAAACGAGGTATTCCGAGTATCCTTCATATCCCAAATTATTTACTTTATACCAATATCCACTCTCATAATACTTGGGCTGCGTTCCTTTTGAACTCCCCTGTACCATCACCAATGCCTGTGGACTCAACTTGTATTCTTTTACACTCATCTCACTTTCACATCCTTCCATGTTATCGTCTCGCCAGGAAACCGAATCCAAAACAAATCTTCGTATGTTACTCCGTGTGTAATTTTCATCCATTTCCATGGATTATTATAAGCAAGACCCGCCTGATTGAGTATCTCCTTAAGGTCACTACGTCCATCCTCATAGCATCTGTCCTTCAAGAAATTATAAACCCGCTCTAAATCTAATTTGTTACCACAAAATGGTTGCCTAATACAATCCGGAATCAATTTTTGGATTTCCACCTTCTTCTTATCTTCCGACAATCTTACAACTGCTACTGGTTCATCCTTATACATGACTGTAAATTCCATGGTTCACCCATTCTCCCTATATGGCCTCAGTTTAGCAAGCAAATACCACAACTCTATATTAATATTATATCCAAATTCTGTCGGATGTTCCTCAATCTACATTTTCAACTCTGAATTTATTCTTGGGGCTTCATTAAGTTTTTCGATTTTAATACTTCCAATTTTTCTGCTTTTTCTATTCATATGACCTATATTATTAACTACTCTTACTCAGAAATAATTTAAAACTTATCCTTTCTTCTAGTCTTCCTCACGCTCCATGTAATTCTGATAAATATTCTCTAACTGTTCAACCAGCCAAGATACTTGCATTTTCATTATTAAATCTTTTTGTGCACAAAATTTAATTTTCTGAATTATTTCCTTAATAACTGGCATATCATCCTTTCGATAAACCCAATACACATTATCTGGATATAACACGCTCAAACATTCTCTAAAACGTTGTATGTTTTTAGGATTAGAATGTATTATACTATCCTCCCATCTTTTTACATCTACTTTGTTGAAAAATGTCGTTTGATTCTGTTTCTCATATTCCACAGACTCTATATATCTTTTTAATTTTTCTCCCCATTCTTCTTTATCATCTAATATTTTTTCAATAGTCTGCCGCATAGTTTTTTCTCTAGCCCCTTCTAACGAACTATTAATTCTAAAAACAATTTCCTTGCATTTGACTATGATTTTTTTATCCTCTATCATAAATTCAGTAGAAATATGGCTTTGATTTTCTTTGTCCTTCACATTATTTATCATTAAATCGGTCGCCCTTTTTACAATTGCTGAATCAAATCCTATTTCCACCATTGAAATTAATTGAATTAATATTTTACCATAAATACTGACCTGATACATGTCAAGCTCTAATTTATCCAGGATTTCATTAATCTTTTCCTGTACCCAACTTTGCGGCTGTATATAATATTGATTATACAGTAGGCTATAGGGGTCGTCATCATCCAATTTATTTTTTACTTCAATATCAATGTACTGTTTAAGCTCTTTTCTAAATTCATCCTCTGCAAAAACGCTATTTCTTACATAATTATCCACGGAATGTAAAATAAGCCTTCTTCTATACATAATTTTACCCAGCTCATCCTCTGGCTCTTGAATATTTCCTTTATACGCGATGCAGAGTATAAAACAATTTTCTATTAAAAAATCCAGAATTCTGTCCCAGTATTTCGACTCTATATCTTTATATCTATTAAATTCACTATAAATATAATCCATCTTCGAAAGAAAAAACTGAAATGTTCTTAAATTATAGTGATGTTTATCTTTTAGCTCATCAACAAAAGACTTAACATTCTCATCAAGTTTCTTCTTTAATTCTATATCCAAATTACTTCTATTTATTAACTTATGCATAATCTCAGAAAAATCCGGCTCATAATGGATTGTAATACCAATTAGTTTTTCTCTGATTCGCTTATAATTACCATCAAATGCAATATCTGAAAAAATCTTTTTTCTTCTTCTTTCCACCTCTTCAATATTAAACTTATCTTCTTTTTCTTTATCCGTTTTCGCTACTTTGTTGAAAATACTTTCCATCGGAATTTGAATTTTAGCATCAGATGCGACTAAATATTGTAATTCTTTAAATTCATTACGTTCATATCTCCCTATTTCCTTTTCATTTGCGACTAAAATAACCTTAACGTTCTCATGCTCAACCAGCCCATTGATGTAACCCATCAAATCATTAATTTGACATTCACTTCTCTCTACATCATCAAATATAAATATGTATCTATCTAAGCGGATAAAATCTTGAATATATTCATAAGATTTGTATCCTAATTCTAACTTTTGAATCGCTGTTCCAATGATTTTCTTTGTAGTAGTTAAAACCGGATTTACTTTACTTGTCTTTTCTCTATTTGCCATAGATGAAGATATCTTACCCTCTATTTTATCCTTAAATTTAAATATATTTTCATCAAGTATCGACCAGAAAATACTCTCCTCCATCTCATCGGTTGATTTTATACCATATAACGAAATATATTTAAAAGTCCTATTTTCACCTTCTTGTTCATGATTTTCTATAACACTTTTTATGTCATGTGTAATAAAATATGTCTTTCCACTTCCCCACTCACCATCAATTAGTAATGCATAATTGTAGTTTTTATCATCAATATATCGAATAACCTCTTCTTTTATTTCGCGCTCTC
Source organism: Clostridium sp. 1001283B150225_161107_B6 (assembly GCF_015556325.1). Taxonomy (NCBI): domain Bacteria; kingdom Bacillati; phylum Bacillota; class Clostridia; order Eubacteriales; family Clostridiaceae; genus Clostridium; species Clostridium sp. 1001283B150225_161107_B6. The sequence goes on along the minus strand of NZ_JADNMD010000002.1, from coordinate 27,943 downwards.
TCATAAAAATCTCCTTTATGTATGAATAAAGCCCCTACAAAACAGGAGCTTTATCTATACTTTCTTCTATCTCTTAAATAATATTTTCCTATATGGCAAGCAAATCCAATACCTTGACAATTCCATTATAAAATCTTTAATATTTTACACTGTCAAACTCTATCATACCTTCATCACTGCCAAGGTCCACTTCTGCCTCCATTGGTTCAGTTTATATATTATCAACCACCTATCTACTTTTTTACCATCTATACTCATTATATAACAGACCACAAACAAAATCCATATCCCATTTTCTATCAAATTCTGCTAAGAGATTACTTTCATTATAAAATAGCTTTTTCACCCAAAAATTATAAATCTAATGAAAATCTATGTGACATTCTAGAATTTACTATAGTAATGTTATATTTATACTAAAGCCCTTTAATAAACTCCACCTCAAAAAACACTAACTTATCTTATGGACCTCCTGCATAACCCAGTATCCTATTTCAGGATACCGGCCATTCGCATCCTTGGGAACTTCTCTTATGTACTTTCACATTGAAATTTCCATTACCTGACCGGAATTCAAAATCACAATGCCGAATCCCATCACCAATATCTAGTGTTTTATTATATATCTTCATACATTATTTGTTGTTTGATATAGATATCAAATACCCATCTATTGTCAAATATAATATGCTAGTTCAGTTCCTTCAAAAAGGTCGTAAACCCATTAAGCTTAGTGAACGGACTTCTGATGAGAATAGATGCCCACAACTTTCTAAAGGAACCTTCATATGGCATGAAATAGGACAAATCCTTTTCCACTGGTACGACATATGCCATTTAGAGAAGATTATCGGCATAGCCATATCAATTAAGCCAGTACTAAACCTTGCTCTTGCCTCTCCTCTAAATATTTCCTCTCAAATTTCCATTCCACATCCAGACTAATTCTTAATGAGACATCAACTGCCCTCATATCTCTATAATCCAGATGTCCTATGTACTCCAACAGCCTAGTTTTATCAATCGTACGAATTTGTTCCAACATAATGATTGAATTCTTCTGTAAACCATATATTCTGCTGATAAACGCATGGGTCGGCAATGGATGTTTCTCCATCCGGCTTGTGACTGTCGCCACAATTACCGTTGGACTATAGCGGTCCTCAACATTGTTCTGGATAATGAGCACCGGCCGCACTCCCCCTTGTTCGCAACCTACTATGGGGCTTAAATCTGCATAGTAAATATCTCCCCTGCATAACATACATATCTCCTCCTCTTTCTTTCACATTAACAGCCCCTCACGTTCCCTTGCTTCCATATAATCATATATTTCATCTGCATCAATAGCCTGGATCTCCCCGACACAACAATTCAAAGTCTGTAACGGGCGTAATATAGGCAGCAGCTGGTCCAACAACTGCTTGTCCACACACTGATTGATAAATCCGCCCATGGTATCCAGAATGAACTGGTCCGCCATTGTAGTGAACGTCATATTTCTGGCGCTGAACTGATGTGATGCGATAAATCTGGCAATATTCTCTGGCGTATTGATTAACCAATATTCTTTGTTATTCTCTTTTGTATTGAGATAGACCTTGACACCCTCTCCTTGAATCAGACGTTCCATCAACTCTTCGTTCATATACTCATTCCTTTCATACATGTCATTTCAATACCACACCCACACAGCCGTCCAAAAACAGACGGCTGCGTAATCTGACATTGAAATCACCTTCTTTGCAATCTATTGATTCGCTTCTATTCGACACTACTCCCCGAAGCTTGTCCACTATTACATCTGGACAGGGCAGCCAACCCGCCTGCCTGCAGCTAACAGGCATCATAGGAATCCCACCTCCGCCAGGTTCTCCGGCGGCCGCCCTCATTGCGTGGTCCCCGGTCAAGGGGGCTGTGACTGGACGGAAGTATCATTATGAGCTATCCGGGTTCATGGTGATTCAATCCGCTGTGGATTGATTTTGAGACAGGAATTTGCCGCTCTTGCCTTAAACCGCAAAAAACACATCACAGGTCATCTGACAGAATATAATTCCGCAGGCAGTCATTGCGCTCCCCTCATGTCGCTTCCGCTCCTCGCGTCCGGGTAGCCAACGTAACTGATTGGCTGGATATGAAATTTTCAATGTACAGACTTCCTGCGGAATATTTATTTTCGTGGTAATATGCGTTCAGAATACTGATGAAAAAAATACCCCTCTATATATAAGAGCCAAAAAACAGGGCCAGTGATAACCAGTTTCTCAGAAAGAATTTTAAATTTTATTGATTCTTGGATTATTATTTGATTTCGTGAAATTATAATGGTATAATTAAACCATATTTAGGCCAGGAGGTGAGTTAATGCCACAGATTATACCAATTAAAGATTTAAAAAACACCTCAGATATTTCCGATTTATGCCATGTATCCGAAGAACCCATCTTCATCACCAAGAATGGTTATGGGGACATGGTAATCATGAGCATGGAGACATATGAGAAAACTATTTGGAAAACCAGCCTTTACCGCAATCTGGAACAATCCGAAGGCCAGATAAAAGCAGGGCGGACACAGGATGCCAGGGCGTCTCTTGATGAGCTGAAGGGGAACTATGGATTATAAACTTCAAATAACGGACCGGGCGGTTGAACTGTTAGGTCGTATCATTGACTATCTGGTGTCCAGGTTGAAGAATCCAACTGCAGCCAGGAAACTCTTAACAGAAATTGAGGCCATCTACAGTCATCTGGAATCGGAGGAGTCTTTTATAGCGGACAATAGTCATCTTTCCTCATCCTTGTATATCAAGTATGCTTTCTACTCTGCCATACTGTTAAAATGGGTACTTCCTGCCAGCCCATCACGGACCAGGGGATGGCCCACATAATAGACAGACTTCTCCCCTGGCGTAACATTCATATTTATTTTAATAGCCAATACAGATTCGAACTTCTCCCTCCATTGTCCCGTAATCTTGTTTCCTTTTGTATGAATCCGGCTTTTATTAAATCATCAATCCCTCGTTTTACCGTATTCCGCGATAAAGCAAGTTCTTTTGCTATGGTTCCTATTGAGGGATAACAGGTCCCATTCTTATCGGTCCGGTCCTTTAGATACATATAAACGCTGATAGCACGGTGTGGTAATCCCGACTGATATAATTTCCGGAAATATCCCATTCCTCACCCCCATCCCTAATCTACACGGACAGGCATTTTCCCTCCAATGATGCCTGGCCTTGCATGTTCTCTTTTAACAGGCATGTCGACTAAACCTTTTTCGTCTAATCCAGTCATATCCTCTGGCATAAGTAAATCAACCGATAACTGCCGGTTAACGATTTCCCTCTCCAACTCCTGTTTGTCTGCATAGCTCACTTTCCGAGCAGCCCGCTCCTGCAATTCATACGGCTCTTCAAATGTAATTCCCCATTTTAGAAACAGCTTCAAGGTTGCCTGCATTGGATGCGCCCCTGTCTTTGTCACAATGAATGTTCCTTTTTTCAGAGTCTTGATTTCATCCGATGTCATGAGCGGACGTGAAATCATCTGAAGGCTTTGGGACGGGTCATTCCTTCCTCGGCTTATATATCCGGACAGGACAGTCCTGTTGCCCATATGCTTTGATAACAATTCCGCGGATTCTGAGTTGGGTGCAAACCCGCCAAAAACACTGTCCTGGCAATTATCAATGATGATTTCACTCCCTTCTTTTCCATAGTTTTTTTGGAGCTGCGCGAAACTCTGTATGATGGCCACAATGGAACACCGTCTGGACCTAACAGCACTGAAGGCCATCTCCAGCGATTCAATTTTGGGGATGGTCCCTATCTCATCCAGGTAAAACATGACACGGTTCCTTAGCTTTCCTCCCTGTTCATCCGCTACCGCCAGAAGCTCCCGGTATAGCTGCTGCACAATCAGAGAGGCCATGAAATACTTGGTTGTATCCTCTTCCGGCAGGACAATAAATATGGCTGATTTTGTGTTGCAGAACCGTTCAGCATCAATGGCTGTATCAAAACACAGAATCTGCTCCAGCTCTGAATCCAGAAACGCATTGAGGCGGGATAACGCCGTGGACATGACGGATGCCATGGCCTGGTCCGCCGTATTAAGGGCGGAACCCGCAAACCATCTCGCCTTATGGTCTGACTGCAGCTTTTCCATCAGCAGTTGGAACTGATTCTTTCCTTTCACGCCGCTTGGTGCCAGCAGGTCCTGAATCAGTTTGAATACCGATATGATGTGGCGCTTTTCAGGAGGACAATATTCTGCTATCAAAAGGATGACTGCTGTCAGGAGTCCTTCTGCGGCATCATAGAAGAAGGCATTCTGTCCATAGGAAGCAGAATCCCCTCCGCTGGAATTGATAATGGTCTTTGAGGTAATCTTGGCATATTTCTCTGCCTTGGCCTTGGCTGCCAGGTTACCACTATCCTTCTGGTACATATCCATATACTGGTTGACCAGATGCAGCAGGTTATTACCATCGCTCCTGGTTGGGTTCCTTAGGTCAATCACCGCAACTTCATATCCATAATATTTTCTGGCAATGCCTGCATAATTGCGAAACAAATCACCTTTCGTGTCCGTTGTCAAAAATGACATCCCCGATGCACATGCATATTCGATGTTCGGATAAAGGAAATACGCGGTTTTTCCTACCCCGGCTGAACCAATCATGAGCGTATGGACATCGTCCGCATCAACCAGTGCCTTCACCCTGTTTCCTTTGAATACTCCTCCCACAATCAGCCCCTGAGCTTCCGGCAATCCGATTCCCCTACGCCACTCCTTTGGAAGGTATTCCACGTGGGTGAATGTCCTACGTATCTCCTGCTTTGTAGCAAAACGGGCAGTCCCGTGCTGCCCATCCCCTACTGTCCTGCTTTTTATCCCATCCAATGTATAATGGCACGATATCATCGCAATCCCGCCAATCACCACAAACATGAAAAGCCCTGTGAGGATAAGCAATGTCACACCAGAACCATTCATCCTGTTACACCTCCTGTGCCTTAGTACATATGCATGTCTCTGACAACTTCCTATCAATCTCCAGCCTCTGTTCTTCTGCTGTCACGGTAATCTGGATGTGCAGCTTCAGACAGGCCAGGATTAGTTCTCTGTAACAATCCTTAACTGTTTCCATGCGTTCAAAGCATACGGACTGTATTTCAGATTGCTTGAGAGTACTGATAATCATCTCCAGTTCCTTCCATTTGGCCCGCATCTTTCCTCGGTCCCGGTGTGGCTGATAGGAAATAAAAAGCTGGTTAGCAAGCTGTTCCCTGGTATAGGATGACTGTTCCTTCCTATGCATTTCCATTAAAATCCGGAATCCGGCAGCAGACATATCCTCCAGACACATGTGTATTTCTTCTCCATGGTCTTCCTTATATGTCTCCTGCCGTTTTATGGCCATACTCAGGTGATGGTAAGAATCGTAAATCTGCTTTATGGCTTCCTCACTGGTACATGTTTGATTCTCAAGTTTCTTCAGCCATACACACAGTTTCATGCAATGTACCAGCCGTGGATGTTCCCTGGCTGGAACGGGCTTAATCCCATGCATCTCCATCAGGTCTTCATTCCAGTCCTTATTCCTGGATGCCAGACGGGATACCTTATTATATCCTAATCCTGCCAGGATTTCTTTCAGCCTATAACACCCCTCTATTCCCGCCGGGTCATGGTCCATACAAAGAATGACCTCCTGTAAGTGTGCGTGGCTGTAAAGCATCTGAAGTAATGCATGTTCGGACAGCCCATCAAGACAGATATAACTTTGCTGCTGCCACTTAAGCGGATAAAGAGTCAAAAACGACAGAAGGTCAATGGCGGCTTCAAACACATACAGCCTTGGCCCTTCCCCGCAATGACCGAATCCATACGCGGGGTCTGAACCTTCCACATTAAGGCGGAAACTTTCGCCGTTTGTATAGGTTCCTTTCATGTGGGCATGACATGCATTTCCCTGATTGTCAAAGCCCACGAACACTACGTTATGCCGTCTTTGTTCTTCATAAATGGCTCCCTTCTCAACAAAGGACACAAGTGTCCCATAATCAATGAAACGTGTCCTGGAAAGATAGGCCAGGGCACGTTTCTCATTCTGATTTCGTTCCGGTAATTGAAATTTTTTCCTGCTTCTTGCCTGTGGGCCAGTGGCTCCAACTCCACGGATAACCGCCGGGTGATTTCCCTCCAGCAGGCATTTCATCGCCTCAACATACGTCATGTCATAAAATTCCTGCAGGAACTGGACAGGTGCCCCCCCATACTTACAACTATGCCGATACCATGTATTATCACGCATGGTCACACTGTCATGCCGTTTCCAGCGCCATTCGCTTCCGGATGGTTCCAGTTCCTCTCCCTGGCGTTTTAGGAATTCCACCAGGTTCACAGCTCCCGCCCGTTCTTTTTCTTCTTCCGTGAAAGCAACATACTCCAATCGTATCGCCTCCTGCTATCCATGGATTCCCTGGGCCATCTTCTTTTCCTTAAGTCTCCGTCTTCTCTTGCGGTCAATCCATTCCTGTGTCTTGTCATGATTCTTTTTTTCCTGAACTTCAAATATCGTGGACAGATGATGGAACAGGCGGATGATTCCTGATTGGAGTTGTAACCTTCCCCGCACATCTTTATGTTCCAAAAGATACACTGCATATGGATTGCCCTGAGCTGCACTTTTTTGCAGCCAGAAGATACCGCTTTCCTCATCTCTGACTGCCTGTTCGTAAAGGTATGTCTTCCCCATTAGATACTGCGCATACTGGTTCCCATGGCCCGCACTAAGGTTCAGCCAATAAACAGACGCCCCCAGGTTCTTTTCTATATACAGTTCCTCCTGATACATCTTCCCCAACCTGTACTCTGCATTGGAACTGCCGAGTGACGCACTTCGCTCTAACAATTGGATTCCCCGCTGAATTTCTTCCGGTGTTCCTGACTGTATATAGATATCCGCTAATGCACACATTGCATGGGTATGCCCGAATTCAATGGCCTTCCGGAGGTACTGGACTGCCTTTCCCTTGTCCTTACTGGTCCCGATTCCATCCTGATACATCTTCCCAATACAGTACATAAGGTTATCATCCATTTGGTTTTGTGCAAGTAACTGAAAACCGGAAAATGCCTTCTGAAAAATCCGGTTCGCCTCCTCCTCATTTTTCTCTGTCCCGATTCCGTCCCGTAGCATCCTGCCATATTCCCAGGCCGCATATGGATTTCCATTCATCATGGATTTCTTCAAGAGAATGGCTGCCTTTTCAAAGTCCTGGCCCATGCCCTGCCCCCGTTGATACAGCATTCCCAGAGAATATAATGCGTAATGGTTTCCTTTCATAGCAGACTGATGATACCATTCGGCGGCCTCCGCATAATTCTGCCTAATCCCCTGCCCGTTCTCATACATATATCCAATCCGGTATTCTATATAATCAGATTCCCTCACCTCCTCAACACTCATAAAAATGTGGAGAGCCTGCGCATACCATGACCATGATATTTCTGGGTCCGGTTCGCATCCTCTTCCATGGTACTGCATCTGTCCAAGGTCGCACATTGCAAATGCATTTCCCTTTTTGGCTTCCACTAACATGGCCTGATAGGCCGTCTCAAAATCCGGCTGCCCACCATACGTTTCATATAGAACAGACCTGGCCCGTTGGTATCCATCTGTCCACTCAGCATAGCCATCCCCTTTGTGTTCCATCCCATAGACCATTTCTCCTGCTGTCATGTAACTTTCCGGATATACAGGCTCATTCAGATTGCTTTCCTTATGTTCCACAATCAACTGCGCCGTCTCGTCCATCGGTTCTTCCGCAGTCCATGCTCTGTCCTGCTCTAATTGCATGGTTTCCCGTATGATTATATTTTTGATTTGTTTAAATTCCTTCTGTGCTGAAAGCGGTGGCAGTACTGGTGTCTGGTCTGTATAAGTGTGCAGGATTTCCGACCTGGAACGATACCATTTCTCATAGCATTCAGCTACCACAGGATTCAAGGATAACGCATCGGCAATCTGGTCTACCTGATGTTTCACCCTCGGCGGCAGATAACCATACACCTTTCTGCCTTTTGTCTGCTTCAGGCTCCCTGCTAACTGTACCATCAGCTGTTCCAGTCCTGTGTTCCCGTCCCATGCATCTTTTACCTGCCCATACAACGACTTTAGTGAAACCTCACTGGCATTTACCAATGCTTTCCTCTGTAGAGTCTGTTCCTGATACAGCTCGTACATATCCTGCTGAAAAAAATCTCTGGCATACATAGCTCTCATCTGTTCAATCCCCTTCTCCGTCAGGAAGCCTTTTCTGGGGTCCGCAGAGTATGCAATGATATGGGCATGTGGGTGATGCCCCTCGTTATGAAAGGCCGCATACCATACCAATTCATCTGGAGGTATTTTCATGGCCTCCGCCATCTGCATCCGTTTACTGCGCAGGAGTGCTTCCCAGCTCTTTACGTCATCATATCCCAAACGTCCGGCATCCTCTCTCCGCATGGAAAGGATGAAGGTCCAGACATTGCCTTCATGGCCTGCGACCTCTTCCTGTACCCTTGATAGCACGACTGGTATGCCCGCATCCGTAAACAGACCATGCATCCCCACCTTCTCCACTCCCGGACGGTTTGCGATATAGTCCACATAGTTTTCTTTCTTCGCAATCAGGTCCATGTTCTGTTCGATGGAAGTCGAAATGAATTCAGATGCATATCCCCTTGTTGGCGACTGCAGGAAGTCCTGATATTCATAAGACCCGGCTGCTTCCGGTGCTGCTTCCAGAATCTCTTTTATCAACTGCTTCTGTCTCACTGTTGCTGGTAAATGTTCATGGGTATCCCTGACTGGTTCCACGCCCTCCCGTGTGGCAATGTAACGGACCAGATGCCCCAGATGAGCCTTCTCATTTTTTAAATACTGGCATTTCAATATGATTTTTGGCATAGATATGAATCACCCCGGGTTGTTATTGCCCTTTCTGGTACTCCACAATAGACTCCAGATTGAGAGAACCATTTGTCCTCTTTACATCCTGGATGCATTTTCCCCGTAGTTTGGTTAGAACAGCTTCCCCCACGTCATTCTGCGCTGCATACAGATTCATAAGCATAGAAAGTTCCACTGCCAACTTAAACAGCAGTCTTGACATCCTGTTTTCGGATGTTTCCACGATACCAGACATGGCAGATGTAAGGATAACTGGCAGGTATGGGCTGGCCTCCTTCGACAGCAGGTATCCGTTATAAAACAGAAGAGCCTTCTCTATATATTCACTCCGGCTTTTGCAGTTTCCTTTTGTCAGGCACTGGTCCATCTGTCCAAGGGTCTCCGGGTATAACCAAACCGGTATCCGTTTCTTAATCCGGTCTTCCAAGTACTCACCTCCTCATGAAAAAAGCCGTCATATAACATGACGGCAAATGAATTAATATCAACGTTTGTTCTTTTTGCATTTTAGATAAATTAAAAACTGTGAATCATCTTCATCAACCGGATTCCATCCTTCACCCCTTCCTCATATAAATACATTTGTACTGCCCAGTTTTCTTCCAACATGTCATCGATACATTCTTCAATGCCGTCCCTTTGCTCCTGGTCAAGTTGCTTTAACCATGCATCCATACGCTCATTTAGCTTATGCTCCTTTGCTATCTCCTGTTGGTTTTTGCTCTCCTGCCACTTACTATCCAATGTCTCTACTCTGAATGCTATGATTTCATCACATGACTTAAGTTCCATCCGTTTCATCGGTATCCTCCCTTTCCTGTGACACTACAATACCGATTACCCTTGCGAAAGTCCATATCCATATCTCATGAAATAATCGGATGAAATCTGGCAGAACCACCTAAAAGGTGTACCTAAAAACTGGCAGGAAACTTTGTATTTCCGCAATTTTGCATGTATTCCGACCACCTGGCAGGTGACCAAGGCACCAAACAGGTGCACCTTCGTGGAAAAGAAAAAACGTCCGCATTGCGGGCGTTTGTGGCCGGGAGGGGCGCCCTTAGGTGCACCTCCCTTTAACCTGCACACAAATCGAACGGGAGAGATTGTTTGATTTAATGTCTTAGATATTACCCAAATTATCCTTCTCACATTTGGCCAAATTCATCGTATTATTCAAGATATGTCCAACTCCTCATACTCCTTTTAAAAAGCCCGCATTGTGGCTTACAATGTGTTATAAGGCCTAGTAATCTGTCGGCCTAAAACAAAAGCCTAAAATTACCCCCTCTGACTTATACTGATATCAGCGCTCCATATATGACTTCGCTAGATTGTCAAAGAATCCCCCCTGTCTATTACGCCTCATTATGAAGAGAGCAGGTATACCATAAACTTACCAAACCGAAAGATTTGTAAATTCAATGATATTCCTGCTCTCCAGGTCACTTTCTACTCATATATGGATTGATAAATATCCAATATCAGAGCTTCATTCAATGGAACAAAACTATTCACCATCAGCCGTTGCTGGCCTTCAATAACACTTCGTGACCATTGTCTCAACATTTCCTGTGTAGCCCCGTACTCCTTCATAGTCTTTTTTGAAATAATCTGGTCCAGTAATATCTCCAATTCTTCATAGACATGTTCTGCACCGCATCCCAACAATCCCGCCATGAAACGATTAAGTTTTTCTATCTTACCATCTTTCTTTAGTTCCATATATTTTTTCATGACACCAATAAACACAGCATAATTCGCCTCACCATGGGCCACATGGAACGTTCCGCCCAGTGGATAACTCATAGCATGAACCGTTCCACATCCTGCTGTCCCAAAAGCCAATCCAGCATAATTACTTGCTGTCAGGAAAGAATCTAACAAATCATACCTTGCATTTGCCCCTCTGGCTGCGATTTCCTGATATCCCCGGATAATTTCCGCGATAGCGCGGTATCCAAAGAGCTCTGTGCAATCGGTAGACTTTGGCGACAGACTGGATTCAATCGCATGAATCAATGCATCAATGGAACTTGTTGCAAAGAATCTGAACGGAAGTCCCTTAAGCAGTTCAGGTACCAAAACAGCCTGGTCCGCATACATCTCATCTAATGCCAAACCAATTTTCATATTTCTTGACAAGAAAGCCAGTATAGATATATTAGTGACTTCAGAACCCGTGCCGCAAGTGGTTGGAACCAGTACCAATTCCTTTTCCTTCACAATATCCAACTTCCTGTCAAATAAATCTGCTACGGTATAACAGTTTTTCAATGACAGAAGTTTAGATATATCCAATACCGTACCTCCTCCGATTCCTATTATACGTTTATGCGGCCCCCTCTTAATAGCATCAAGATACATCGCCTCAAACATTTCATCTGAGGGCTCACCTGCACCGTATTCTTCCTGAAAGAGAATATCCGCGGCCAGATTGAGACTTCCGAAATAAGGTTCATAGATAAACCGATTAGTTAGTATCAAATCCCCCTCACCTAAATCAAAGTTCTCTGCGAACTCTTTTGAAGTATTAAATTTATGAATTTCCGGTTTAAATATAATCTGTTTCATTGTATTTCCTCTTTAGAAAATTCCGAACCTGGACAACTCATGCACTGATTTCCATCCGTCGCTTAAAGGTTCCTTTAGGCATGCTTCTATTTCATCTCTGTCTCTGAAAGTAAAACCGTCTAAAGGCACCTTGCCCGCAGGATAGTCCGCCAAAATATCATCAATCATCTTGACTATATAACGACAGATTGCCAGGATAGGACGCTTAGCTTTATATGCATCGCCTCTGGAAGGATATCCGACTACCCCTTCCGGAGTACCAAAGCGCTCAATTACATTCTGACCCTCACCCTCTGACCATGTGTGGGGTCTTCCATAGCTGTCCACAGACGTATCGTAATGCCCCATCAATGTCAATGATTTAGGCTGTGCATCCACACATACACTCATATCCACCATCTCCGGAAACAGAAGATTGGCCACTGCTGTTTCCGCCTCATCCGCATGTACAAAATGAGTGGTAAGAGAATCCTTCCTGTCAATAGGAATCCAAAATTCCCGGATAGCCCGATGCCATTCCAATTCAGATACAATGGCCGGAAGATTAAATCTTTTGAAAAATTCTTGTACAGCAGCTTCCAACATCCATTTATGGCCATGATTGTTCACAAGTATGAACTTTCGAAATCCGTCATCCCATAAACCGGCCAATGTGTAGATAAGGGTTTCACGCACCACGTTTTCACTCATGATTACAGTTCCCGGCATTCCCACATGATGATAGGGATGACCGCCGTAATTAAGAGGTGGAAGAGCAACCGAAACCTCATACCCCAGGGCAGAGGTACGACGACGTACAGCTTCACAGATACAGGTACACATATACGTATCAAGACCGCTGGGATTATGGATACCATGATTCTCTGTACAGCCTATGGGAATCAGTACAATATCATTCTTTCTTCTTTTTTCAATCACTTTATGCCGCGGGGTATTCTGTATGTAACACCCCGCCTTGCCAATCTCACTGTTATGCTGGCTCGGAAGCTGGAATTCCTCTTCCAGCGCCTTTTCCACGTTCTCGAATGTCATATCAAATACTTCTTTTTTCAACCTCCCAATAGGACTGTCCTCAAATACAATCTGCGGATAATCTGTTGTCAACCATTTGTCTGTCATAAGTTCTCTCTCCTTTTCTTTTAGACATAAAATTTATAAATTATAAAACTCTTTTATAAAGCATGTTCTGTTAATGTAATCCTGCCTTTTTCCGTGATATTGCAATAACGTTTAATCAGCCCATTGGATGTAATGTAACCGTCTTCATCCAGTCTGGCCACCAGAGGTATTGCTTTTCCGGTATCCCCATGCACAGCCTCCACTACCATATAATAATCTGTCTTACGCCCTCCCATACCATCATTCAGGTCACGTATGGCCTTTAGATATTCCAGTTCCTCCTGGTTCAATTCAAACATCTGTTACTCCTCCTTTACTACGAAATATTCCATATGATATAAAAGGCTAGAATGCAAACCGCCACAACAATAATCATTTGTATATCTCTGGCAGTAGAAGCATCCTTAGTATAAGACTCCCCTGGAGAACAGAATTCAGAACGCTTATACGTCATATAATCCACCTCACTAATCTTCCCTTCCATGGTCAGCTCACTTACCGCCAGTCTGAGTTCCACTGCATTATAACCAAAACGGTCAATGAAATCTGTCATACTGGCTTTTCTGTTAGCAAGAAATTCCATGATATCCTGTTTTATTCCAGCACGTACTGGCTTCGGTCTTGCCCCCCACCATGGACCCGTCTTGGATACGATGAAACTGATTCCCACCATCAGTATCATACTAATTAAAAGAGACCACCAAGCTGCTTCAAATCTTACACTGCCGCCTGACACATTCCATATAATTGCAAATATACCTGCCGACAATATGGAAATAAGCGCCCCTTCTTTAGATGCCTTTTTCCAGAACAATGCCGCAATCAAAGCGCCGAAATTTCCTGTATTAAATACAATCATAAAATTCAGGGCTGATACGACCGAACTGAACATAGTTGCCATGGTCAGAATAATCAATAATACTATGATTGTAATAATTCTGGATGCACGGTTCATCTTCTCTGCCGACATATCAGTATGACCTAAAGCACGCTGGTAGAAATCCCTTACTATAACTGTCACCGCACCCATAGCACATCCGTCTACGGTTGACATACCCGCTGCGAAGATGCCTGTCATGGCTAATCCCCCCAACACAATAGGCGCCTGGGCCACAATAAGGCTCAAAGATTGTTCCGTATTCACAAGGTCAGGATACATGGCTCTTGCCATAAGGCCAATCACAAGACCTGGTATCATTGCCATGACAGCCAGTGCAATACCGGTTGCCATGAATCCCATTTTTGCATGTTTCACATTTCTGGCTGAAGACGCCTTTTGAAAATACCATTGTGAGCCCCAGTTATTAATCCACATCCATTGCAGGACCCATGTAAGAATCAGCTTTACGGATGGTCCCAGTAGAGAAAAATAATTTTCAGGCAGATTCTGCATCGCAGTAATAACCGCCATGCCTCCATTTTTAAAATAACTCCAGGCAGCCACCAACGGAAATGCGATAAGACAACACAGAAGCTGTGGAATAATGGTGTAATTGGCAGCCGCAGCACCTCCAAGAATCATATAAAATGCGGTGATACACCAGGCAATCACAATTCCCATATTCTGAGGCAGTCCGAACATGGAAGAAAAAATCAGACCGATTGCCTTAAACTGGGCAGCTGCAGCCGCTATACCTGAAAGCATGATAAAGAATCCTGCTACCAGACGTACATTAAGCCCATATCTGATTTCAAATAACTCCGATATCGTAAACGCTCCGCTAAGACGGACCCTTTTTGCATAAATCATTGCACATATAAGAAAACCAATGATTGTGAACAGCTCATACAGCGAACCTCCCAAACCATACATATAGGAAAAATTTGACATTGTTGTGATAGCTGCCCCGGAAAAATGAGTTCCCACAAGACATCCGGCCACAATAAGCCAGCTCATCTGTCTGCCAGATAAAAGGTAATCTGTATTGGACTTCACTTGTCCTGCCGCCTTTTTGCCTACAACCACCAGTACAATCAGGTAAACTGCCAATATTGTCATCTGAACTATTTGCCCTGTTGTCATAACTATGTACCCCCTTGTATTAATCTCCTGCTTTTATTATCTTTAAAAGTAGTCATTTTCGTAACAACACCTTTTCTGCCATACTTACAATACCATCGGCATCCATTCCATACTTCTCAATCAAATAATCCACCTTACCCACTTCACTAAAGGAATCTTTCATTCCTATATATTCAAGAGGTACAGGATATTCGGCTGCCAGTATTTCGGCTATTGCGCTCCCCAATCCGCCGATGATATTATGATTTTCACAAGTAACTGCACAACCTGTTTTTTTCACAGATTGAACAACCGTGTCCTTATCAACAGGTTTGATTGTATGTACATTAATCACTTCCGCGGATACCCCTTTTTGTTCTAGTATCTGGGATGCAAGCATTGCTTCCCTCACCTCTATACCGCTGGCAAATAAGGTTACATCCTTCCCCTCTTTCATGACATCCGCTTTGAACAGATTAAATTCATAGCTGCTATCAGAAAAAAACGTAGACTTTGGGACTTTTCTGAACAATCTGATATAAACAGGCCCTTCATAAGCTTTAATCTGCGGCATTGCCTTGAACAACTGATCCCCGTCCACCGGTTCATATATCACGATTCCTGGAATAGAACGAAGTACACCTACATCTTCAAGTGTCATATGGGTTCCCCCATTAAATGCAGCTGATAATCCCGGGTCCGTACCTATTATTTTTACGTTCTGCCCTGCATACACAATGGATATCGTAATCTGGTCGCAAATTCTTCTGGTGGCAAATGGACAGAAGGTGAAAATATAGGGCAAGAATCCATAACTTGCCAGACCTGCGCCAATGGAGGCCATATTGGATTCTGCCACCCCCACATCAAATGTACGGTCCGGATACTTTGTGTACAGGTTTAAAGTTCCGTTGGCTCTTGCCAAATCTGCATCCAGCAAAACAGTTCTCTGATCAGTCTTTAATTCCTGCTCTAACCACTGTGCAAGCACTGTCCTCATCTCTGTGTCTTCATACATGGTTCATCCCCCTCCTTTAGCTCTTCTAAAGCCGACCGCCTCTCTTCCGGAGATATTGTCACGTTATGGTTATTCTTCCATTTAGCTTCCAGAAAAGATACTCCTTTTCCCTTTAATGTATGGAGTATAATCATGGAGGGCTTTTCTTTTGATTCCTTTGCTTTCGTGATGGCTTCGTCAATTGCCTCTACATCATGCCCATCCACACTTTGAACATAAAAGCCAAAGGCTCTCCATTTGTCGGTCAAGGGCTCCAGTCCACTGACTTCCTCTACGGGACCATCCAGCTGCATTTTGTTGTAATCTGTAAAAACAATCAGGTGATTTAACTTTCTGTGAGATGCAAACTGTGCCGCTTCCCAAATCTGGCCTTCGTTGGTTTCCCCATCCCCAATAATTGCATAGATGTAAGCACCGTCTCTCTTCAGTCTCGAGCCCAGCGCAATACCGGCAGCACATGAAAGCCCCTGTCCCAGCGAGCCTGCCGTCATATCCACCCCTGGTGTCCGCATCATATCCACATGACTTGGAAGTGATGTTCCCGGCTTATTTAATGTCTTCAGCATTTCAATTGGAAAGTATCCTTTATCTGCCAAAACCGCATATAATGCAGGTCCCGAGTGCGCCTTAGAAAGAACCAACCGGTCTCTCCCTTCCTGATGCGGTTTTTCAGGATTCAGTCGGTTCATATGTCTGTAATACAGTACCACCAGTACTTCCACAATTGACATACTTCCACCTGCATGACCAACCCCCAGTTCCCCTATTTCATCAATAGTAAGATAACGGATTCGCTTACATATGCGATTGAGATTTTTTTTCTCTTCGTCTTTCATTCATCCCCCTCATTTCTTTTACTGTGCTCTTGGTTTTATTTTGGTATTTATCTGGCTCTTCTTATGTACTTTATATTAGCACTATTGGTATACCATGTAAATACCCATATTTGTTTTTTCTGTTTTTACCAGTTTTTTAACTTTTTTTTAGCAATTATGCACAATTAAATTCATATGAATGACATTAAAGCAAAAAAACAGGCAGTACAAGGTTTATAATTCCTTACACTGCCTGAAACGAGTTTTTATTTGCTACTATAGTAAATAATATTTATCAATATGGTATTGTTTTACAGACGCAATATGACAACACATAACTGCTTCTGCTTCATCTGCCATTCCTTCCCGTATCGCCTTAATCAATTTCCTGTGTTCTGCTATAGCAATATCCCTGATGACAGGGTCATCCTGAACAGAAATAGCCATTCGTGCCACCTGGTCGTATATGGACGATATCATCGCTGCCAAACGTTTATTTTTTGAAGACTCGGCAATATAGTTATGCATCAGCATATCTATATGCATGAATTCTCCATGGGCCTCATTCTCATAAGCTTTCTCCTGGTCATTCAGATATTCTGTAAGCCTGTTCACCACTGCCTCTGTCCTTCGCTGAACACAAAGTCTGGTGGCAAGACATTCCAGACTTTCCCTCAATTCAAATATCTCTATGACATCCTCAAAATGAAGTTCTGCTACGTATACGCCTTTTCCTTCCTTTATCTCTACCATTCCCTCATTACTGAGCTTGCGCAGAGCCTCGCGGATTGGTGTCCTGCTCACATTTAATTCGCTGCTTAAAGTCCGTTCAACCAAAGGCATACCCGCAGGCAATTCATTATTCATAATCATCTGTTTTATACGGTCATATGCTGTCTGCTTTTTTAAACCAGTTTCATCTCTTCCCATATTTCCTTCACCCTCCTGCTATCATATATAATACCACAGGTATACCATATGTTCAAGTTTTTATGTTTGAGAGGGAACTAAAACGTCAATATCTGTATCAATTGACTCAATTTACAGATAGCAATATATCTCTATTCTATTTATGATTATTTACGAAGATATTCCGATGGGCTGCAATCCATAACATTACGGAATGCCTGGGCAAAACGGCTTGAACTTCCAAATCCCACCATGGAAGCCACCTGAGTCACTGAATATCTATCTTCCCGCAGGAGCCGGATTCCCTGTGCCACGCGGTAATCACAGATGTATCTGCTGATTGTTTTGCCTGTCAGCTGTTTGAATAAACGGCAACAGCTTTCTCTGGTAAGATAGATGAGTTCGGCCAGCTCTTTTAGGGATATGACCTTGTTATAATGCAAATGAATATAATCCAGCAATACCTTGAGCCTTCGAAGGTCCATCCGGTTAAAAGGCTGTCCACTTTTTATAATATCTTCCTGAGATGAAATGATTTCATAGAACGCCTCACATAAGAGACCTTTTATTTTCAATTGAAATCCAAAGGGACGGTCCTTATTATAGCAGTCCACTTCATATAACGCCTCCAGAACCCGGGCCTGCCATGGAACACATTCCTTTAAAGGAACTCCTGCCAGCTCCTTTATCCGCATAAAAGGACGAAGGCAGAGACTATCCACATCACTGCCCGGATTTCCGTAAATCAATTCCGGATGGACTACAATCGTAAGCAGTTTGACCCGGCTGTCTCTTTTTGGTGCAATCATATGGGGAATCCCTGTGTTAATAATCATTCCATTACCTTCCGATAATTCGTGAGGTATTCCATTAATCTGATATATGGCGGTTCCCTGACACACTACTGAAAACTCTAAATCGTCATGCCAGTGGCAAATGATATACTTTTCCTGAAAGGTATTCAAATCGTCATGATTTACTAACAAAGGAAAATGTGCTGTTCCATGTTCACACAGTTCCTTTAAATCATTATCAACCTCAATAATACGCACCCAAAGCGCCCCCCATGCTCATAATATAAAAAGCTACCAATCTCTGCATTTTCATTATAATCGTTTACTCCAATACTAGCAAGTGCACACATACTCAGATGAAAGGATAAATACTTATGCTTCTGCAAAGGGAAAAACAGATACTGCAAATACTTTACGAAAAGAAGTCCCGCTTTACCAGCACTGAGTTGGCTGCCGTCCTTCACTCCAGCAGTCGTACTATCAAACTGGATATCAAACATCTGAAGAGCGAGTTAAAGGATACCGGATGTCTGCTTCATACAAAAACAGGTCAGGGGATATGGCTCACCTGTACTGAAAAAGGATATACATTTCTGGAGCACCTTTTGTTCCGCTGTACTCTCAGTCCCTCCAGCGACCCGTCAGTCAGAAAATACCATATTGCCCTTCGTCTACTGGAATCAGACACATATATTTCCATGGATTCCATAGCCAACTCCCTGTATATCAGCAGAGGAACCGCTGCAAATGATATGAATGAGCTTATCCCGTTTTTCGAAAAATATGGCCTGTCAATCGAACGAAAAGCTAAATTGGGGACTTGCATAAAAGGTAAGGAATCAAACCGGCGTTTTGTCTGGTCATATCTGCTGTTAAAACTGCTTCCTGGGGATGAAACTGGTTATATCCAAACGCTCCAGGACTTCTTTCCCAGTATTTCCATAAATTCTATTCAGTGTATATTAAAAGATTGCGGAAAACAATTTGGATTGACTCTGGCGGATACCTCCTATCGTGAATGTCTTACGCTGATTCCAATCATGATAAAACGCATCCAACAAGGCAGCTTCTGTGAATATCCGAAAGAAAATCCCCATGGATTTACCTCTAAATTGGACAGCCACATCTGCCGCTATCTGGTGTTGCGTCTGAAAGACACCTTTTTCATAACAATACCAGAGAATGAAGCATATTATCTGTATACACTTTTAGAAAGTGCCAAGACCTTCCATTTTATGGACCTGCATAAAGAATGCACAATAAAATCCACGCTTCCCCCTGATATAAAACATACATGGGATTGTATACTAAACGAAGCATGCATAGTATTCAACCAAAACCGTTTTGAGGATGAGACGCTTAAGTACGCAATGTATACACATCTTTATTCCATGGAAAAGCGACTGCACCATCAGATTCCGTTTCACAATCCCATAAGGCGTATGGTGAAGGAGAATTTGTCCTATGAACTTGAAATGGCAACATTTATTGCTCATCTTGCTGAAAAAAAGTTCCATATTATTTTAGGTGAAGATGAAACATGCGACATCGCTGTATATTTGGCAGCATTCAGAGAAAATATGCGCAAACAGAAAACGCACAACTGCCTGATTGTCTGCGGAAGCGGAATGGGGACTTCATGCTTTTTAACAGCTCGTCTGAATCGGATTTTTCCTGACTTGAAGATAAAAGAGGTTTTGCCCTTATCGCGGGCCCTGACAGAATTGGGACCGCATATACATGATACAGTTATAACCACCGTTCCATTCTTTTTAGAAGGTTTGGATATTATACAGGTATCCCCTGTACTGACTGATTCCGATATACGTTTGATTGGAAGACACCTATATACCAATATAAAAGAACATTCTGCCTGCGACACCCCCTATTCCGATATAACTTGTCTGATGGATGAGAAAATATCTATCTTTCATTGCGACTGCTGTACAAAAGAGGAAGTAATACGTTTTCTTGGAAGTAGAATGATTTCTGCCGGATATGCAACTGAAGGTTTTATTGAATGCGTACTTAAACGAGAAGCAATTGCACCAACCTCGATTGGAGGATTATTTGCAATTCCACATCCATTTGACGGATATGTAAGGAAAACAGGAATTGGCCTCATGACTTTGAAAAAACCTATTGTCTGGGGTGAGGAAACAGTACAAATCATCCTCATGCTGTCAGCCAATCTCTTGGCCCAGGAAAAATTCCATCAGATTTTCTCCTGTCTGGCGGAACTTATGGAAGATTCCAGGACAGTAAGTCATATTCTGGCCGCCAATCATCTAAATGACATACATCACATCTGCACCTTATGAAATCGCTATAGCCTCAAGCCAGCAAATTGTTCGGCCTCTATCAACTGGCGGATAATCGCAGGATTCTTGATTATATCCGCCAGTTCATCAAAAATATCTCTGAACATATCCCTGCATCCAGCGTCTACTGCCAGCATCAATACAATCTGTACCCTTTCCTCTCCCCATATAATGGGCTTGCGAAGAGTCATTAATCCCACTCCCGGCTTTATCACATGACCTTCAAATGCATGGGGTATGGCAATTGTTCCTCCAATTGATGTAGGCGCCAGCTTTTCCCGTTTCAGAACAGACTCAATAAAACCACTATCCACATATCTTTCCTGTTTCATTCTTTGTCCCAATAGCCCGATAACCTCCTCCGCTGTCCTGCAATCACATTTTAAAATGGTAATTCTATCATTCAGCATCGCCGACAGTTTGGGATAGCAATGTTTACCTGATACTATATTTTCACGCTTGGCAGGATATAAGGCGTTGCGCAGCACATCTATATCCCTGTCACTCAAAACCGGTGATACCTGGATTACGTCAATGCCGTCCAAAGTCAGCGGAACCGTAGAAATCACACAATCAAGTGTTTCCTGTTTCAATCCTTCCCTTATCCTGGATATCGGAAGTACTCTTCGGATTGTAACATCTGGAAATATACGTTTAAATCTGGCCTCAAAAAACAGAGATGTCCCCATTCCTGTACCGCAAGCTATGACTACTGTGGGCGCGACGGAGGAGTTAGATACCTTTCTGCGTTCGAAGCTTGCTCCCAAATATAAAGCAATATCACATATCTCATCATCACCCAGACTGTTTCCGAACTGTTCCGTAATCAGTCCTGCAATATATGTAGCTATTTCAAACTCATAGGCAAGCTCATCCTTTACCATTTGCTTCATTGGATTATCCAAATGTATCTTATAATCCAAACGGTTGAACATTCCTTCGAGATGCGTATATAAAGTGTTTCTGAGAAGCTGGTCCCCTAATATATCCTCATGATAGAGTTCTTCCGCAGCCTTCATTATTCCATCCAGTCTCCGGCTATCCTGTTCTTCAAAGACAAAAATACTGTTTTCCGCGTATCGATTCTGCAGTTTTGCTCCCAAAAGATTCATAGTAAGGTATGCTTGTTCCCGTTCATCCATTGTCACACAAAACACCTGTTCCAATTTTCTGGCCAGATATCCAGCTATAGTCCACTGTATTTTTCTTTTATATCCATCCAACTCAACCTCTGTCGGACTACAAAAATTGCCTTGTTGTATTCGCTCAATGGTAATTGCAAGATTGACCACCATCTCCGCATAAGATAAATCCGCAAACGTAAAGCCATAATCATCTTCCATCTCATGAAGAATGCTGCTTATTATCTGCACATTCGACCTTGCAAAAAAGGGTTCGAGTTTTTCCAACAGACTGTTTCCCTGAAGCATGACTAATCTTCTTATGACAGCACATTGAGTAATACGAATCCGACTCTCCTTTCCAGAGACACGCACCCCATATTTTGCCTTTTTCTCAATTAGAAGTCCATGTTTTTCTACAAAAGGTATTATTTCGTTAATATCATTAACAACTGTACCTTTGCTTACATAAAGAGTATCAGCAATGGATTCCATAGAAAGATAAGATGGCGCCTGAAGCAGCTTTAAAAGCACATGATACTTTCTGTTTTCTGGAATATCCGAATTAATTTGTCCTAAATCATTAAACAGGTTTCTGATAAAAGTGTTTCCTCCATCGGTATAAGTAAGCCACACCCCTTTTCCTGTCTGGCAGATTAACTCACATCCTGAATCTTTCAGTTCTTCTTTTATGTTTTTTATATCCTTTTTGATTGTTTTGGCGCTGACATGCAGCAAATCTGCCAGCTGGGCCGTTGTGTAAACCCTGCTGTCATTTGCCAGCAGTTCCAAAAGCTTTTTTTCTCTTGGAAACATGTACTCCCTCTTTTCCCAATTTGAAGACAAAGCGGAGAAACCGTTTATCGGTCCACTCCGCTTTCCAATCTATTATGTTCTCTCCCCTGTAAACTCCCCTGAATATGTTTTCCCTTGTGCCGGAAAATCAATCCAATTCAGGCCCTGCACTTGTTTCAAATGTATACTGTCCACTGGAGCCAATCAAACGCATATAAGATTTGATATATTCTTTCATGGCATTCTGTACAGCTATATTCACATCCATATAATCTATGTCAGGATTCCTTCCAATTGCATCCACCATAGACTGTCTCCCATACTTAAACAGGTCCGTGCAGACATTAATCTTATTTATTCCGCAAGCCACGGCCTTTCGTATGTTTTCTTCTCCGGCTCCTGACCCACCATGAAGTACCAATGGCATCTCGAGTGTCTTTTTAAGAAGCTTCAGCCGGTCAAAGTCCAGCTTTGGTACAAAACCTCTGGGATAACTCCCATGTGCTGTACCGATTGCCACAGCCAGGCAGTCACAGCCTGTACGCTCCACGAACTCTTTAGCCTGTTCCGGATTCGTATATAAATCCAGCTTTGTATTATCTGCCTCAATGGCTTGTCCCACATGTCCAAGCTCTGCCTCACAGGACATTCCCATGCTATGTGCCAATGACACAATAAGACTGGTTCTTCTCACATTTTCCTCGAATTTATAACTGGAAGAGTCTATCATCACACTGGAAAAACCACATCTTATTGCATAAAGAATATCCTCATAGTTGCCTCCATGGTCCAGATTAAATGCTACGGGCACATCCACAGTCTCCGCCAGGCTGCGGACCATAGGCACCATGATTTCTCCATGGGCATGGGCCTTCATCTGCCTGGGAGAAACATTAATAATAACTGCAGAGCACTCCTCTTTTGCCGCCTGCACAATCGCCTTCGCCTGTTCCATATTGGTACAGTTGATGGCCATCACCGCATACCCGTTCCTGTGGGCGTGAAGAAGCATTTCTTTCATTGATACATACATATTTTACCTCCATTCAGCATTTAATCATCATCTACCATATTCAAATCAACCGGACGTTTTAGGAATGCATATATAACTCCGGTAATCAGTGAACCTATTCCCAAGCACATTAAAAATACCAGTGGTTTATTCATCATAGGCACCACGAACATACCCCCATGTACAGCTGGGGATTCCACGCCCAAAAGCATTGCCAGACCTCCTCCAATGGCAGAACCAGGGATTGTGGAACACCATACACGAATGGGGTCATTCAAAGCAAATGGAATAGCGCCTTCTGTGATATAGCAAAAACTCAAAGGCACTGCAACCTTGGCATTCTCAATATCACCTCTGGAAAATTTCTTTTTCTGTAGAAATACAGCAATGGCCATTCCCAGTGGAGGAGCCATTCCGGCCGCCATCTTAACGGCTGTTGGCCCAAATACACCATCTGCATTCAGTGCATTGGCAAAGGACGCCGCAGTTTTGGTGAGAGGCCCTCCAAAATCAATTCCCCAGCAGGTTCCCATTACCGCACCAAGGAAAAATTTAGAACCACCCTGCAGGGATGCCAGCCAGTTTTGGAAAGCTGTCATTAATACTGCAATGGGATGACCGATTACGAACTGAAATATAGCGCCGGTGACTAACGTACTGAACACAGGGATGACCAGAATAGGCATAATGCCATTAGCCCAGTTTGGAACCTTCCATTTTTTCATCCATAAACATATGTAACCTACCAGGAAACCGCCTATGAGCCCTCCTACAAAACCCGCATTAATCTGATTCGCAAGATAGCCAATGGCAAGTCCTGGCCCCATTGCTGGCCGGTCTCCAATGGATTGGGCGATTGCCATTGTAAGAATGGGTACTGTAAAGAAGGATGCACATACACCAATCTGGTTAATCAGATAAGCAAATGTTCCTGCCTGATTGGCAACATCGTAACCACCAATTGCTTTCGCAATGGCCTGGATAATACCCCCCGCAACTACCACCGGTATCATATAAGAAGTGCCAGTCAAAAAGGAGGCTTTTATTCTCTCACCTCTCGTAATCTTCTTTCCGCCTTTTCTTTGGATTGTATTCATTTTTCCATATCCTCCAATGCCTCAAGTAATTCATCTACCAGACCAATTCCGTTCTTGACTGCCTCCTGGACTCTGCATTCCAAAACCGGTATGCCTCCTTCAAATCTCTCTGGATTCTTTATTTTGACATCGCTGGCTATAATAACTCCATCCGCTTTCCTGATATCATCCGCAGTAATTACATTCTCCGGCCCTTCAGCTCCCTGAGTCTCTACCTTTATGTCAATCCCTCTTTTCTTTGCAGCCTTCTTCAAATTTGCCGCAGCCATATACGTATGTGCAATACCAACCGGACAACTTGTAATTGCTAAAATATACATAACTTCACTCTCCCCTGTTAATTTGATTTTGTTTGATTTACAGTTCCTCGCGAGTTCTATGCTGTGATTATACGTACAAAAGAACAGATAGACAATTCAATTAACTTCCCTTATATAGTGACATTTTTTGAATATAACAGCCGGTATCCGAGTTCTTCCACACGGATATATCTATAATTTCCTTAATATTTATACTTTAAAGCCTTTTTAACCTCATCAACCACTGATTCGGGTTTCTCACACGTTTTTATAACATTTAATTTCACTATCCTGGGGAATATTATTGACTTTTCATATCCTGGTATCTTGTTATAATCAGAGCTAACATCAAGGCGTATATAACATCCACGCCATAACAAAAAGGAGGAACACCATGAAGGGGCTTCAATTTAAGATGCTCTATCTTGGACATATCTTATGCCGGAAAGATTATCTTGTCCGCACAGATAATAAGGAGGAACTGATACATTCCCCTATGCTTGCTGTCCTGATTCAACATCCTGTTCTTGGCAATATCCTATATGATACAGGTAATTACGAATCAGGGGACAAAATCTATTCACCTCATGCAAGAGCAGTCTATCCTGTGCCGGAGGTCATAACAATCAAAGAAAAGCTGGCTGAGAACGGTTTGACCGTTAATGATATCGACCACATCATTATATCTCATCTTCACATGGACCACACAGGAGGTCTGCCTTATTTTGATGGTACAAAGGCAGGAAGAAACGGTATTATAGTCAATGAAGACGATGCCAGAGAAGCATTCTATATTGTAAATACCATGACAGATACCGGAGCATATACTATGGATACAATCTGCGGCCATTACGGAAACATCTACCGCCCAGTAAACGGAACCATTAAACTAGCCGATGATTTAATTCTGTTCACTCAGCGCTGTCACACGCCAGGGGTCCTTGGTATGATTGTAAAAACAGAGCATCACGGGAATTTTCTTTTTACATCAGATGCAATTTATACCAGAGAATCCTTTGAGAAGGAGCTTCCGCCAGGGGGAACCATTAATAAAACAGAGGATGAATTTTACAGTGAACTGGAACTTATCAAAAAAATGCAGGAAGAATATGATGCGACACTCATCTTCGGACACGACCCGGACCAGTTCCGCCTATATGAAAAAGATTTCACAGACTAAAGGAGGTCTAAAATGGATTTAACTGCAATGATTGACGAACATTTGGTGAAATTTAATTTTGACGCTAAATCAAAAAACGATGTGATACATGCCACGGCAAAGCTTATGTATGAATCCGGAAAAATCAATAATACGGAAAATTATATCCATGCCGTATTAGAACGCGAAAAAGAATGTGCAACAGGAATTGGAATGGGAATTGCCATCCCCCATTGCAAAGATGATTCAGTAAACCAGGCCGGTTTTGCCCTCATCAAGCTGGCCCGTAAAATTGAATGGGAATCTCTTGATGGGGAACCGGTAGACTATGTCATCATGCTCGCAGCTCCAAATACCGCGGACAATGTTCACCTTAAAATGCTGTCTACTCTGGCTGCCAGACTGATGGATGATGATTTCAGGGATGCCTTAAAGGCCGCTGGTACTATAGAAGATATAAAAGCTGCATTTCGTTCAGTAGCATAGCACCTAAAATCGCAGCATCCCATTTGGCAGTATTGATAAAAACGGAAAATACAAGGGAGGTATTATAACATGATTAATTTCGAATTTCATACACCAACTAAAGTCATTTTTGGAAAAGATGCCGAAAAACAAGTTGGGCAGGAAATCAAATCCAGGGGATATAAGAAGGTGCTGATTCATTACGGTGGAACATACCTGCAAGAGAACGGAACTCTGGACCGGGTACATAAAAGTCTGACCGACAGCGGTCTTTCTTTTGTAGATTTAGATGGGGTTGTCCCCAATCCAAGGATGGCATTAGCAAAACAAGGTGTGGAACTGTGCCGAAAGGAAGGGGTAGACTTCATTCTTCCCATTGGTGGCGGAAGCCCCATCGACTCAGCCAAGGCCATTGCATACGGCCTTGCCAACAACTTTGATTTAGAAGACCTGTATATGGGTCGCGTCTCAACTGACAAAATTGCCCCTATTGGCTGTATCTCTACCATAGCTGCCACTGGTTCGGAAACCAGTAACTCCTCTGTTATCACAATCGAAAGCGGATGGTTGAAGCGGGCTTACAATCATGACTGTGCCCGTCCTTTATTCGCCATCATGAATCCGGAACTGACTTATACCCTTCCAGCCTATCAGACAGCCAGCGGAGGGGCCGATATCATGATGCATACCATGGAACGGTACTTTACCACGACTCCCAATGTCGATTTGATTGACCGTATGGCCGAGGGTCTGATGGTCGCAGTAAAAGAAGCTACAATAAAAGCAGTGCGGTTCCCCCATGATTATGAAGCCAGGGCAACACTTATGTGGGGTGGAAGTTTATCACATAATGGACTTACCGGTACCGGGCGAACCGCTGACTTCGCCTCCCATAAAATTGAACATGAAATGGGCGGAATGTTTGATGTAACCCACGGCGCTGGTCTCTGTGCAATTTGGGGAAGCTGGGCACGATATGTATATAAAACTGACGTTGTACGCTTTGCACAGTTTGCTACCCGCGTATTCTCTGTCCCTATGGATTATCACAATCCGGAGGAAACCGCGCTGAAAGGGATTGAAGCATGGGAAGACTGGTGCCATAAAATTGGAATGCCTGTCACCATGAAAGAGCTGGGTATTTTCCCAACAAAAGAGCAGATAAATGAGATGGCAGAAAAATGTGTGGCTTCCGGCAATGGGAATGTTGGATTTTTCAAGACACTTTATAAAGATGATGTGGTGAAAATATATCAGATGGCTATTTAATATGTAAAAGATTACGTAAATACAATCTATATTGATATAGTATATCAGCCTGGAAAGATAGTATAAATACACTTTCCAGGCATTACAGAGTGTATGAAAATTTTTCTGTAAATAGGTATTAGCAAAAGGTCTTCTATGATAAAATAAAAAATCATAGGAGGCCTTTTATTATGGCAAGAGAAAAGAAACCGGTACACCAGG
>NZ_JADNMD010000028.1:0-2795 GCF_015556325.1 Clostridium sp. 1001283B150225_161107_B6 | reverse complement strand
AATAGCGATAGGTAATCCTTTGATGTTATCTCCGGATTTTCCCCCGCCCTAAACCGGGCATGAACCTTTCAGCTCACCCGGCTTGCCATCAGGAACAGATTTTATTTCATCTCAATAACTCTCAACGTGGACAAGGCTTCTTAACTTATTAAGTTTTTCTTTCTGCTTTTGGTCAAGGTTGAGGATTTCCATATACTTTCTGATAGTATCAGGGTTTGTGGCATGAATCAGATGATGTACATCTTCACATACCAATACCAGATTTTGATAATTGTCCTTGCCGCCTAAATACCGTGGCACTTTGTGATGGCAATGAATATCGCCAATAGAAAGCACTTTGCCAGATACGGCACATTTTCCCATTTGAGCCGAATACAGTGAAAGCCTGTTATCGTTGTATTCGATAGTACGGTACAGAACTGGATTCCTCATCAGGTAATGAAGAACCGTTATGTCGATTCTGTCCAGATTCTTATGGATTTCGGCTCTGCCCTCGGGCGTATAGGAATTGATTTTGCGGTTCATGGACTTTGGGGGCTTGTGCCGTATGTAGCCAATCGGGACAACTGCGTGTCCGGCTACATATCGGAGCTGTTTGCTTTTCCCATACCGTTCCCTGATAACTTTCGGAACTTCACACGGAATTTTCCTTTTTCTAACCTGTTTTGCAGTTTTAACCCGTTCTTTCAGTCTTGCCCGCAGGCTTTTATGGACAGATAAGGCGAATGGCGTAAGGTCGTCGCAGACCTTTGTGGCTAATTGATAGTAGTCATGGATTCCCATTACATAAACGTTGTAGCGGCAAATCGCCTGATATTCAGTACGTTTGCCTTGCGACGGGAACTCAATGTCGTAAATCAGCCGTTTTAAGTTTGGTTTTATTTTCGCAATAGATTTCTCTCTGATATGGCTCTCTACTACATATTTGGTGTGTCCGTTGCTCCGTTTCCCACGGGGGATAACCTTTAGCTTGAAACCGAGAAACTCTGAATACTGTTCTTTCAGGTTAATCACCTTTGATTTTTCAGGACTGATTTCAAGAGAAAGCCTTTCATGGAGCCAGCTTTTGGTTGCGTGGAATAATTTCACCGCATTTTGATAGCTGTTCGTAAATATTTTAAAATCATCAGCGTATCGGACGCAGGTAACTTCTTTCAGCCTTGTCCTCCGCAGTGCGGCGAATTTATGGCTCTTGCTCACACTTCCGTTGTAATTGACCGATTCCTTGTAAGGGAACTCCGTTGGTATTTCTTCCCATTGGCTGGCAAGCCACCAATCCAGTTCATTCAAAACTACATTGGAGAGCAGGGGGGATATAATGCCGCCCTGCGGCGTTCCGACCTCCGGGAATCCAATTCCTGCCACCTCCGCTTTTAACATAGCGGATATAATGCTAAGCAGCTTTTTATCA
Source organism: Clostridium sp. 1001283B150225_161107_B6 (assembly GCF_015556325.1). Lineage (NCBI taxonomy): Bacteria > Bacillati > Bacillota > Clostridia > Eubacteriales > Clostridiaceae > Clostridium > Clostridium sp. 1001283B150225_161107_B6. The sequence goes on along the minus strand of NZ_JADNMD010000028.1, from coordinate 1,384 downwards.
TGGATTCCCATTGCCCAGAGCTGTTTCAGCAGTTTCCCGTGGTTCACGTTGTCGAAGAACCCCTTAATGTCTATATCTACAACATAATGGAGATTGCTTCTCTGCATATCTTTATGAACTTGGGCGATTGCGTGCTGTTGGTTCCGGTTCGGGCGGAACCCGTAGCTGTGGTCGTGGAATTTCGCCTCACATATCGGCTCCATGACCTGCAATACGCACTGTTGTATCAGCCTGTCCATAATCGTCGGTATTCCGAGCGGGCGCTTTTTCATTGGGTCATTTCCTTTCGGAATTTCTACCCGCCGGACGCTTTGTGGGACATACCAGTTTAATTTGCGCTGTACGGCGCATATAAGCTGTTCATCAGAGAGTGCTGATAATTCTGTGATTGTTTTTCCATCTGTGCCGGGCGTCGTACTCCCGTGATTCTTCTTGATGTTGCGGTATGCCAGCCGTATGTTTTCGGGTAATGCAATGATTTCAACCAAATGTTTGAAAACTTTGCCTTTATTGCTGTCGGCATACAGCTTATCTTGAATTGCCTGAAAGTCATAATACTCGGCGTGCCTTAACTTATCTTTCTTCTTTGCCTTTCCTGTTGCCATAGTCGGTTACTTATCCCCACTTTCGTTTGGATTTTCGCCTTTCTTAGTCCTACTCGAACCTATGCGTGTTTATTGAATATGATTTTGTTTCTGTTCCTGACTACAGCCCGTCCCTCCACCGCTTACTTTGTTCACGGCTTCACAGGTAGCATGGCTGCTCTTTCCTCCCGGATTAAGAACGGTTATACCGCACCTCCCATAAAAGGCGACACGATTTTCCCGCTCATTGCTTCACCGTGCGTATCCACTCCACATCCGGGGCTTTCCACGTTCCGATATTCCTATCTTTGCATAATACCCTTAACCCTGCCCTTTAGACCTGTATGCTTGATGGTGCCTGTAACACCATAGGGAATTTCATATCGACAAATCTTACTTTACCCCACATACGCCGTTTTCACGGCTATGGCATTTCTACCATATCCCGTTATAGACCTGTACATTCGGGCTTTTGTCAGCGGTAGTCAGCCGCATTCTGGACATAGGTACTTTATAGACCTCCGGCCTAACACCCCCGGCCACCTCTGGCTCGGTTTTGCTTTATCCTCAAAGGGGACAGTCGCGGGTGCAGACAGCCGACTTCAGCGTGCTGTGTCAGTCGCGGGAAATACGTCCCGTTTCTTCCAACGCAGTATCAAGGGAAGCGTTTCCGGGCGTTACCCCGTCATTCCACTTCTCGGAATATCAGTTAGAAAGGCTATTGCCTTTCCGTCACTTTTACCTCTTTGCAGGAAAATCCCACGCAGAGTTTGTATGCGACAACGTGTCGCTGCACTGTC
>NZ_JADNMD010000027.1:0-3761 GCF_015556325.1 Clostridium sp. 1001283B150225_161107_B6 | reverse complement strand
ATTGCTTCGTTCGACTTGCATGTGTTAGGCACGCCGCCAGCGTTCATCCTGAGCCAGGATCAAACTCTCATGTTTAAGCTTTTCACTTACACGAGGTCTTTCACGAGTGTTACGTGAAAGCTTAGTTCACATTAGTTACGGTTCGTCTCTCAGAACCGTTACGTTTGCGAACACCCCCGCGAATGATTCGCTGAGAATATCCTTGGTTTCAGACTACTTAGCTTGGCTAGTTATCTTTAACCTTCATTACTTGGTTTTGTTCTGAATTTTCTCAAATCCAAAGGTCTAAACCAGACCTTTTGTTTTTAGAATTTTCAGGGTTTTACATACTGTCTAATCTTCAATTATCAAGGTTCTTTGTTGTCAGCTTGTTCAGCAGCAACTTTTATATCTTATCACAGCTGCAAGTGTTTGTCAACAACTTTTTTTATTTTCTTTTTTCTTACTCTCTTGCGCCTTTGGTACTCACCGCAGCGCAAGAGATATCTTACCAGATGCTTCAACAAATGTCAACAGGTTTTTTCAACTTTTTTCATTTTTTGCGCTTTCCTGATTCCAGCCCCCTATTATCCCTATGATTTTCTTTGTTTCACCGGCTTAAATCCGACATGACAGAACGCATAAACAGGGGATTTTTCTTATATTCGGTCAAATTGCTTTCCTCACAGATTAATTCAAACAGCTCTTGGGGACTTCCTTCCTGCATCTGTCCTCTGTGTGCCTCTGTACACTCCCTGATTTTAGAGATTCGCAAAAGTCCGTTATGAATCACGGATTTACCTGTACTGCTGTCATAAACCTTGTCCCATGCCGGACAATACAGTTCCACGCCCTTCAGTTCTTCCAGACGTATCAATGTAGTCTCACTGGCCAGGGAGTCTTCGTAAATCAGAGCATCCGTTGGCTCCGGTATGGCATCCCCGGTAAAGAGGATTTTATGTTCCCTGTAGTAAAAACACAATGATTCCCTGGAATGGCCAGGCGCTCCTATTACCTGAATGGTAATCCCCGGCTCCAGCTCCAGCAGGTCCCCATCTGACAATACCCGGTCTACCGGCACCGAACCATCCACCAGACTATAATAGCCGGGAATGGGGCGTTTCTCATACTGCAGGTCAATATCTTCAATCCAATCCCGTTCACCCCTGCTGGCATATACACTGCATGAGTAGGTGTTCTTTATGGATTTCAAGGCGCCAATATGGTCCGGATGAGAGTGCGTCAACAGTACAGCATTTATATTTTCTCTGTTTTTTCCAAATTTATGTATATATTCTCCAATTTTTTTATCACACCCTTTCACCCCTGCATCAATCAGGTAACATCCCTTCTTTCCTTCTAAAACGTACACATGCACGTATCTGGAAATTTCAGGTGTGACATTAAACGAAATGCGCATCTGATGGACTCCTTCATGTATCTTCATCCCATTTTCTCCTCCTCTGTATTTCCTTTTTCCCGTTCGTCCCCATACATTTCTCCGTCCATAACAATGATGGCCCGGCTGTCCACTGTATTCTCTCTTTTGCTCATGATGTTTTTGTACGCATCAGAAGAAAAACACAGGTCAATGCTTTCTCTGTCCGGAAATCGAATTATAATAAAGCGGTCCGGCTGCCAGTCCTTTCCCATGTATTCGATTCCTTCACTTCTCACCACATACCTTCCCCCATATTCCTCCACAATGGGCCTGACCAGTCTTATGTAATCGTCGTAATCCGTCCTGTCCTTTCCTGGTTCCAAAAAAACAGAGATAATAAAATAACAGCTCATACCTTCTCCTTTCTTTGCAAGTATACACTTGCATGTTTGATAAAAATAAATGGCACCAACAGGCACCATATATTTAAGTACTTACCTGGTTACTCCACGGACAAATACATCTACCATCGTTCCAATATACTCATCTGCTTCCATCTCAGTTAAACCTGGGCCAAAAGAAGCTTTAAAAAACACAAAGCCAAAATTGAGAGATAAAAACATCATGGCCATGCTTTCATAATCGCCGGATATAAGAGTCCCCTGCTCATGCATCTTTTTTAGATATTCCATAAGGCCATTTTTAAAAACCAGCGGAATAGCCAGGATGCCTTCCTTTGTATCCTCCGCCAGCTCCGGCGTACGCAGTCCCAGGGACAGCTTAACAAATTCCGGGGTAACCTTATTCATGTAAATCCGTGAAAACCTGCACAGGTCCTCTGTCAGACCGCCTGTGTAATTCATGAAGTCTTCCGGTTCCAAATCCGGATGCCATCTCTTCTGTCCCATGGCCTGAAGCACAATTTCTTTCTTACCCTTGAACTTTCTGAAGATGGTACACTCATTTACCCCGGCCCTCCTGGCTATATCCTTAGTGGTGGTAGCCGTATATCCTCTCTCCATCACCAGCTCCATAGCTGCATCTATAATATTCTGCCCTGTCTGATCCATATCATGCCTCCGCAAACGCAAGTGTTCACTTGCATCTTACTATAACTTCGTCCTGCTGTCAAGCTGCCTATGGCAAAAAACACAGGCAGCTGTTCATTATTTCTTCTGTGTCCAGATCTGAAATAGAACCTCCGAACATGACCATCTGCAGTCTGTTTCCATGGATTCTGGCGTAAACCTTCAAAAAGCCCGGTATACCCAGTGAGGATGCATCCATGTAATGATAACAATACCATTCTCCGCTGAGAAGCTGCCTGGTTGTTCTGGATTGAGGGGTGCCCAGCTCGGTTTCCACAGCTGTATCCAGCAATTTTTCCTGATATGTGTATACCAGGTCGGCATATCCTCCAAAGTCCGAGAGGGATTCCGACATGACACAGATAAGGCTGCCGCCTTCCCCGCCAATCAGATAGATTCCTCTTTCATCCGAGGAATGAAATATAAACCCATCCGGCACTGTGACTACCACATTATCAATCTGCTTTGCTTCAGCCCAATCCTGAGCCTGTTCCTGAGTCTGTTCCGGCACCTGCTCCTGGGTCTGCTCCTGAATCTGTACCGTTCCGCCCACATTCCAGGCCCCTTGGGCATCAACGCTGTACCCATCCGGAGTCTGCGTATCCTGAAGGCAGTAGCCATCCATATTAAAATAGTAACATTTTCCGTCAATCCAGGACCATCCATTATTTAAATATGTGCCGTCCTCATTTTCATACCACCAGCCGGTATCATCCTGCCTCCATTGCCCTGCAAATGCGTTCACACTCGCCCCAGCAGTGATAAGCAACACCGTGATTACCATCATCCAACATTTTCTCATATTGGTTGTCCTCCTTTATTCTCATACTTCCAATATACTTCTGTTCTGCGGGGACAAGAACCTAAAATCATGATTGGGGACAGCAAATTTTAAACAGCACAAAAAAACCGGCCGCTTTGCAGAATAAAACATACAAAACTCCGGTTAAACAACAAAAAAGCGCGAGACGGGATTCGAACCCGCGGCCCCCACCTTGGCAAGGTGGTGCTCCACCCCTGAGCCACTCGCGCATGATGTTATTATATTAGTTTAAAAGTCGGGGTGACAGGATTCGAACCTGCGACCTCCTGGTCCCAAACCAGGCGCTCTAGCCAAGCTGAGCCACACCCCGTCATCACCGTGTCATAAATATATCACAGATGATATAAAATTTCAAGTACTTTTACGTACCCTCAAAACCACATATTGAATTCCGATTGTTTCACAAACCACTCTTCCCTTAACCTTTTTGGATAAGCCCTCGACCGATTAGTATTAGTCAGCTCCGTACATTACTGCACTTCCACCTCTA
>NZ_JADNMD010000026.1:0-3112 GCF_015556325.1 Clostridium sp. 1001283B150225_161107_B6 | reverse complement strand
GATACGTACCTTGAAAACCGCATATTGAATGAAAATGAATTGAATATTCTAAATCAGAATATCAAGACATCCGAGGCCATACAAGAGATTGTATGGAAAAAACAAACTTGTAAATGCGAAAGCGTTTATAAACAAACCTAGAACCAAAGCGTCCAACGCTATGGACGTGAGAGGAACCGCAGCAACCCGCCGCGGGGAATCATTTTGGTTAAGCTATAAAGAGCGCAGGGTGGATGCCTTGGCACTAAGAGCCGATGAAAGACGTGATAAGCTGCGAAAAGCTTCGGGGAGGAGCAAATATCCTTTGATCCGGAGATATCTGAATGGGGAAACCCGGCTGAGCAAACCTCAGTCACTGCATGGTGAATCCATAGCCATGCAGGGGGAACCCGGTGAACTGAAACATCTAAGTAACCGGAGGAAGAGAAAGAAACATCGATTCCCAAAGTAGCGGCGAGCGAAATGGGAAGAGCCCAAACCAGCGTGCGTGCATGCTGGGGTTAAGGACTGCAAACGTGAACCGATTTGTTAGTGGAACTGTCTGGGAAGTCAGGCCGCAGAGAGTGAAAGCCTCGTACACGAAAACAATAGGAAGCAGCAGTATCCAGAGTACCACGAGACACGAGAAACCTTGTGGGAAGTCGGAGGGACCACCCTCCAAGGCTAAATACTACTTAGTGACCGATAGCGCATAGTACTGTGAAGGAAAGGTGAAAAGGACCCCGGGAGGGGAGTGAAAAAGAACCTGAAACCCTGTGTTTACAAGCTGTGGGAGCACGTTAAGGTGCAACCGCGTACTTTTTGTAGAACGGTCCGGCGAGTTGCCGGTACTGGCAAGGTTAAGAGCTTAAGGCTCGGAGCCGAAGGGAAACCAAGTCTCAAATGGGCGTCAAGTCAGTACAGGCAGACCCGAAACCGGGTGACCTATCCATGTCCAGGTTGAAGCGGAAGTAAAATTCCGTGGAGGACCGGATCCACATCCGTTGAAAAGGGTGGGAATGAGGTGTGGATAGGGGAGAAATTCCAATCGAACCCGGAGATAGCTGGTTCTCCTCGAAATAGCTTTAGGGCTAGCCTCATATTAGTTTAGCGGAGGTAGAGCACTGAATTCCTAAGGGGGCGTCAAAGCTTACCAAGGGATATCAAACTCCGAATGCCGCATAAATGATGTATGGGAGTCAGACTGCACGAGATAAGTTGGGTAGTCAAAAGGGAAAGAGCCCAGACCTACAGCTAAGGTCCCAAAGTGTGTGTTAAGTGGAAAAGGATGTGGGATTTCAAAGACAACTAGGATGTTGGCTCAGAAGCAGCCACACATTCAAAGAGTGCGTAATAGCTCACTAGTCGAGAGGTCCTGCGCCGAAAATGTCCGGGGCTGAAACACAACACCGAAGCTTAGGAATGTACGTAAGTACATTGGTAGAGGAGCATTCTTAAAGGAGCGAAGCAGTACCGGTAAGGAGCTGTGGACTTTTAAGAAGAGAGAATGCCGGAATGAGTAGCGAGATGGAGGTGAGAATCCTCCAGGCCGAATATCCAAGGTTTCCAGAGTAAAGCTGATCTGCTCTGGGTAAGTCGGGGCCTAAGGCGAGGCTGAGAGGCGTAGCCGATGGACAACAGGTTGAGATTCCTGTACCATGTATCATCAGAACTGTGGGGACACAGAAGGACAACACAGCCCGGGAATGGGAATACCGGGGCAAGCGAGGTAGGAGTACGGCTGGCAAATCCGCCGTACAATCCGAAGACGTGACGCGCAGCGAACCAAAGTAGCGAAGTGTGTGATTCCGGCTGTCAAGAAAAGCCGCTATTGTGTGATACATGCCCGTACCGTAAACCGACACAGGTAGATGAGGAGAGAATCCTAAGGCCGGCGGGAGAAGCATTGTTAAGGAACTCGGCAAAATGACCCCGTAACTTCGGGAGAAGGGGTGCCACAGAGATGTGGCCGCAGAGAATAGGCTCAAGCAACTGTTTAGCAAAAACACAGGTCTATGCAAAACCGTAAGGTGAGGTATATGGGCTGACGCCTGCCCGGTGCTGGAAGGTTAAGAGGAGAGGTTAGAGCAATCGAAGCTTTGAATTTAAGCCCCAGTAAACGGCGGCCGTAACTATAACGGTCCTAAGGTAGCGAAATTCCTTGTCGGGTAAGTTCCGACCCGCACGAAAGGCGTAATGATTTGAGCGCTGTCTCAACAATGCACCCGGTGAAATTGAAATACCAGTGAAGATGCTGGTTACCTGCGCCAGGACGGAAAGACCCCATGGAGCTTTACTCCAGTTTGATACTGGGATTCGGTATTGCATGTACAGGATAGGTGGGAGGCTAAGAGACATGGACGCCAGTCTGTGTGGAGCCAATGTTGGGATACCACCCTTGCGATATTGGGTTTCTAACCTGCGCCCGTGACCCGGGCGGGGGACAATGTCAGGCGGGGAGTTTGACTGGGGCGGTCGCCTCCGAAAGGGTATCGGAGGCGCTCAAAGGTTCCCTCAGGATGGTTGGAAACCATCCAAAGAGTGCAAAGGCATAAGGGAGCTTGACTGCGAGACCGACGGGTCGAGCAGGTACGAAAGTAGGACTTAGTGATCCGGTGGTATGAAAGTGGGATTGCCATCGCTCAACGGATAAAAGCTACCCTGGGGATAACAGGCTTATCACTCCCAAGAGTTCACATCGACGGAGTGGTTTGGCACCTCGATGTCGGCTCATCGCATCCTGGGGCTGTAGCAGGTCCCAAGGGTTGGGCTGTTCGCCCATTAAAGCGGTACGCGAGCTGGGTTCAGAACGTCGTGAGACAGTTCGGTCCCTATCCGGCGCGGGCGTAGGATATCTGAGAGGAGCTGTCCTTAGTACGAGAGGACCGGGATGGACAGACCGCTGGTGTATCTGTTGGCTTACCAAGGCCATGGCAGAGTAGCCAAGTCTGGACGGGATAAACGCTGAAGGCATCTAAGCGTGAAGCCCCCCTCAAGATGAGATATCCCATCGCGAAAGCGAGTAAGACCCCTTGAAGACGACGAGGTAGATAGGTTAGAGGTGGAAGTGCAGTAATGTACGGAGCTGACTAATACTAATCGGTCGAGGGCTTATCCAAAAAGGTTAAGGGAA
>NZ_JADNMD010000025.1:0-6039 GCF_015556325.1 Clostridium sp. 1001283B150225_161107_B6 | reverse complement strand
TCCATGCCGCCCCAAGTATGACCTCGTTCCTGCTCCTGCTCTGGCTGCTGCACCTCCGGCACAGGCAACAGCTCCCTGGCCCTTTCGACAAGGGGGCGGAACTTCTCTGGCAGGTGCCGATCCAGAAAATCCATCACCGCACTGACCCCATCCAGGAGCCGATCCGAGAAGCTGCGCTCCTGCTCCAACTCTTGTTCCAGGCACTCCACCTGTACCAGCAGCTTTCGGTTTTGGTTTTCAAGCCGCTGCCTCTCCTGAGCCTCCTTCAGCTTTTCTTTTGTCGAGGGGATTTTCTGCTGAAGCCGCTGATTTTCTTCCTTCAGCTCTTGCACTTTCTGTTCCGCTGCCGCACCTCTGATTGCTGCCGCCTTCAGTTCCTTTACCTGTTCTACGGTAACGCCTTTCACAGCTCCTGTCAGCGTCTTTTCTGGCTGTATGGCCTCCAGATCAGGCTTGACCTTCTCAACCGCCTTTAGGAGCTTCACATTCCCTTGCAACGCTTTTTTCTGCTTTTCCAAAGTTGCTATATCCTGTTCTGCTGCTGCAACCTGTTCCTGGACAGCTTCAAGGCGCTGCGCCGCTGCCCGGTACTCTGGCAAATCCATGTGAGGCCGACCACCGCCCAGGCTGATAATCTCAAAATCGTGTACCTGAGCAATCTCTCCAAGAGATACCTTCTCACGCTCCATCCAGGCTTTCCATTCGGTTTGCTTTCGGCCCAGGCTTTCAAATCCTTGCTGCTTTAACGCCTGCTTCATGGAAACCCTCGTGGACAGCCCCCGGCTCTGCCCAGTGGCCACCGGCACAAAGTCTACATGGAGGTGGGGCGTGGCTTCATCCATGTGCAGCACCATATTGAATACCCGCAGATGAGGATTGCGCTCCTGGAAGGACTCTGCAAATTCTTTGAGAGCTGCCGCTGCCCGTTCCCCTCCTGGGGAGCCGCACCCACAGTCCTCCATGTTACCGATCTGGAAGATGGCCTCGTGAAATAGCTTCTCCTGTTTGCTCTGCCGGATATGCTCATAGTAGTCTGGTATTTTGTCCCTGGTCTTTTTCTTTTTAGCGTTATAGGCAGCCAATGCTTCATCAAAAAGCTCATGGTACACCTGCTTCAAGTCATCGTTGCAAAAAGTGATATTCTGCTCCGACCGGCTGCGGTCTACATTCGCCGCCGAAAAACTCCTGTTATTGTGCCGAATACTTCCTCGGCCTGTCATTCCCGAAATGGTTGTTTCTATAAAATCACCCGGCCCTTTCTTGTAAAAAGAACTATATCCTACTATCTCTATTTTACCATACCTGGGTGGCTGTCACAACCTCTTTGTTACTTTCTGGTGAGAAAGTAACGCAAAAGCACTTTCACACCGCCTCCCCTTTGGGGCTGGCAGTATGAAAGTGCTTTGCGCCCTGCCGGGGGCTAAAAGAGCCGGCCTCACAACCATCTCTAAGAACTTCTTCTGTCACTCTACTTCTTCTGGTGCAAGAGGATAACCGCATAATTCTTCTTCCTGTGCAGGAACTTCTGCGTCCTCTGTTTTTACAGGGCCGGTTTCTTCAATCAAATCCGACGGGACAAAACTTACAGCCAACTGCTGTTCTTCCGGCAAGCTATTATACCAATCCAGCCATTCAAGCGTTTCTTTGGAAAGGTCCTCCGCATCCACCATCCGATCACCATATCGGACTTTACTTCCGTCTCCTTCTCTTTGCTCAAAAACGATCCATTTCTCGTTCATAAAAATCTCTATGGTATTGTCTGCCCCGTATTGATATTCAAAGCCTGTCCCAAAATTAGATTGGTTATCCTTTGTCGGTATCTCAGAGCCATCAACCGTTGAAGTAATTTCCCCGTCCATTACCCCGCAACGACCACTTATGGTGCTTTCTTTCCCCGTATCATAGTAGAGTTTTCCATCCACCATTACCATAGGGATTTTATCCCATTCATGCGTTTCTTCAAGCGGCGGATCAGAGGGATTTTCTGACTGCCCCGGCAGCTCACTCTCACTTACAGGAACAATCTCATATTGATAGCTATCCCAACGACCTCCAATATCGGCTGATGTAAAATAATCCAGTTTCTCCGCCGGAAATTTCAGTCTGCCTGACTTTACAGCTTCCGCACAGTAGATGATCTCATAACTTGTATCGTCTGAGAGATTGAACCTAAAACTCGTTATGGTCTCCCCGACAACAGGCTCCGTTTTCTTATCGCTTACCTCCAGTCCCGAAAACAGAGAATAAAGATCAGCTATGTCTTCGCTTTCTGTGATAACTTGCTTTTCGGCGGAGTATGGCTCAGCATTGCGATACATCTCAATGTTATTTACATCAGCAACATCAAAGGGCATAGAAATAGTTTCTTTTTTTTCACAACCAGTGAATACCAAAACCATAGCCGCCACCAAAACAAGAACAATCTTTTTCACTGTATCACACCGCCTTTCTTACTTGTACTGACGAAAAAAATATACTTTTGTTTCCTATCTGCCACCAAAAACTTTTGAAAACCAGCTTTTTTTCTGCTCCACCGTCTGCCCCTGTTGATTTGGATCATCTTCACCATCAGTAAGCTGCTGCCGAATTGTTCCGGCATGAAGTGCCTGGGCGGCCTGGGCAGTCTGCTGTGCCACCACCAGCGCAGAGCTGACCTCTGCCAGCCTTGCATTCAATTCTTCAATCTGCTTGTCCTTTACAGAAAGCTGCCCTTGTAGCGTGTCAATGGTGGCCTGTAAAATTGCTACCACACCAGCCTCTTGCGACTGCTCCGGCACCGCTCCAATGGAGCGCTCCGTATGCGTATCCGTATGCGATCCATTGGGGCAGCCATCTCTCAAAAAGTCTTGTTTTATCAGGGTTTCAGCCTGCTCCGATAGATACAAGACCCCCTGTTCCGTATGCGCATACGGAGCGCAAACCGTATACAGCTTGCCTTTGTACCGCTTATAAACCGCCTGTTTTGATACGCCTATCTCGTCGGCTATCTGCCGGATTGTTTTCATACCTTCACGAACAGGCCAACGGACACACACCCTCAAATCCCGGCGTGGATATGTACCAGCAAGCGGGGCCTGTCGGCTCCCAGGCTACTTCAAGGGTAATCTCGTGCCAGCCATCGGGAAACAAGGCGGTAAATCCCTGCCCAGCATGTATGCCGTACCCTTCCAGAAGCAGCCGAGGGTGCGGATCATCGTCCGCCGGATCGGGGAGCCGCAGCTGCGCGATCCTCTCTTTATCCCAGCTCATAGACCTTTCCTCCTTCCCCTAAAATAAATCGCTATGCGATCCCGTCCGGGTGAGATATAAAATCAGCTCGTCCCCGTCCACTTCGTAGATCAGCAACCAATCCGGCGTAATGTGGCACTCACGACACCCCGCATAGTCCCCGGAAAGCTGGTGATCCCTGTTCTTTTCCGGCAACGGCTCCCCCGCAGCCAGCTTTTTAATAATATCGGTCAGCAAAGAAATATCAAAGCCGCGCTTTTTCACACGCTTCAAATCCTTCTGAAACTTTGTGGTTGGTCTTATGTTATACATCGGCAAGTAGCTCCTCCATCATCTGATCGACATTGGAATAGGTCTTGCCGAGGCTCGGATTAGCCTTCATTCTCTTTACTTCCTTGATTGCTTCGACGGTTTCCGCGTTCGGCACATCGCCGCTGATTTCAAAGGGTATTCTATACTCCCTCACAGCCTTACGCGCAAAAACATTGAACGCCGTTGTCATCGTCATTCCCATATCAGCACAGAACGCCTCAAACTGCCGCTTCAAATCTGCATCCATACGGATATTGATACTTGTATTCGCCATAATAGCAACTCCTTCCGCTTTTATTATAACCCGTTTTATCATATTCATTGTATAGCTTTTTGTTTACAATGTCAATACAATCTCCCTGTCCTCGACGCTCTAAAGTTCTATCCCAGTATGTACGCATTTAGGGGGCAAAAAAGCCTTGATTTATGCGGCTTTACGGGCGCAGTAGCGAGGGAGCCGGTATATTTACCCTCGGAGGGCTGAAAACGACTTCTAAAGCGTAACAAGGGCCTTTCTGGGCCTTATTCCTGACCCTCATTGTGCAGTGCGTCCAGGAGCCAATCGCTCAACTCCTGCGAAGGGGACACCCGCACCGTTATATGCCCATCTTCAAAGCGCACCGCTGGCGGTGGACAATCCCACCATTTGCGGATAGTTTTCGGATCAAGGCCAGTTTCTCGGTGGCAGTCGGCCTTACGGCCTTCCGGGTGCTGCTGCCGCCACTCATAAACCCGTACCTGAGCTGTTCCGCTGCCTTTAGGTCGACCCTCATTGACAATCTCTCCTAACTGTTTTTTTAATGCTTTCATTGTGTTCATCACTTGAATATGCTCTTCCTGCTTACGCCAATTCCGCTTATTGACAGGCATAGTAAGACCAGAGAGCTTCGCTATATCGTCCCTGGGAAATGTCACATAGTCCTCATTGAACATCTCCAGGGCACACACCACATCATCTTTCGTGAAGCGGTTTATGTCCTCCACGCTCATATCATCATAGGGCTGGAGCAGCGCAAAAGCGTCCCGGCGCAGCTCGTCTTCGTCAATCCCACATTTTTTCGCATAAATCGCCAGCGTCATAATGCCATAAAAACGATGGCCTACCCGAATTTCGTCAGCAATCCGGTGCAGCCACCAATCGTAAAGGTCACGCTTGACCGTCCAACGCCCCCGCCGTTCCTTCTTGATGATCCTCCGTTCATACCAATCTGGGTACTTCTCCTTTGCTTCATCCAGCGACAGGCGGCTCTTTCTCATAAGCCCCTCAAGCCGCTGCCTCTCCCCGTTGCTGTCCGGAATATAATCGAGCAGCTGCGCCAGTTCCACCGGCCCGCCAAGCCGGAACGCCCTCACAGGGTACTCCCGTCCCAGTTTCGAGCCGGAGCCGACCACCCGAAAGCCCTGCAAAATGCCCTGCATTTGCGGTTCTTTTATCGTGGAGGTATATCGGTTCCAAATCTGCCGAGTAAGGGAATATTTCAGCTCCTTCAAGCATTTCTGGTTGTGCGGATACATAGGCACTGGCTCTTTCAACACATAATATAGGTGAAGCCCCGTCCCGCTGTTTACAACAAAGGTTGCCTGGGGCAGAATATCCTTGTTCATCTGGTGCAGCGTGTCCCGAAGCTGCGGCATACCTACCCCGTCCAGATCAAACACCAAAGCATAAAGATACCTGGCATTTTTACCGCACCGCCGCAGACCAAAATAGGAAATCGGGGACATAATCGTAAAATCAGTGTCTTGTAGCTCCCGCAGTTCGTCCAGCTCGTCAGTGATAGTACACCGTTTCGCCTTACCATCCCCCTCGATCTGCAGGGCGATCCCGGTCGCCTTATCAACCTCAACTTTCTGAACCGTCACCGCAATCCCGTTTCCCTTCCTGTCCTCAAAATGTCCCTTCCTCTCGAAAGAACCCTCCGGGAATATCTCCCGATAAAACTCATACGGCGCCACCGGCTCCAAAAACCTTTCCAAATGCTCATTCTTTTCCTGATAAAGCTCTCTCTGCCGTTCCAAAGCCTCTTGCTGATCCACCATTCCTTACACCTCTTTTCATACATTCTGCAAACCCACAGGGGGAAAAGGGGGAGCCAAAGAGCGGCCCCTCCGGGGCCTTAAAGAGAAAGTCACCTCCCCCTTTTCCCCCTCGCTCTGGGGCATGGAAATGATGGAAAACCTTTTAGGTTTGCCACATTCCCACACCCCGTCGCTCACCCCCATTTTCCCCTCCGACTTTCTCCCTATCCGAGAGAGAATATTTTTATTATTTTTCCCTGGCCTAAAGGCCATAGGGGGGCATATATTATCAATGAGTTTTTTCCCTATTTCTTGTTGTTATTATAGCCTGTCCAGATGGCGCTTTCAAGTCCCCTGGACAGGCATATATTATCAATACAGTTTTTCCCTATCTTATCAAAGCTCCATGCCGCCCCAAGTATGACCTCGTTCCTGCTCCTGCTCTGGCTGCTGCACCTCCGGCACAGGCAACAGCTCCCT
>NZ_JADNMD010000024.1:0-6351 GCF_015556325.1 Clostridium sp. 1001283B150225_161107_B6 | reverse complement strand
TCCGGTGAGATTTTCTCGTCCTTATGGTAGCTCTGGACGAAGTGCTTATATGTCCTTCCCCCTGTTTTCTCCCATAGTTCCTTGGTAGCCTGCATTTCCTCCTTTGCCGTCTCTGCTTCACAATGCAGACCACTGACAAGCTTCTCCTCTGTTTTTTCTTCTTTCGTCACATAGTCTATCGCCTGTCCTATGCCTGCCTTTGAAGATACCGCCTTAATAACTGCCATACTTGCTTCAGCTCCTCCCCTTGTTCCCGCACCTCGGCTTCACTTGGCAGCACTCCGCCCTCATTACACCGCTTTGCTATCTGGTTGAGGTTGTTCCCGATCCGCTTCAGCTCCGGGATAAGTTCCTTGATTCCGTCCGTATTAATGATTTTTTTATCCAGCACACAGGAAAGGATATATTCCTGCTGGTTCTTACCACTCTCTAAAACCCTCTCCTGCAGCTGCTGATATTCTTCCTCGTTTACCCGAAAAGATAGCTGTTTTGGTCTATTCTTGTTTGCCATTACTTAATTCGCTCTCCTGTCTCATCATCATACTTTACCCTGCTTGGATGCAGCCGGTGCAGCTCTCTTTCCAACAATTCTCGTGCATACTCATTTCCAGTCAGTTCCGTCTTACCTTTATCCTCTTTCACTGCAAATAGTCTTTCGGTATCTTCATCGCTCAAATAAAATTCAAATTTCACCGCCATAACTTACCTCTCTTTCTTCAGTGCTGCCATCATCATTATGAGCCTTTCGGCTCTCTGAAAAGGGGGATTGAAGGGGGGCTTGCCACCCTCACAAGTTCTAAAGTGATAACACTTTAGGGAACTTGCAATATATCCGCTATACATATTATAGCATGATAGACACCCTATATCAAGCGGATATATTCGTGCGTATATTCTGCCAAGAATATAGTGGAGCTTACTTCCTCTTGGGCGACTTTGGAAGTGTAGGTGGAAGACAGTCAAGGGCTTGTTTTTTATCTGCAGTATGAGCTTCGGCTTGCCGATCAGCGAGTACAGCAGATAAAAAATGGTCGCAGACCACCCTTTACTTTCTTCCGCCGGAACGGACAATGAAGCACAGGGGGAAGTAACGGAACGGACGGACAGCCATTTTCCCCTCCGGCATGATAGCCAACAAAAAAGAGCGTCAAGGGGAAACGTTGTGGTCTTTCGACCGCCCTTGACACTCTTTTCCTTATGGCTCTGATAATAAACAAGGGGAAATGGCTTCTTGTGGCATTTCTGCCCCTATGCTATAATTGACAAGCTACCACCTCCAGACAGGTAGAGGAAGGAGGTGAACGCTATGAGTATATTCACATCTTTTTTTCTCTCTGTTTTGGCAAGTGTAGTCGCCTACTACATCTGCAAATGGCTGGACGGAGACAAATAGCTGGTAGTCAGCCTTGGGCTTAAGCCACCCACCCGAAACGGAATAAAAAACCCCCAGAGGTCGCAACTCTGGGGGTTTTTGCTGCTCGCTATGAGCATTCACATCTTTTTGCCTACTGGCATTATAGCATATGTTATATATTCTTTCAAGTATTCACTCTTTTTTACTACAATCTATCTTTTGTTACTATTTATGATTTTTTCTATTTATTGACTTGTTTTTTTCTTTTTACAATACTGAATGATAAAATTCCTGTAGTACCTAAAATTAACAATACCATAATCGTTTTACCAGAAATATTTTTCTCATAAGAAAGCCCCACTCCCCCTATTCCTTTTTGATAATAAGAATTTGATGCTCTAACAACATCTTCATAATTATAAATCGGAAAACCGCTTTCATTATCACTATGTCTATCTACATCTTCTTTATTTTTTATTGCCGTAGGCCATTCCCCATTAAATGCATGTGCGGTCGCTTTTTGTGCAGGAATTACAAATTTAGGTTTTTCATCAGAATCAAATACAACAGCCGCAGGATATCTTATTCCCGGAATACCTGATACAATTTCATATGTATACTCATTGCTATTATATCCTGCTCCCATCATAGAAACTGTTACAGCATTATCGTAATCAACCATCTCTGTTTTATACACATAAACCGCTCCTACAGTCCATTTATTCAAATCATCTTTAAGCATTTCTTTTGCATCTTCAGGAATATCATCAGGAATTGATGTCACTTTAGTTATATCAACTAAAACTGTATAATTATCTGTGTAAATAGGAATTTGCCAAATATAGTGACTATCTTTCAATGTTTCTTTAAGATTTTCAGTTGTTAATAGCTCAGAATTGGAATAAATTTTATATGCTCTTTGCATTTCTACTTCATCTGCTCTTACATCTCGATTAAGTTCTGTACGTGCTCCTCCATAATTAACATGATACAAAACTTCATCTTTCATAGAAGTAATTTCCTGATACTCATTTCCTTCTAAAGGAATCAAGTGTTCTGAAGCATATGAATTGAAACTAAGATTAAATAATAAAAAAATATATGTAAACATAACAATTATTTTTCTCATAGTCTCTCTCCCTCCTAATTAATCATTAATTCTTATAAGCAAGAACACTGTCCGTATAAGTTCCTCTTCCTGTTAAAAATTGATATTCAACTATCGCTTTGTCATAAGGAACAAATACACTTTCTGTATTTTCCCATGGATCTAAAATTTTTATCTCATTTGTTTTTTCAGCATATCCAGTCATTGCTACCATATGCCCATTAGGAATTAATCCAGAATCTGACCATATCAATATACCAACAAAAGGCTCATTATTTTTTATACTCGCTTTAGTTTCTTCAAAATTGAGTGGACCATGATTAATTTTAGTATCTTTGATTTTATCTCCAGCAACAAATTTTAATGCCGCTGGCATTTGTATAGTCAATCCTCCAATATCAAAATCTAATAAATAAAAATTTGATACTATGTCTGCTTGTGTTTTTTTACTTGCTGGATTCCTATATTTTCCTATCATCTCAGCCGATGCAGCCCAACACCAATTATCTTTCTCTTGTTTTCTACGTACTACTGGACAAAAAGTCGAATAACATATTCCATCATCTTTAAAATCATACATAATATCGCCTATTCTCACAACACCAGTAGCCATAGAACCAATTGGATGCGTTCCTGTCTTTTCTTCTCTAAAATAATAATCGTTTTCATCTCGAGTATACCAACCAGTTATCATTGAGCCTAATGGTACTTCATCTGTACCTGCTGTTTCAAAAAAATACCATTCCCCATCAACCTGTCTCCAACCAGTTATCATACTTCCATGTGGAGCATCTCCCTGATCAGAAGTTTCACAAAAATACCATTTACCTTTTACTTGAATCCAACCAGTTATCATATATCCAGATTCATTAAAATAATACCAATAATTTTCTACTTGTTCCCATGTATTACTTGGATACCCTCCTCCAGAATACTCAAACCACCAACCATTAGCGTCTTCATGCCATGTGCCTTCAGCATTGTATAACGAAATTTCATCAAAAGTTAAATATGGAATCTGCTTTGTCTCATCCGTTATATAAACTGTACCTCTATCTGTTTCCTCATACCTTCCAGAAGCAAATACAGATGTAACAAGCAATATACTAAGCAACATCCCACTAAAAATACATATTAACTTTTTCATTTCTTTACCTCCTAACGCTTATGTTCCTTCCCACCAACGATATACTGTAGGTTTACTCAAGCCTGTTTCTCGAATACAATCAATTTTCCGTCCATTAGGGTGATTCCTACGCCACTCTTTAACTACATGTTCCATACTTGGTCTGCCAGCCCACTCATGATTAGGATAATCTATATCTTGTACTGCTCTTGCACGTGCAAGATGTATTACCTGTTTTCTATAGTTTCTCTTATTCACTGGTATACTAACTTTCGTATTATTCTCTATCCATTCTCGGCTTGCTATTGTTGACAATCTTTTTCTATCTACATTCAATGCTTGAAGAGCATCCTTTACATCTGCACGACTAAAATGGTTATCCTCATCCTCTGTAAGGCTCTCTAAATGATCCAGAAACGAATAGGCATCTCGTCTTATTTTTTGTTCCGATATACCGCATTTCAAGCCATATGAACACAAAGCCATAATAGAAAAATACCTCCCTCCAGCTCTCACCTCCTCCATTATTTTCCGTTTCCACCACTCATATAACGCTTCATTACATACCCACGTACCACCTTGCTTCTTACTTTTCAGCTTCGGCTCTCTCTGCACAATCCTCCTCTCATACCACTCCGGATACAGCTCCTTTGCTTTTTCTAATGTAACAATGCTTTTTCTTTTCGGCTTCTCATACAAAGGAGCAAGATCAACTTCACAACTTGGTATGCTGGCTTTTATGTCCTCCAATGTATAACGGTTCTCTGACAACTTATAAGCTTTTACTGGAAAATCTACACCCAGCTTCGACTGACTCCCCACACACCGGAAGCCTTGATAAATACCAGTTATATCCAGACTATCTGGACGAATAGAACTGGTATCATTCCATAACCGTCGAATAAAAGCTTCTTTCAACTCCGCAAGTACTTCTTCCCTATTTCGATATAACTGAACTGGCTCCTGCAAAAAATAGTAAAGATGTACCCCCTTACCAGAACTAACAAGATAAGTAGGACAAAGCTGTACTCCATTCCTAAACTGCTTCAATAAGTTCTTCAGCTGCTGCTTGCCAACATAATCCACATCAATCGCCACTGCAAACAGCTCATGCGCCATCTCCTTCGAGTGCGTTTTTCCATAAAAGCTAATAGGTGGTATCATGCCATATGTGTCCCCTATGACTTTATCTAACAAATCCAAACTATCACCAATAATCCATTGCCGAGTTCGCCCATTGCCAGATGGTCTAATTTGCGTTGCTATAATATTTCCTTTTCCATCCCCAGACTCTTGTTGAAGACTACCTGCCGGAAATAAGTCCCGATAGAAATTATAAGGACTTACTTCAAGGTATCCCCTCTCCAACATAAGAGCTTCTTTCTCCCGATAAGCAGATTTCCACTCATACCCCCTTTTATCTCTTCTTTTTATATATTTAGTCATAACACTCTGCCCATACCCCTTTACCGCTTATCTTATCAATACATTTTTTTACCTTTTTTATTAGTATAAAAAAATTATTTAAAAATGTCAATTCATACATCTTTTTACTTGGCAAAATAATATAA
Organism: Clostridium sp. 1001283B150225_161107_B6; assembly: GCF_015556325.1. NCBI lineage: Bacteria > Bacillati > Bacillota > Clostridia > Eubacteriales > Clostridiaceae > Clostridium > Clostridium sp. 1001283B150225_161107_B6. Next base: position 1,192 of record NZ_JADNMD010000024.1, on the reverse strand, counting down.
CACTATCAAAAATGTTCCAATATTACAGACCATACCGCCCCAAAACAGATACAGCTTCAATCCCTCATATCTGAAAAAGCTGTTTTTGCTTTCCTCCAGCTCCCGGATCTTTTGCTTCATCACGCTTGTAAGTGTATCAGACTGCTTTTCAAGAGCTTTTGTAGCCCTCTGTATAGCCTCTATATTCGCCTGTAACGCCTTTCTAACCTCTTGGATGGTACTTTCTCTGATCTCATCTCTCAGGCTCCCAATTTCGGCTGATATGGCGTTCTGAAGCAGTTCGTTGCTGTTCTCTAACTGCTCGATGTGCTTTTTCAGCTCGCTGATGAGCTTCCTGCTCAACTCGGCATCTCTCTGCCTGTTCTGCTCTGCCCTGGCTTGTCCTTGATTTGACTGCTTCATCAATTCCTCGCAGTTCTCGCTCGACAAAGCTAAGGCTTCCTTCAGCAAGCTGTTCTCCAGCTCTGTCCGGCTCTGCCGGTTTAACTCTTGAAGCTGCTCTCTTGGACTGCTCTGCTTCTGCTGTTCGTGCATTTCTCTCAAACTCATGCTCCAGTTCCTCCTTCCCAAAACCCATATTGTAATATTTTTCCAGCTTATTATCCCTAATTTTACAAGCTTTTTCTCCTTCCTGTTCCCTGGCTAAGTCTGTATAAGTAATATACTTGTGCTTGTCCTGCCAGTCCACGCCATATCCTTTTTCTCCCATCATCCGGATAAATTCCTCCCGGCTGGAGGTGGCTTCCTTACAGTCCAGGACTGCCAGGGCAATGTCCTGGACATAGCTTTTTACTTTCCCCTGCTCCGCCTGCTTCAGAAGCTGGTACGTCTCTTTCTTCCATGCCACTGTTTCCTCACGCTCCGTTCCCTCAAAGGTCTTGCCCTTTTCTGGAACGTGCAGTCCCTGTTCCCGACTCTGTGTGTTGCACCTCTCCTTCAGCTCCTGCAGGTCGGCGCTGCTCCACTGCAGCTTGTGTCCATCCTCATAATTTACAGAATTGACAATAAAGTGTGTATGGATATGGTCTTTATCCTTATGGGTAGCTACAAGAATTTCAAATCCATTCCATGCTGGGGTATTTTCAGCAAGCTGCAGAGCGTTCTGATGAGCCTGCTCCGGTGAGATTTTCTCGTCCTTATGGTAGCTCTGGACGAAGTGCTTATATGTCCTTCCCCCTGTTTTCTCCCATAG
>NZ_JADNMD010000023.1:0-7227 GCF_015556325.1 Clostridium sp. 1001283B150225_161107_B6 | reverse complement strand
TCAGGTGCATTCTCTCCCTCATAAACATAACCGCAAACTGTACATACCCATTTCTTCATAATCAATATTCTCCTTTTTCCTTATATTATTTGTTCTGAATGTTTTAATAATAGTAATTGTTACTGATATTAATATATACCATCTTCCAGGATTTGTCAAGTGTTATTTCATAAAAAATTTCACTTTTTTGTTATTTCCGGCGGGAAGGCGGAAGATGAAACCACAGATAATGTTTAAGGCCCATTGCTGAAAACATATTGCCGGAAGCATTGTCCGTCAGATAAGCCGCCTTCCCATGGGAGTTAGCCGAAGTATCTGTTTAACAGACCCTCAAATGCCTTGCCGTGACGGGCCTCGTCCTTGGCCATCTCATGTACGGTGTCATGGATAGCGTCCAGGTTCAGGGCCTTTGCTCTCTTAGCCAGGTCGAACTTGCCTGCGGTAGCGCCGTTCTCAGCAGCAACCCTCATCTCCAGGTTCTTCTTGGTGGAGGAGGTAACAACCTCGCCCAACAGCTCGGCAAACTTGGCAGCATGCTCTGCTTCCTCAAAAGCAGCCTCAGCCCAGTACATGCCAATCTCAGGATAGCCTTCTCTGTGGGCAACCCTTGCCATGGCCAGGTACATGCCGACCTCGGAGCACTCGCCTTCAAAGTTAGCCCTTAAATCCATCATGATATCTTCAGGAGCGCCCTGAGCCACGCCAACCTCATGCTCGCAAGCCCATGCCATTCCCTCGGATGCCTGCTCTTTGAACTTGGAAGCCGGAACGCCGCACTGCGGACATTTCTCAGGTGCATTCTCTCCCTCATAAACATAACCGCAAACTGTACATACCCATTTCTTCATAATCAATATTCTCCTTTTCCTTTATAGGGTTTAATGTGAATCCTCAGAGGATTCATGTATTTGTTAAATTAATAATAGTAATTGTTACTAATATTAATATAAACTACTTTAGATGGTTTGTCAATAGATTTTTGAAAAAAGTTTAATAAAAAGTGTAAGAGGGGAAGCGGGGAGAAGGACTGGAAAAAAACATCCCAAAACGCATGGTAAAACATATGATACCGGGCCGGAACCATATGTTTTACCGTTGGTTTTGGGATATCTTCATATTGTATCGCTGAATTATATCACTGAATCATATCATGCATGATACATGTTCTGCTAATCAAAATAGTCATCTGGTTTTAGGCAGCCCTGGTCCAGGCTGCCCAGAAAGCGGCCCAGCAGTGTGCTGAATTCCCTGGCCCTGACGCCGTCCATGTGGCCGTCGTAGTCCCAGTATCCTTCCATGCTGCGGTCCATAAGCTCCGGCTTCATATAATTGAAGTTATAATATTCCAGACCGAGGCCTTCCATAAGGTCTTTGAAATATTGGTGGGACTGCGCGTAGGAACCGGCAAACTGGTCAAGTGTCTCCCTGGGTACGGGAGTGGTGATAACAGTGAGCTCAATGTTGTTTTTCCGGCAGAATGAGGCGATACGGTCAAAGTAACGTTCTGCCCTGGGCTTTACCTGGCTCTCATCCCAGGGGATGTTGTTGAAGGTGCCCTTATCCTCGCCCTCCACCCGGTCCCGGTAGATGAAGCCCCGGCCTCCGTAATGACCTCCGGGGATTTCCAGAATGGAAGGGTCGTAATTTTTGTAGGAAGAACTCTGCTTCCGGCGTATATGGTCCGGAATCCGGCCGACAAGGTTGCGGTAATAGCTCCATGGAGCCAGTGCAGAGCGGAAGTCCAGGTTTATGATTTTGTCCAGGAAGTAGGCAGCCTTGGACCTGGAGAGCGGAAACTCCTGATAAAAGAATATCTGGGTGGAGCCGCTGCGCTGTTCATTCATCCAGTATGAAGGGTCCAGCTCATATACAACGCGGGAAGGCGACTGCGTCTCGCAGGCCAGTCTTAACATGTAGTACATATCGTCCGGGTAGGCGTCTGCCATGCAGAGGCTGACAGAGCTTCCGCCGGATGCAGCGTCCACGGAGAGAGGGTCTATACCGTACTGTCCGTGGGAAGTTCCGATAAATATGGTGTCATATGTCTCGCCGTTTCTGAGGTTATGAAGGTTGATTCTCACGGAGCTGGGAGGGATAAAACCATAATTGAGGGCTGCCGTGATGCATATGCACAGGGCCAGGAACAGGATGGGGCTCAGCCGCTTTAACACTTGTCTGCCGGGCCGGTCATGGGACTGTCTGTCAGACCGGCCGGCCGGTTTGCTAGAATTGGGCATATATAAATCCTCCTCCCGTCATAGTAATCTGGCCCAGCAGCGGTATGGAAAAGAGCAGCATCAGATAGACGCACCACCTGGCAGCCAGGGGTTTCCCGGCCAGGGCAGCCCTCATGTCAACCTGGTTTTCCTGAAGCAGGCTGACCGTGAACAGGACTGCGCAGGATAGGGCCAGGGCAGCATAGTCCTTCAGGTCCAGGCCCAGCCTTAAGAGGCTGCCGTCTGTCAGCGCGGAAAGGGAAAAACCGGTAATGGTATTCTTCATCATGGTCAGCGCGGCTCCCAGGCTTTCCGCCATGTCAAAATACCAGCTGATATTCACAAGGATAAAGGTTCTGAAAATCCGGACCCCTGCCCAGGCTCTGGATTCCAGGGGGATATGCAGTTTCCGGGCCATTTCCCCGTAGATGGGAGCCAACAGGCTGCTGGCGGCAATAATGCCTCCGTTATAGAGTCCGTAAACAATGAATTTCCAGGCAGGTCCGTGCCACACGCCTACCAGGAAGAACACCAGCAGATTGGCAATACAAACCGGCAGTACCCTGCTTACATGCTTTCCGAAATGTTTTTTGCAGTACTTTCCAAACCGGTTCATGCCCTTAGACAGGGAAAAAGGATAGAATACATAATCCTTCATCCAGGTGCCCAGGGTGATGTGCCAGCGGTGCCAGAAGTCTGATATGGACCGCGCAAAATAAGGGCGTTTAAAATTGGCGTCCAGGGATATGCCAAAGCACTCTGAGGCGCCCATAATTACATCCATGCCGCCGGAGAAATCCCCATACAGCTGAAGGGAATAACACAGTACGCCGGCTATGACCGCGATGCCGTGGTAGGACTGGTAATTGCCAAAGACTTCATTGACAATGACCGCGGCCCTGTCTGCAATGACGATTTTCTTGAAGTAGCCCCAGAGCATAAGCTGGAGCCCCCTCTCAATCCGGGTAAGACTGAATTTCCTCCGGCCGAACAGCTGTGACGACAGGCGGTCATACCGGCCGATGGGCCCCTGGAGTATCTGGGGGAAGAAGGAGACAAACAGGGCGAAACGCAGGGGATTGCGGTCCGGCGCATACTTACCCCTGTATACGTCTATGAGATATCCCATGGACTGGAAGGTATAAAAGGATATTCCCAGCGGCAGCAGGAGCCTTGCCGGGGAAATGTGTGTGCCAAAGAAAAGATTTATGTTTTCAGTGGCAAAATTCCGGTATTTTAATGCTGACAGAATGCCGAAATTCAGGAGAAGGACCAGGGCTGTTATCCCCTTTTTGCGCTGTTTGCAGCGCCCTTTCATGGCCTTTTTTTCCTCCGGGGAAAGGGGCTGTGCCTGGCTGTCAGGGCCCAGGGCGCGGGCAAGCCTCCGGTCCGTGTGCTCCAGCCACAGACCGCCCAGAAAGGTAGTGGCGGTAGTGGTCAGGATGAACACTACCGCCGCCGGGCCGGAGGCCAGATAGAATATATAACTGAATATAAGCAGCCAAATCCATTGGAGCCGTCCGGGTATCACGTAATATCCTGTCACTGCCGCGGCCAGGAATAACAGGAATTTCATTGAAAGAAAAGACATGACCTACCCCTTTAGTTGTCCTTAAGGCGCTCTACCATGTTCCAGAGGGCCTGGGCAGAGTTGAAATTCTCCGGAACAATGTCCACCGGAGATATCTCAATTCCAAAAGCATCGTTTAATTCGCTGACAATGGACAGGATATCAAAGGAATCCAGGCAGCCGTCGTCAATCAGGCCCGTGCATGTCCTGAAATCCACCGTTGGTTTTATGTCTTCTAACAGTTCGAATAATTCATCCATATGATTGTTCTCCTTTTATGTGTCAGAGCGTTTTGAAGAGCCGCTCTGTGATTGATATATCTGCGCGGCAGAGCCGTCGTTCAGCATATCCGTGGGCAGGACATCCCGCACCAGGGAAAGCCCCTGTTTTTGCGTATAGGTCAGGACCGCGGGAAGCTTTCTGCTCAGAAACAGATAAATGCCCTCGGTCACGGAATAGGCCCCGATGCGGTCAAACACCAGTAAATCCCCTATAGTCAGACCTTCCAGGGGGAGGTTCTTCACCAGTATGTCTCCCGAGGTACAGAGGGAGCCGCACACGGTCCAGCGGCCGCTGGCAGGCGTGTCATCGCCGGGGGGATGTCCGGATGCCATGAAGGTTTTGTTCCCGTCCATGACAATAGCGCCGTGTTCCGGTTTCTGCCGCCGGGCCGGATTGTCCTGGGGCAGGTAGCGGTATGCAGGCACCTTCATGGCCATGGTCTGGCCATAGTAGTTGACATGGTTGATGCCGCCGTCTACAATGCAGTAATTCTGGCCAAGGCTGCGCTTTATATCCACCACACGGGTCAGATAGCTGCCGCAGGGAGCGGCCAGGAAACGGCCTGCCTCGAGAAAGATTATACCTTTAAAATCCAGGGAATCAAGGCTTTTTTTGAATTCCTGCAAAAGAATTTCTTCATCCGGCTGTTCCTGCCCTTCAAAATAGGGTATCTGGAAACCCGGTCCGTATTCCAGCTCTCGGAACTCAAAATCCAGCTGTTCCCTGACAAAACCCAGAAGTAAGTCCAGCTTTTCCAACTCCTTCTTTATCCGTTCCAGACCCTTTTTCTGGGTGCCGGAATAGTACTGGAGACCTGTCGGGTCCAGGTGGGGATAGGAGCCGCGGTTACGGATTGAGGCAAGGACATCCTCCTCATCCATACCAAACTGGTTGCCGCTGGTCAGGCGCAGAAGCACCCTGACACCGGTCAGCCCGGCTGCGGCTGCGCATGTTTCCAGCAGCAGGAGCTGGTTTAGGGATTCCGCCGTGTAGGTGCCCGCACCCTGCTCTGCCATGACTGAGCGGATGTGGGCCTCCTCCTTATTGACGCCTGACAGAACAATATTCCGTGCCGGCACATGGGCGCGGCGGCAGATGGCATACTCTCCCGGTGAGCAGACCTCCAGCCCGGCTGCTGTCCGGGCTGCGGCAGCTGTCAGAAAGGGGTTGGCCTTCATGGCGTAGCAGATGTTTACCTGTTTTCCGAGAATCTCTCCCATGCGGCGGATGCGTGAGGTGAATGCATCCAGGTCAAAGAGATAGCAGGGGGTATTATATTGCCGGGCAGCTTCCAGCAGGGTACGGTTATTCATAAAGCCTCCTGAGTGCCTGCCGGTCCACCTTACTGTTCTTGGTAAGGGGAAGCTTTGGCAGGTTTCTGTATAGATTGGGGAACATATAGCGGGGCAGGAGGTGTTCCAGGCCCAGTGCTATATCCCTTTTGCCGGCGGTTCCCTCATAAAAGGCAGCAATTTTATTCTTCTCCTCCAGAAACAGGCACACCGCCCTGTCCACACCTTCCACGGCTTCAAGGGCTGCCTCAATCTCGCCAAGCTCGATTCGGTGGCCCATGTGCTTGATTTGGAAATCCTTCCGGCTGCTGAAATACAGAAGGCCGTCCTCACCGTAGCAGGCCAGGTCGCCGGTCCGGTATATAGTCTCCTGATAGCAGGTGTTTAAGGGATTCTGGACAAAGGCCATGGCAGTGCGTTCCGGGTCCCTGTAGTAGCCCAGCGCCAGAGCGGTTCCGGCCACGCAGAGTTCTCCGCACTGTCCGGGTTCTGTAACCAGCCTGTTGTTTTCATCCAGCAGGAATACGGTTTCGTTGGGAAATGGCTTCCCGATGGGAATGGGGGTTCCGGGCTCAAAGTCCCGGTCCACCACGTAGTATGTGCAGTTGCAGGTGATTTCCGTGGGGCCGTACAGGTTTACAAACAGGGCCTTTGGCAGGTAACTGCGCCATGTGTTCAGATGTTTGACCGGCATAACCTCCCCGCTGAAAAGAATTTTATTCAGATGGGATGGCACACGGTAGGTAAAACCCTTAAGCGTGGTGATGATGCACAGGGCTGAGACAGCCCAGATGGCTGTGGTGATTTTCCTGTGGCACAGGTAGTCCAGAAGTCCTGTGGGGATGGAAAACAGCCGTTTGGGAATGATTTCCAGCGTGGCCCCGGTACTCAGGGCCGAGTAGATGTCCTTTACAGATACATCAAAGTCAAAGGGCGCCTGATTGCCGATGACGTCATCCTGAGTTATATGGAACAGCTCCGTAAAATGCCCGATGAAATCAATGACAGAGCGGTGGCTCACCACCACGCCCTTGGGCACGCCCGTGGAGCCGGAGGTAAAGATTCCGTACAGGGGGTCTGTGTCGGCGGCCTGTGCGCGGATGGAAGCAAGGAGCCCCGGATTCAGGACATCATCCGTAAGGCATCTCAGCTCCTCCAGAGGCAGTATTTCACCTGAAAAGGTGATATCACCGGCCAGGCCAAGGCTTTCCTTATCAGCAATCATCAGGTCTGCCTGCAGGGTATCCAGAATGCGGTTCAGGCGCTGGGCAGGCTGGCTCCCGTCCAGACAGACATAAAAACAGCCTGCCTGCACAATGCCCAGAAAGGCGCCCAGGGTAAATACATTCTTTTCCGCCAGTACGGGAACAGGACGGCGGGGGCCGGTCTTTCGGCCCAGGACACTGCCGATTTTCATGGACAGGTCTGTCAGTTCACCGTAAGTAAGGCTTGTATGTTCGTCAGCAAAAGCTGTTTTACGGGGATGGGCTTCTGCGGATTTTTCCAAAAAACATAGGACATTCTGTATCAATGAAAGGACCTCCGATAACAGGATTTTAAAGCATTTTCGTGCTTAGTCTAGCACAGATGGATAGCGGGTTCAAGGCTTTAATTATGAAGATTCTATGACGATTGGCGGATACCTGCGAAACTGCAATTGCCGGATACACTCCGGGACAGCAGATTACAGACGCAAAAAAGGAGAAGAGTGTGCTCTTCTCCTGATTCTGTAACAGTCATAGGCCGGATACCGGCCGCTTAATTAACCAAAGTATCTGTTAAGCAGACCCTCAAATGCCTTGCCGTGACGGGCCTCGTCCTTGGCCATCTCATGTACGGTGTCATGGATAGCGTCCAGGTTCAGGGC
>NZ_JADNMD010000022.1:0-27459 GCF_015556325.1 Clostridium sp. 1001283B150225_161107_B6 | reverse complement strand
AGTAGTTGCTGTTATATATAATACAAGGACTGAAGGTCCAAGAAAGAACTTTCAGCCCAGTTATTATCATAGAAGATCAGCTTTTACAGACTTTTCTTCACACACTCAATTATTCTTCAGCTTCGGCTTGCTGCTGATATCCAGGACCGAGATTTTTTTGGTATTCTATGCTGGAAGGCTGGCCATCCCAAGAACCATCTTCGCCAACATGGAAGCCATCAGGTGTTGTCTCGTTTACACTCATATATCCACTCATATCAAAATAGTACCATTTGCCATCTGTATCTTCCAACCAGGTAGATGCAGCATAATATCCATTCTTTTGGACGTATCTCCAGCCTTTCTCACCTTGCATCCAACCAGGGGTGTACCTTTGCTTCTCTCCTTTTGTATTCACATAAAATCCATCAGGTGTAATTGTATCTGCAAGCATATGACCATTTTCGTCCAGATAGTATGACTGCTCATCAATATTTAACCATCCATTGCTTACAAAGGTTCCGTCCGGTTTCCGGTAGCGCCAAAATCCCTCTTCATTCCAGGTCCAACCTGCTGGTGTTGCATTATCATATGCCCCAGCATCTGTTCCATCTACATTGATTAAGTATTTTCGTACTTCAGGAGGTAAATCTGCTGATGATACACTTCGTGGTAGTCTTACAACATCAACGTAGCGTTCTTTTGTTGCAAATGTGGTTTTATTCGTCAGCAAAACAATCTGAGTTGTTTGTTGGCTACCTTCCGGCATAAGTGCCCAATTTTCTGGAATCCCCCAAAGTCCATCGATATTGACCAATTCGGGTACTGTGCCCCATGGCCGTGGATAAGCCATAGGATTAAAAGTATACGCATAATCATATCCTCTATTAAGTATTACGTTCCGCTCTTCAAGGGTATCTCCGCCTACTAATATGGCAAAATAATGTCCATTACCGCAGTCTACGGGGCGCCACTCAAACAGATAGGCTCCGCAATTTTCCATGGTAGTCGCAGAAGTGGTATCTTGTGTATCTGCAAATGAAGTAAGTGGTTGCAACAAAGTCAAAGATAACAAAAGACTTGTCGCCAAAAAAGCCTTTTTTAGCATAAGTATTATTCTCCTCTTTCATATGATTTCATGTTTATTGTAAAAAGAAAGCGTTGTGACCATATAAACTAATCAGTCACAACGCTTCCCCCTTATAAATTAAGAATTACTTTTTAAAATATTAATCCTCAACATAAACAGCAACAATCTTGCCAGTCTTACCATTCTTCTGAACTACGTAGTAGTAATCATTGCCATCCTTATTCTTAGAATTAGTATCAATTACCTTACCGGAGGTATTTACCAGGAAGTAATCACTTGCACTAATAGCATCTGCTTCTCTCTTACCAGCAGCGTCTTTTCTATCATAGTTGATGATGTAAAGTTCGCTGAGGTCGCTGGCATCCTTGTTTACACCAAGACCCTTTAAGAGTTTTACATTTGCCTCAGTTACACCCTCGCTGTAGTTAGCTGGTGTGATTGCCTCAAGGAATTCCTTAACATCGTCTAACTTATTATATCCCTCAATAGTACCGCTGCCAGCCTTGCCAGTGTCATCCAGTGTTGCCTGAGTTAATTTTTCAACTACCTGATACTTCTCATCAGAGCCTGCACGTAACAATTTGCCAGACTGATAGAACTTATCATCCTTATCACCAGTCTTACCAGCACCCTTGTTTCCGCCGGACTTCTCGAAGTAGAAGTTGAATTTATCTCCATCAATCTCAACGGTTGTCTTATTGGTCTTCATAGCGCCGTCATCTCCGTTTCCGAAGTAGTAGCACTTGTAACCCATACGTTCTAATGTTAAGGAGTTCTCATCGAAGTCATCTTCTGTATCAAATCTATATGGATCATCATCATCAGCCCATACTGACAGTCCTGTTACCTTACCAGCAGTCTTGTCTTCTCTGATGAATTTCAAACCATCAATCATACGGCCATCATTTCTGAAAGCGTACTTTTTACCCTTGATGGTCTTGAATTCGCCGGCATACAGATTACCGCTTCCATCTGCATAGTACCAAGCGTCTTCATCATCATTGTACTTATCGTAATTCAGGTACTCGGCTGCAACAACCTTAAACCAGCCTTTCTTAACCTTAGCACCATCTTCAACGCTGCTGAAGTATCTCCACTGCTGTGCATATTTAGCAGCAACACTGTTGGTGGTAGGTGTACTATTAGAAGCAGGAATAGGATCAGAGGTACTTGCTTTCTTTCTGATATTGTCTACATCCAGAGACCACTCTGCTGTCATAGCGCCATACTCATCAAAAGAATACTTTTTGCCATTGATGGTCTTTTCTTTTAATTCATCTCCGCCCTCAGCTTTGATTTTCTTACCATTAGCTTTGAAGTAGAACCAACGTGTCTGATCCTCATCATCGTTAAATACTGGAGACTTTGTGTAGTCATTAGTAGCCTCGTCATAAGTGATGTCCATTTCTAACCAGCCAACGGTCATTGCGCCGTCATCTTCGCCGCCGAAGTAGTAATCACCTTCCTTGAAGCCATCGCCGTCGGTATTATCAATGCGCTCAGCATTATCTTCTGCTACCCAGCCAAACAGCATCTTACCTTCTTCGTCAAAGGCATACTTCTTGCCGTTAACTGTCTTTAATGCAACTTTGCTGTTATCTCCATTCTTTAATGCTTTACCATTAGACTGGAAATAGTACCAGTAATGATCTGGCTCGTCATCCTGTCCTGCATCCTCGTTGTCAATGGCTACCCACTGGTTTGCTGCCATAACACCGTTGATGTCTACATAATAATAGTTGTCACTGTCTTCAATAATCTGATCAATAGCCATTTCGCCATTGCTATCCAGCCAATACCAGTTATTACCGGATTTCTTCCACTGATCAGTTGCTCTCTCGCCATCTCTGTTGTAATATACCCAAGTACCGTCTTCCTCAGCCCATCCTGTAGCTGCGAAAGAAGTCATGGATGCACCAATAGCGAGCAGTGCTGCTGTTGATAATACAGCAACTAACTTTGTCTGCTTTCTCATAATTAATGCACTCTCCTTTTTCTTTTTGAAATACTCTTTGAAATTCCTTTTTGCATTACGAGTTGATTATACTTCGTATATGGAAAATTATTGCTATATAGCATATACTACTACATAATAGGGATGACCTGGTGAAATCTCTATTCATAAAGTTGCACAAATAGGGGTAAAATGATATACTATTAAAAACCTCAAACTACACAGAAAGCGAAAGTAAACATATGATGAAGGAAGATAAAAGTATAGATAGACAATCGGATATATTACAATCTTGGAAAAATGCAAATTCTATTCCTGCATTAATCCTGACATTGATAGTTTTTGTGGCATTGCCATTGGCATTTCATGATTTGTATTTTGACATATTGGCGATTAAATACTGGCTATATTGTGGTACAGTTATATCGATGACTATTGTGATACTGATTATTGCTGTCGTATTTATTCGTAAGGATGGTATAGAGAATGACTATGGTACAATAAAGGCATTACGGCATGGATTTACGAGAAAATCCTTAAAAGTAGCTGATTGGGCAATGATATTATTTGTAGTGTCTGCTGTGATATCAACCTTTCAGTCGGAATATTTCTATGAATCTTTCTGGGGTAATGAGGGAAGATATTCAGGTCTATTTTTGATTTTGTTATATGCTGCCAGCTATTTTATAATCACCAAATGCCTAAAGTTCAGGCGATGGTATTTTGATGCATTTGTGGTAGCTGGTATACTGACATGCCTCGTTGGTATACTTCATTATTTTAAACTGGATCCAATTGGCTTTAAACAGGACCTATCCCCAGAAGACTATAAGATATTTGTGTCCACTATTGGTAATATCAATACTTATACGTCCTATGTATCTCTGATTATGGGAGCGAGTACGCTTCTGTTTTGCGTAGAAAGAAATAAATTTAAAAAGTTATTATATGCTTTAGCAATGTCGATATCCATATTTGCAATGATTACTGGAATTAGTGACAATGCATATTTGGCCATGATAGCCCTTCTGTGTCTATTGCCCTTGTACCTTTTTAAAAACCTTCGAGGTCTTAGAGACTATGTTATAATTCTGGCGATTTTGAGTACAGAATTTCTATTTATTGATTATATCGGTCAGAATATTCCAAATCATGTTATGGAGATTAATGGCCTGTTTAATGTAATCGCTGGTTTTAGTAAACTTCCAGTTGTTGTAATGGTTCTGTGGGCAGTGGCAGTACTCATAACAATTTTGGAAACGGTTCTAATTAAAGGCAATAAGTTAATTGAGAGTAATGCCGGTAGGTGGATATGGCTGGTGATTTTAGCAGTAATGTTTTTGACAGGAGTCTATATTCTTTACGATGCTAACATTGTGGGCAATCTGGAGAAATATGGCTCACTAAAAAATTATATTATTTTTGACGATGATTGGGGAACACATAGAGGATATATATGGAGAATAGCAATTGAAATATATGGAAAGTTTCCGTTTATGCATAAACTTTTTGGATATGGACCGGATACGTTTGGAATTATTACAGTACACGGTTACTATGATGATATGATAAGCAGATATAATGAGAAATTTGATAGTGCTCACAATGAATACCTGCAATATCTCGTGACAATAGGGATGGTAGGAGTGACTGCATATGTAGGCTTTATTTGTACATCATTAGTGTACATTATCCGTAAGGCAAAAGATTGTCCTATTGTAATGGCTGTACCAATAGCAGTAGTATGTTATTGTGCGCAGGCATTTGTAAACATCAGCGTCCCTATAGTAGCGCCTATTATGTTTACTCTTATTATGGTAGGACTTGCGGCTGTACAGAATGATGGTATATAAGTTTTAAAATAGAGAATTCTTTTCAAGCTAGTATTAGGGCCTGAAAAGAATTCTTTGTGTATCTGAATTGGATAAGCTGGATATAACTGCAAATAGGGAGAATAAGTTGCACCGCAATTTAAAGAATGTTATACTTAGAGTACTTTTAGAAAAAGAATACTGTAAGGAAGTATGGTAACAACAAGTGAAAAAATACGATAAATACAAACGTCTCATTCGATTTGTTGCAAAGATGTGTTTGATAGGAATACAATCGCTAATCTTTATGTATATCTGGATTTACTGTTATAACGAACAGATGGAGATGCCGTATCAGCGTTTAGGACATTACTTTTTAGCAGCAGTATATGCACTGATTTTATATGTATTTAGTAATATGTATGGGAGCCTTCGTTTGGGCTATTTGAGGACTGGCGAACTGATTTATACACATACGCTTGCAACAATGTGTTCAAATGCAGTATCATATATTCCGATTGTATTGCTTGTCAAACACTTTCGCTCGGTTTTTCCTTTGGTATGGATGACTGCAGGTCAGTTTGTGTTGATTGCTTTATGGGGATATGTGGCTAATAGGATTTACCGAGGCTTATATCCACCCCGTAAGGTGATTATGCTGTATGGAGAAAGACCTGTAACAGCATTGATGAATAAAATATATAGTCGTGAGGATTGCTTTGAGATAGGGAAATGTTTAAAGATAGAGAACAGTTGTGACGAAGTCAAAGAGGAGATTTTGAAATATGAAGGAGTAGTAATCTGTGATTTGCCTTCTGCTATGAGAAATGATTTTCTAAAGTTCTGCTATGCCAGATCAATTCGAGTATACAGTACACCGAAGATTTCCGATATTATTATCAGAAGCGCGGAGAGTATGCATTATTTTGATACTCCTTTATTGCTGTCCAGAAATGATGGGTTGTCTATTGAACAGGCATTTATAAAACGTACCATGGATATAGGGATATCGTTGTTTATGCTGATTCTGACCTCGCCAATTCTGATGGCAACAGCACTTGCGATTAAACTTTATGATAGAGGACCAGTGTTTTTCTACCAGGAACGTTGCACAAAGGATGGAAAGATTTTCATGATATGCAAATTCCGCAGTATGATAGTAGATGCTGAGAAAGGCGGTGCTTCAATTCCTGCGACAGAGCATGATCCGCGTATAACCCCAGTAGGACGTCTTATTCGAAAAGTAAGAATTGATGAACTTCCGCAGCTTCTGAATATCTTAAAAGGTGATATGAGCTTGGTAGGACCAAGACCTGAACGAATTGAGCATGTGAATATGTACTCCGACAGTATACCGGAGTTTGCATATCGTCTGAAGGTCAAGGGAGGCTTGACTGGATATGCACAGGTCTATGGAAAGTATAATACAACGGCATATGATAAACTGAAGATGGATTTGATGTATATTCAGAACTACTCACTGCTTCTGGATATTGAAATTTTATTCAAAACAATAAAAATCCTATTTGAAAAAGAAAGTACAGAAGGATTTTCTTCCCAGGAATCAGAGGCCATGGAACATGAAACCGAGAAACAGGATGTGAAGGAGTAGCAGGGCACTATGAATATTGTGATTGTGACTAATTCGGCCAGCTATGAGCCCAGAGCAGAAAAGATAGGTCAATATTTTCAAAAATTAGGTTACAATGTATTGTGGCTGGAATCAGACTTTATTCATAGGGAAAAGAAAAAGGGAAGATTACCCAGGTCAAATCATCGTTATATTGAAACAGTTGTGTATAAAAAAAACTTATCTATCCGGCGTTTGTACTCACAGTACGACTTTGCACGGAAGGTATTTCACGTTTTGAAGAATGAGCCAGTTGATTTGCTTTATGTCATGATACCAGCCAATTCCCTTGCACGTACTGCAGTTAAATTAAAAAAGATTCTTCATACAAAGGTGGTTCTGGATATTATAGATATGTGGCCGGAGTCATTGCCTCTAAAAGGTGTAGGGACATTATGGCCGCTTCAGTGCTGGAGAAGGTTGAGAGATGATAATTTAGGACAGGCGGACTTGGTGTTTACGGAATGCGGTTTGTATAAGAGACTTATTGGGTTAAAACCAGAGGAGGCGGTAACGCTGTATTGGCCAAAGGATAAGGGGGCCAGTGAGTGGGCATTTCAGAAGGATGACAATTGTATGCATGTAGTTTATCTGGGGTCTGTAAATAATATAATTGATATGAATGCCGTTACAGAAATTTTGGGGGAGGTGAATCGAAGTAAAAAAGTAAAGCTTCATATTGTAGGAGATGGGGAGAAGCGGCAGGCATTTCTTGAAATCTTAAAGCAGAATGGGATAGAGACTGAGTATTATGGGACGGTCTATGATGAAACCAAAAAACAGGAGATTTTCGACAGGTGTAGTTATGGAATTAACATAATGAAGCCAGGTGTGTGTGTAGGTCTGACCATGAAATCCATCGATTATTTTTGTTATGGACTTCCGATAATCAATAATATTCAGGGAGACACATGGGAAATGGTAGAACAGTACGG
Source organism: Clostridium sp. 1001283B150225_161107_B6 (assembly GCF_015556325.1). Classification (NCBI taxonomy): domain Bacteria; kingdom Bacillati; phylum Bacillota; class Clostridia; order Eubacteriales; family Clostridiaceae; genus Clostridium; species Clostridium sp. 1001283B150225_161107_B6. The sequence continues at coordinate 20,060 of NZ_JADNMD010000022.1, read as the reverse complement.
AATAGGAATTAATTGTATAGGGAATTCCTACAAGGAATGTGCATCAGATATACTCCTAAAAACAGATTCGTTACTGCAGAAGAGAGGGCTAATTCAGAAACTGTATAATCAGTATTTTACAGTTGAGGCAATGGAAAGGGTTCTGGAGAAGAATGTACTTCCTCTTCTGGAAAAGGAGGAATAAATTATGAATATTTTGCATATTTCCCCTTACTTTCCATCTTTGGAGGCAAATCATGCTGGCGGAGTATGCATGGGAAAACAGATTGAGACATTAAGGCAGTGGAATACGGTTTATGTGCTTACATTCGAGGCTTCGGAGTATGACAGTAAATTAAGAAAACAGTTGGGGGAAGAGGGGGTCTGTAGAAGCATAAAAATAAATCGTATAAGGCGTATGGCGCATATACTGGCAGAACCATGGATGCCGAATTATTTTGCAGCCAGAAGCTCTATTCGCTTTTCAGCTGTGATGATATATATGGTTAAGAAGTATAAGATTGATGCAATACATGCCGAGTATGCTTCGATGGGACAGTATTATTGGATTAAAAAGTTGTTTCCAGAACTGAAATTTAACATGACAGAACATGATATGACTGCACAGTCCTATGAGAGGAAGATGAATGACAGTAAGGGGATTAAAAAGGTTTATATGCATTCACAGTTAAAAAAGGTTCTGAAGAAAGAAGGAAAATATTGCAAACAAGTGGACTGTCTGTTCACCTTCAATAAGAAGGATAAAAATCTTATAGAAGAGCGATATGGGAGAGGAGATTGTAAAGTACTGAATCCATATTACGGGCTGGATGATGAAACTATTAGCCAGGAACTGAATGGCGGGGAAAAAAAGCAAGGGATGATTTGTTTCCTTGGACAGATGGGACGTGATGAAAATTATCTGGCAGCGATGCGCCTAATAAAAATTGCATCCAGGGTAAAAGAACAGATTCCGCAACTTCAGGTTTATATTGTGGGAAATCAGCCGCCAGAGCAGCTGCGTCAGATGGAAAACGACTATATACATGTCACTGGATTCGTAGATGATGTTGACTCGTATTTAAAGCAGGCACAAGCTGCTGTGTTTCCTCTTACTCTAGGAGCTGGTATTAAGCTGAAAGTACTTCGCAGTCTGGCTATAGGGACACCTGTTATTACAGGAAGTATTGGAGCAGAAGGAATTGATGAAGAGGGAGAAATCGTCGTTAAGGCTGAAACGGATGAAGAGTATGAAGCATGTATACTGCAGTTGCTGAGAGACAGTGACAGATGCAGGAAACTGTCAGTAACAGGAAGGCAGTATGTGGCAGAACGGTTTGCCTGGAAAAAGAGTGAGGAGATACTTAAGCAGGTCTATGGAAGAGGGCGGGAGTGAAATTGAAATTAAATGGATGCTTTAGCAGCAATTATACTTTTGAATTATAATGGTGAGAAGGATACAATTGAATGTCTGAATAGCTTGAAAAGACTTACTTATGATAATTATCTGGTGCTTGTAGTGGATAATCACAGTTCGAATCAGTCGGTCCAGGCGCTGAGAGACTGTCAGGTCGAGCTGGGATTTGAAATGCTGGAGGCAGATGAAAATAATGGATTCTCAGCAGGGAATAATATAGGGATACAATCTGCTCTTGAACATCATGCAGATTATATAGTGCTACTTAATAATGATACGCTTGTTGAGCCGGATTTTCTTGAAAGATTGCTGGAGCCATTTGAGGTATGCGATAGATGTGGTCTGACAACCTCCACTATATATTATGAAGATGACCGGAAAAAGGTTTGGTGCGCAGGGGGAGAATTCAATCAGAATACGTTTAAAGTTACTATGCTTGGAAATGGAAATACTGAATATCATGTACCTGCTGCTATAAAAGAGGTCACTTTTTCAACTGGATGCTGTATGTGTATAAAAGCTGAATTATTACAATCAATCGGTTTTTTGGATGAACATTTTTTTTTATATGAAGAAGATACGGAGTTTTGCTATCGGGTGATTCAATCGGGATGGAAGATATACTATGCACCACAGTCGATTGTCTATCATAAGGTTAGTTCAAGTACCGGAGGGGGTGAAAAGGCCTCTCCATTGACACAGTACTATATGGTACGAAATAAAATGATATTTATAAGTGAGTATGCCAGAGGGGTGAACCGCATTAGGGCATATATGCATAGCCTTGCCATGTACGGGTATTATTGTTTGAAAGGGTATATGGATATAAGATACGTTGGATGGGGGCTGTGGGATTTCAGGGCTGGAATTAAAGGAAAGAGAAAATGAGTAAAGGATTAATGGATATAGGAGTAGTTATCGTTACATTTAATCGAGTTGAGAAATTGAAGACTGCATTGCTGGCTTTTGATATGCAGTCAATTCCTCCTGCATATGTTGTAGTGGTAGATAACGCAAGCTCGGATGAAACGCCAGTGTATTTGAGCAAATGGGAAAATGATAAAAAGAAATACATGAAAAGAGTTATCCGCATGAATCAGAACATAGGAGGGAGCGGAGGCTTTTATACAGGGCTGCAGGAAAGTCTGAAACTTAACGCGCAATGGATTTGGGTGTCAGATGACGATGCTTTTCCGGAAACAGATGCACTTGAAATAGCTCAAAAGTATCTGACAATTCATAGAAATGAATGGGAAAATATCTCAGCCATATGTGGTCAGGTTATCAATCAAGGACAGGCGGATTTAGAGCATAGAAGGAGTTTATATATTAAGGGGATAAGTATTAAAGAATGGGTACCTCCTCAGAAAATGTATGAGCAGGAAACCTTTCAAATCAATACATTTTCTTATGTAGGAACAATCATAAATCAGAAAAAGTTGGTGAAAGCCGGATTGACCAGGAAAGAATATTTTATATGGTTTGATGATACAGAGCATGGACTTAGAATGGGGAAGTTGGGAAAAATAGTGTGTATTCCTAATATAAGAATACACCACGATGTAAATAAAAGCAGCAATGGGACAATAGATTGGCGCTACTACTATAGATATAGAAATATGACAGATTGTTATCGCAGAAATTTTCCTAAAAGGTGTTTTCTGTTTTTTTATATGAAAGCAATGATTAAGGTAAAATTATATTTTCTTTTTAACATGGATAAAGCAGAGAGGGAAATGTTACGGTGCGGTTTGGAAGATGCCAGGAATGGTAAATTTGGTCTGCATGAGGTGTATAGGCCTGGATGGAAATTAGGTGAATAGAGACTTATGAAAAGCGGAAAGAAGTCTATAAAGTTTAATTTGATAATGAATATGCTTCTTACAACATCGGCTTTTGTATTTCCATTGATTACATTCCCTTATATTTCCAGAGTGCTTCAGCCAGAGGGAAATGGAAAGATAGCTTTTGCCAATTCCATTATTACTTATTTTTCGATGTTTGCTTTGCTGGGAATTCCTACTTATGGAATTCGTGCTTGTGCGCAGGTAAGAGATGATAAAAAGCAGCTTTCAAAGACTGTTCAGGAAATTTGGATAATCAATGCTGTTACGACCTTAATAGCCTATCTGATTTTTTTAGTTGCACTGTTTTGTGTCCCGCGATTAAAAGAAGAACGTATCCTGATGTTAGTCTGCAGTATGTCCCTTTTTTTGAACATGATTGCAATGGAATGGTTGTATAAGGCATTAGAATGTTATTCATATATTACGATTCGCTCTTTGGCATTTAAAGTCCTGGCTGTAATACTTATGTTTCTGTTGGTCAAAAAGAAGGATGATTATGTAATATATGCTGGAATAACCGTGCTGGCTAATACAGGATATGGCATATTTAACTTTATAAATTTAAAAAGGCACATAACATTTGAACACTTTTTTTCCTATAATATAAAAAGGCATTTAAGACCTGTATTGGTTTTCTTTGCCATGTCGGTAGCAGTAACAATTTATTCCAATCTAGATATTACCATGCTGGGATTCATGAGAGATAATACAGAGGTAGGGTACTATGATGTGGCAATTAAAATCAAGGTAATACTGGTTAATGTGGTTACCTCGCTTGGGGCTGTACTGCTTCCACGGACATCTTATTATGTAGAAAAGAAAATGGAGAAAGAATTTTGGGCAGTCTCTGCAAAGGCGCTGGAGTTTGTTACCGCTTTATCCATCCCCTTGGCCATTGGTTTCATTGTCATGTCAAAACAGTGTATTCTGCTGCTCTCAGGTGAAGCATATTTGCCATCTGTTCTGCCTATGTGTATAATCATGCCGACTCTTGTCTTTATTGGGGCAAGCAATGTATTTGGCATACAGATGTTGGTTCCGTTGGGAAAAGAGCAGGTGGTACTTTATTCTGAAGGTACGGGGGCCATCGTAGACATCATTTTAAATGCCATACTCATTCCGCAGTATGGGGCAGCGGGAGCAGCCGTTGGTACTCTTATTGCTGAATTGGTGGTGTTGGGAGTACAAATCGCCGCTTTAAAAACAGCGGCATTGATGATTATAAAGAAAGTCCAGATTGCTAAAATTGGTGTGGCTGTATTTATATCTGCCGTGTTTTTGATATTTGTGCGAGATAACATAAATTTAACATTGTTTCCGTTACTGGCCGTTTCATTCGGAGGATATTTCATCATATATGGCGGGGTATTGTTGGTATTAAAGGAAATGGTTGTGAGCGAGGTGGTTAAAACTATTTGGGGAAAGATTCTAAAAATTGTAGGTTTTCGTGATTAGTAAGAGTGGATACAAAGAAGTACTGTATGATATTAAAAGGCAGTGAGCTATCCGTATAATATAGAGTTATTTGCTAATAGGACAGAGGAGTAAATCTTTTTGGATTTATAAAAATCATTTACAGACAGCTATCGTGGAAAGGATTGGCTGCTGACCCAGGACTATCCGAGAAATCCAATTAAATATATCTTAAGTATGTGTTGAATGTGTTGAAGTTTGAAAAAGAACGTGCTATACTGAACTGGATTATGGAGATAGGATATAAGGTATTAGAAATAGGAAGGTATGATGGGCAGTTTAATTAGTTAAGGTCAAAATAATAGCAATTATTTGGAGATGATTTATAGAATTTATGTACACATATTGCTTGTAAAGATACGGAAAATGGAGAATTTGAATATCATAATGTTCAAGGTCCTCAATTGAGAGTACCAAAAATTAGGTTCATTTAAGTAATTTATTATGATGTAATTGCTCTTGAACAGAAATAAATTGAACATCCAATATTATATATACAAGACTGCCGAATCGGGCCATTCGCCAGTTTTTTTAGCCAAAATACAGTAATTAGGTGGACAAGTATTTGTGTATTCATATGGCTAGTAATATGCTATGTGATTAAAGCAGAAAATGCCTTGTAAATATAAGGAGTTGGTAGCCGGACTAAATTTTTTAAAAGTTTCGTCTCCAATAGGTCAAAAGGGTGCTTCCTCTAAAAATTGATGAATTACAAGCGACAGAATGTCTTTTGTTTTTGAAGAAAAATATTCAGACCCCAAACCATGTCGTGTCTGAAAACATCTTTGGGAATAGAGATTTAGAAGGAATTTGGTTAAGCTTGCGTGAAGTAAACCCACTTTGTTACGGGCTATTTGTCGTACTTAAGGATAAATGATGATTTGTTTGTTGTCAATATAGAATTTGTCATCTATTGACGCTTGTATAGTGTTATTAAACACTAAAAAATACAATCTTGCGGAAATCATAACTCTTTCACACACCCCAAAGAGTATGATGAATGTTACGAGATGTCCTAACTTGCTGAGATGCAAATTTTGAAAGTCATATTGGCGCATTCAAAAGCTAACAGATAATCACCGTATATGTTCAATAATTGTGAAAGTGGGAGTTTATAAGTGATGAATCATATAGCAGATAAAAAAAAATTAAAGATTTGTTTAGTGGGCTCATCTGGAGGACATTTAACGCATCTGTATATGCTGAAACCTTTTTGGAAGAATAAAGAACATTTCTGGGTAACTTTTGATAAAGAGGATGCCAGAAGTTTGTTGGAAGGGAAGAAATTTTATACCTGCTATTATCCAACAAACCGTAGCCTTAAGGCTTTGTTAATGAATACCGTTATAGCCTGTAAGGTATTGTATAAAGAAAAGCCGGATTTAATTATCTCTTCTGGTGCCGCGGTTGCGGTTCCGTTTTTCTATATCGGTAAACTAATGGGAGCAAAGCTGATTTATATCGAAGTCTTTGATCGTATTGACAAGCCAACAATGACAGGAAAGATGGTTTATCCAATTGTAGATAAATTCATAGTTCAATGGGATGAACAGAAAAAAGTATATCCAAAAGCAATCAACCTCGGTAGTATTTTTTGATGGGAGCAGAAGATGATATTCGTGTCAGTTGGAACGCATGAACAGCCATTTAACAGGCTTGTGAAGGCAGTAGATGATTTAAAAAAGGATGGAGTAATAACCGACGAAGTTATCATACAGACCGGTTTTAGTACCTATAAACCAAAGTATTGTCAATGTAGCAAATTAATTCCATATCAACAGATGATAAAAAATGTGGCTGATGCCAAAATTGTGATTACACATGGAGGTCCTGCAAGTTTTATTATGCCATTGCAGGTTGGTAAAACACCGATAGTTGTGCCTCGGCAGCATCAGTTTGGTGAACATGTGAATAATCATCAGGTTGAGTTCGCTCGTAATGTAGCACGAAAAATGGGTACAATCATTCTGGTAGAAGAGATTGCGAATCTAGGAGAAATTATAACTAATTATAATCAGCTCATTGCTGGTATGAGACATGGAATGAACAGTAATAATGCGAAATTCTGTGAAGAATTGGAAAAGATTGTTGGTGATATGATGATTTAATTCTTATAATAGTTATAAAAGTCGGCACATTTACTATATAAATCCTAGAAAAATCGGAGTGAAATAAGTTTTAATGTATAATCGTCAGAGTATTGCCACAATACAGACATATCTACTAAAGTAATAAAAGGTATAAGTAAAATGATAAAAAATGAATTGACTAAATATATATTAACGAATACAATTTTTCGCCTTTTGTCCGTATTGAACAAGGTTATTCCCAAAGATGATAAAACTATATTACTGTATACAAATATGGGATTTAGGGATAATATAAAAGCTATTTACGATTATTTAATTGAAAATGAATATAATTCAACATATAAGATATTGATTAGTTCAAATGAGAAAATAACAGAGAGACTTCCCCTAAATGTGCACTACATAAATACTTTAAATGGCGTGATAGACTATCTTAGAGCTGGACATGTTTTTTATGCGTTTGGAAGAATACCAATTTATCCGTCAAAAAATCAATATGTTGTACAAATGTGGCATGGCACACCATTTAAGGCTCCTGATAAGCGCCAATTACAAACAGTTTCAAGAAAATCATATTACACAAGTATGCTAATCTCATCAGACTATTTTAAAGAAGTTGTGAAAAGGGCTCAAGGTGTGAAAGATGAGAACATAGTAATATGCGGACAGCCTAGAACAGATATTATGTTTAGACAATTTGAAAAATATCCAGAACTAAGTGGCTACAAAAAGGTGGTTATATGGATGCCGACTTTTAGAAAGTCAAAAACATTAGGTTATGCAGATATTAAAGAAATAGAATCTTTTACTCCAATATTTCACACATCTGATTATATTAACTTAAATGAATGGCTTAAAAAAAGTAATATATTATTAATTATTAAGTTGCATCCGATGGAGGATATTTCTGATTTTGAAAGTATGAATTTAAGTAACTTATTCTTGCTGAGTCATTCTGAATTTATTTCTAAAAAATGGAATTTGTATAAATTAATAGCACAATGTGATGCGATGATTACAGATTATTCTTCAGTGTTTTATGACTTTATGTTGTTGGATAGGCCTATTGCATTTACTGTTGATGACATTGAAGGCTATAAAGAAGGAAGGGGATTTGCTGTAGAAAATCCAGACTACCTCACAGCGGGATATAAAATAAAAAACAAATTACAGTTTTACGGTTTTTTAAAAGATCTTTTGAACAACATGGATTTATATGCAGATGTTAGAAGAAAAGTTAATATGATTGTTAACACATATAACGACGGACAACAGTGTAAACGAACTTTAAAAATTGCAAATATTTATATAGAGGAATGAACATGAAAAACATAGCTTTAATTATTGCAGGTGGGGTTGGTGCAAGGATGCATCAAGATATTCCAAAACAGTTTATTAATGTTAAAGACAAGCCAGTCATTATGTATACTTTGGAAGCTTTTCAAAAGCATCCATATATTGATGCAATCGAAGTGGTTTGTCTTGATGGTTGGCATGATATTCTGCGTGCATATTCTAAACAGTTCGGAATAACAAAACTTGAAAATATAGTATCCGGTGGTGAAACTGGCTTACAATCTATTAGGAATGGATTGAATGATATAGCTAAGAAATATACTTCCGATGATGATATTGTTTTAATTCACGATGCTATAAGGCCAATGGTAAGCCAGGATATTATATCGGATAACATTAGGGTATGTAGAGAATATGGAAATGCAATTACAGTTATTCCTTGTACCGCTGTGATGCTTAAGACAGCTGATAGTGTGACATCGAATAGCCAAATTCCGAGGGACAATCTTAAAATAACACAGACACCTCAAACGTTTTTTTTGAATGATATTCTTAAAGCGCATAAAGAGGCAATTGAAAAGGGAATTAATGATTCAATTGCTTCATGTTCGTTATATGTAGAATTGGGGAAAAAATTGTATCTTTCCATTGGTTCAGAAAAAAACATTAAACTCACAACATCTGAGGATATGGAGATTTTTTCGGCATTATTGGAAACAACTAGACCAGATTGGATGAGAAAGTAACGGTGAAAAAATGCGAGTGGTATTAGCTAGCGATAGAAACGGATTGGATTATAAACTGAGGTTAATTTCCCATCTGCAAAAAAATGGGTATGAGCCAGTAGATGTCGGCACATACAATAATGTTCCTTGCGATACACCTGTTTTTGCAGCAAAAGCGGCAAGGTTAGTTGCTTCAGGTGATTGTAAATATGGAGTATTATTATGTGCTACAGGTACTGGGATGATTATGGCTGCAAATAAAATCAAAGGAATTTTATGCGGCATGGGATATGCGGATCTTGTAACAAAATACATGAGGCAACATAATGATGCAAACATGATTGCATTTGGACAAAAACACATGGGATATGAAGATGTTGAACATCGCGTGGATATTTTTTTGACAACAGAGTTTATCGGTCAACATCATACACCTAGGGTTCAGCAAATAAGAGAGCTTGAGGAAGGAAAAGAAATTAAACAAACACCAATAATGAATCCCAATTGGAAATAAGGAGATGGAAAATGATAATTGAAAAAGTTAACGGCAAAGATGATTTGAAAAAATTATCAGTTACAGAATTAAATATTCTTTCCTCTGAAATCAGGTCTGCTTTGATAAAAAAAATGAGTAAACTTGGTGGACATATGGCCTCTAATCTGGGAATTGTAGAAATTACTATAGCCTTACATAGAGTTTTCGATTCTCCTGTGGACAAAATTATATTTGATGTTTCACATCAATCCTATGTTCATAAGATATTAACAGGTAGAAAAGATGCGTTTTTGTATGAAGATAAATACGATGATGTGTCTGGCTACAGTAACCCAGAGGAAAGTGCGCATGATTTTTTTAACATCGGTCATACATCAACTTCTATTAGTCTGGCATGCGGCATGGCGAAGGCAAGAGATTTGAAGGGTGAAAATGAAAATATAATTGCTGTAATTGGAGATGCTTCGTTAGATGGCGGAGAAGCATTTGAAGCATTAAATTATGCAAAAGAACTTCATAGTGGGCTAATTGTTGTAGTGAATGATAATAACATGTCAATTCCTGAAAACTATGGTGGCTTACATGATTCACTTAATCAATTGAGAGAGTACAACGGTGTCATAGAAAATAATTATTTCAAATCTCTAGGATTTGAATATAAATTCATTAAAAATGGACACGATATAAAAAATTTAATTGATATATTTGAAGATATTAAAGGAATAGACCATCCTGTAGTAATACATTGTTGTACAAAAAAAGGAAAAGGATATTCATTCGCAGAGCAAGATAGTGAAAAATGGCATTGGGCACGTCCCTTTGATATAGAAACAGGACAGTATATAGGAGGGATTCCTAAAGAAAATTATGGCGCAATTATAGGTGAGCATTTATTAGGAAAAATGAAAGATGATAAAGATGTGATAGTTGTTGCTGCATCAACTCCACTCTGCATAGGTTTTAATTCAGAAAGAAGACATAAAGCAGGAAAGCAATTTATCGATGTAGGTATAGCTGAACAAAATGCTATATCGATGACAGCGGCAATTGCAAAAAGAGGTGGAAAGCCAGTCTTTGCGACGAATAGCACATTTTATCAAAGAGCATATGATCAAATTGAGCAGGAAATGTGTATTTCAAAATGTCCAGCAACAATGCTTTTAACTCATGCATCAGTTTGGGGGCATACGAATGATACCCATGCTGGACTGTATGATATTGCACTACTTGCGAATATTCCGAATCTTGTATATTTGGCACCTACAAATTGTGAAGAATATATTTCAATGCTAGACTGGAGCATTAATCAGGATAAAATTCCTGTTGCAATTAGAATTCCATGGACTAAAGTTTATCATGTATACAAAGAATTTAGAAATGAATATTTTGACACAAAATATGAGGTCACTCGAAGTGGTTCTAAAGTTGCTATTATTGCATTAGGCAGCTTTTATCAGTTAGGAGAAGAAATTGTAGATATATTAGCAAACCATGGCATTAAAGCAACATTAATTAATCCAATGTTCATTTCTGGAATAGATAACGAAACATTAGATTCATTAAAGAATACACATGAACTAGTTGTGACCCTTGAAGATGGAATTTTAAATGGAGGATTTGGAGCAAAGATTGCACAATACTATGGATTATCTCATATGAAAGTAATGAATAAAGGATTTTCCATGAACATTCCAAACAGATTCGCACCGGAAAAACTTATGATAGATAATAGGTTACTTCCGAGTCAAGTGGTACAAGATATATTAGCGAATGTAAGGGGCGAAAAAGCATGAGGTACACTGATGTAGAGTATAGAGAGTTATCAAAATATATAAAAGATAACGATTTTGATAAGTTCCTATACAATAAGACAATATTAATTACCGGTTCAAAAGGATTAGTTGGAACATCGCTAGTAAAGTGGATATTAGTACAGAACGAAATTAAAGGCACCAATACGCGTATTATTGGCTCAACACGTAATCCTTTAGAAATACCAGATTACATTACAGAGGGTGATAATATTATGTATTGCCAATATGGTACAGAATTAAATTTAAAAGAACACATTGACTATATAATTCATGCTGCTTCACCTACTGGAAATCGATATCACATGCAGCATCCTGTTGAAACATTTAGAACCAATGTAGACGGGATTGAGAAAATGCTTGATTTGGCCAAGTTAAACGAAGGAGTGGAGATGATTTATTTATCCTCTGAAGAAGTTTATGGTTTACCTGCGGATAACTCCCCGGCTATGACTGAGGACATGGTTGGTGCTATTGATAGTTTGAACCTCAGAAACTGTTATCCTTTAGGTAAAAAGGCATCAGAATTTTTGTGTCACGCTTCTACTGCTGAATATGGATTAAATGTCAAAATAATCAGGCCAACAGTTATACACGGCTTGTTTCAAAGATACGATGAACCAAGAGTAGTAAATGAATTGCTACGATGTATTATTGAGGATAAGGATTTCGTGATGAAATCAGATGGTATGACAAAAAAATGTATGATATATTCTTTAGATGCGGTAACTGCAATATTTACTGTTCTATTTAAAGGCACAGCAGGAGAAGCATACAATGCATCAAATCCAGAAACTTTTATCACTATTAAAGAGTTGGCAAACCACTTATTTGAAAAATTTAATCCCAATATCAAAATAATTTTTGACCATAATAATGTTAAGAAATCAGATGGATTTTTGCCACATCGAACTTTAGTTCAGGATTGTTGCAAATTAAGAGCACTTGGATGGGAACCGAAGAAAGGTTTGGATGAGATTTATGCAATAGATATTGATAGGTTCAAAAATACGAAAAGGATTAAAAAAACAAGTTTGTGAAACGAACCTTAATCTGATAACCAAGGCCATTCTTACCTATACTTGGGGTTATGTTTCTAATATCTCAGAAGATAAAAATATATAGTAACCAAGCCGCCAGGTGCCATATACGGTAGTATAGCATTCAGTAAATGCAGCTGTCATGCATGAATATGACTGAATTAGGAACAACTCATGTGGATTATATCCTGTGTGCAAGGGTACTTGCTAATGAAGATATTGAAGAGGCATATGAGGCCAATATTGTGAAATTAATTTTTGAGCTTATAGAGGAAAAAAGGTATAATCCACTGGAAATTTCAGGAATAGCCGTAAAGAATCATGGAATATTTGCTTAATGACAGAGTCATGCCAATGCATCTATACACGCTATAGTAATGGAAAAGGTAACAGAGATGGATTTAAAGCACATTTATGTTTAACCAAAGATACGAGATAATGCTGTGCGTGCTTCATAAGTATTATCATAAGAAAACATGGCCTAATGTTTATTATGGACAGAACGGAATATAGAAATATTATGTGAGATAGGTATGAAAAGGTGAAACGAAAGCTCTTAATTGTAATTACAACAGGATTTACAAAATACGGCGGTCTTTCAGGTGTTGTGATGAATTGCCTGCGTCAAATGGATATATCAGAGTTTAAAATCAGCATTGTCTCAGGCAATATACCGGAGAATGATTTACTTGACGAATGCAAAGATAAGGGAATTGAATATATTAGGATTTGTGGTAGAAATAGATTACCAATCAAATATATGTATCAATTAAAGACTGTTTTAAAATCATATGATATTATCCACATTCATTCTAATAGTGCCACAGCTGCAATAGAATTAATTGCAGCAAAGTTGGCAGGGGTAAAATTAAGAATAGTTCAAAATCACACAGAAAAATGTAATCATTATATTGCCAGCTGTTTTTTTAAACCAATATTCAGCAAATTATATACACATGGCATAGCATGTTCTCAAAAAGCCGGAGATTGGTTATTTAATGATAAAAACTATCAGATATTAAACAATAGTATAGATACAGAAAAATATAGATTTAATGGTGAAAGCAGGAAAAGAATAAGGCATCAATATGGGATAGATAACAACTGCATTTGTATTGGTCATGTAGGAAAAATATATCAGCCTAAGAATCACAAATTTTTGATTGATATTTTTAAGGATTATCATGATTTTATACATAATTCAAAACTATTATTAGTTGGTGATGGAATAATGCGTGAAGAGATAGAACAATATGTTGAAGAACTCGGCATAAATGATGATGTTATATTTGCTGGAATGAAATCTAATGTTAATGAGTATCTTTCAGCATTTGATATGTTTGCTTTTCCATCTTTATGGGAAGGAATGCCTTTATCTGTATTAGAAGCGCAAGCTTCTGGATTACCCTGCTTTATTTCAAATACAATAGATAAAGATATTATCGTAACTGATATTGTAACCATGTTGCCACTTGATAAAGGAACAAGATTTTGGGTTGAAAAATTACCAAAAAAAATAGAAAAAAATAGAGAAAAATACTCGGACGAAAGTATATTGCAATTGAAGGCTAATAATTATGATTCAAAAGTTTGTGCTAATATACTAAAAAATTTATATTCAGAGATTACTAATAAAAGGTGAGAGTAGTTTTATGAACATTAAGAGTATATTTACGACTCAGTATGGTGAGTGGTGTGTTTTTTATAAAATAAAAGAATCAAACTGGAGAAATTTAAAAACAAAAAGAGGATATTGGTATGCAGATCCAATATTGTTCGAATACAAGGATGGTATATATCTGTTCACTGAAGCATTTCAAAAAAACAGACAAGTTGGAAGCCTAGCAGTCTCGAAACTTGTTGATGGAGAATTTACAGAACCTAAAGAAATCATCAGAAAGTCTTATCATCTTTCATATCCATGTGTTTTTCAATATGATAATGTTGTTTATATGATTCCCGAATCTTCTCAGAATCGTACCCTTGAATTATATAGAGCATTGGACGATTCGTTAGAAAAGTGGGAAATTGTAAAGGTATTATTATATGATATTGAGTGCGTTGATACAACGGTTTTTGAGTATAAATCAAGATTATATTTGCTTACATATTTTCAAAAACTCGGAGAATATATAACAAAAGTATATATACTCGATATAGATGAACTAAAAATAAGTGATGTGTATAGTATAAGTAAAAATGATAATATTTATAGGCCGGCTGGAAAAATATTTGAAAAAGATGGAACATATTTCAGGCCGGTTCAGTATAATTTAAATTCTTATGGCGAAAAAATGAGATTGCTAAAAATTGATTTAGATAAAAACGATTGGATAGGCACAGTTGTAGACGAGTATACCGTAGATTCTTTTGGATTAGATAACATGTCTAAAACACATACTTATAGTCAAATACAGGATGTGTGTACCATTGATGCATTACATGAATATAGAACATTTTTGGCTCCATATTATATCTCTAGAAGAAAGTTTCATAATTTTTATTTTAGAGTAAAAAACTTTCGTAGAAAGATAATCGATAATTAAACGGAGGCCGGTTTATATGATTCCTAAAATAATACATTACTGCTGGTTTGGAGAGAAGGAGATTCCTGGTAACTTAAAAAAATATATGGACTCCTGGAAGAAATATTGTCCAGATTATCAAATTAAGCTTTGGAATGAATCTAACTTTGACGTTTCTACACACCCGTTTATAAGAGCGGCATATGAATCAGAAGCGTGGGCATTTGTATCAGATTATGCGAGATTGAAAATAATATTTGATTACGGTGGCATATATTTAGATACTGATGTTGAGTTAATTAAATCACTGGATTCTCTTTTAACTAATGAGAGTTATATAGGAATTGAACAAAATGGAAATAGATGCAATACAGGTTTAGGATTTGGAGCAGAAAAACATAGCAATGTAGTAAAAAAGATGCTTGATGTATATGAGCACGTATTATTTGATAACGAGAAGCGAATTGATATAGAATGTCCGAAACTAAATACAGAAGCTATAAGCTCTCTGGGAGAATTTAGTTTGTGTGAGGTGTCCTTTTTGCCAGGAGTAACAGTTTATCCATCTCAATACATGGATCCTATATCGACAGGCAGGACAAAAAATTTGTTATGTGAAGAAACTATTTCAATTCATCATTATAGTGCTTCCTGGGCAGGAGGAAAAGAACGATTAAAACGACGAATTGTAGCATTAATTGGAGTACAAAGATATTTTAAGATTAAAAAAATCTTAGGAAGGACAATATAAAACAATACTCTTAAAGCGTTTAATATTATACCAGGAGCTACCGACCGGGATTTATACTTTGTAGAAGAGAGGTGAACTAGACTCCGAGGAAAGCAAGACTGAGAGGTGCCGGAAAGAAGAGGGCAAAGAACCTAATCATGGTAGCGAAGTTCAGCGTTGGAAACAAGGAAGCATCGGAGACTGCACTAATAGAGTTAAAGGAATTTGTTAATGCCATAGATGTGTATGAACTTAGGTTGGAGGTAATCTTGCAGAAGATAACCAATACACTGAAAACGGTTTTGTATCTTGATAAGATAGTGTCGAATAAGAGAATTGGTATGCTTTCAGTCAGCCGATTTGTAGCAGACATAGGTGATATCAGTCGTTAGGATAACACCAGAAAGCTGAAGAAACTGGCAGGCTATTCAATCATATCAAATATTTTGGGCAAACATAACAGTGAGGGCCGAATCAGTTATCGGAGAAGAAAGCATCTGAGATATGACACTAAAAATCCTTGAAAGACGTGGAAAAACACTTAACTAAATAAGGAGGAATATGAATGAAAGACACAGCAAATAAGTATAGATATTTATATAAAAATACAGCCATATTTGCTGTAAGTTCATTTAGTACCAAAATTCTTTCTTTTTTATTTATACCAATATATACCGCTGTTCTAACAACGACAGAGTATGGTACTGCAGATCTTATTAATACAACGGGAATATTACTTATATATATCTTAACGGTTAATATAGCTGATTCGGTATTACGTTTTTCAATCGAAAAGGTCGAAGATAGTGAAAAGATACTTTCATTTGGCATAAAGGTGCTATTTACTGGAACTATTATATGTGCTTTACTATTAGGTTTGGCCTGTTATGTGGAACTATCTAATTGGCCTGTGATTTATTATGTTTTTATATTCTTGTTTTTTGTTTCTTCTGCTTTTTATCAAATAATGACAAATTATTTAAGAGGTATAGATAAAGTATCAGCAGTAGCGGTTTCAGGTGTGATATCTTCGGGGGTAATAATAGGAAGCAATATTTTATTCCTAGTAGTGATAAAGGTAGGAATCCTGGGCTATCTTATATCAATGGTTACGGGGCCAATTGTTGCATCAATATATTGTATTTTTGCAGCTAAGAAAACAATTCGTCAGATGTTTTTCTCTAAGTTGGAAAAGGCAACCCAGATAGGTATGTTGAAATATTGTATGCCACTAATTTTTAATAATATAGCTTTATGGATTAATGGATCATTAGATAAATATTTTGTAACAGGTATATGTGGTACTGCTGAAACTGGAATATATTCAGTTGCGGGAAAAATTCCTCATATATTAGATACATGTATAATTGTGTTTTGCCAGGCATGGAATTTATCAGCAATCAAAGAGTTTGATCCAGAAGATAAAGATGGTTTTTTCTCAAAAACATATAATGTTTATGGAGCAGTTATGGCTGTAGGATGTTCAATGATAATTATAATGAATATTCCGTTGGCACGCTTTTTATATTCAGATGATTTTTTTATTGCTTGGAGATATTCATCTATTCTTGTTATAGCAACTATGTTTAATACTTTAACAGCCTTTATTGGTAGTATTTTTTCAGCGGCTAGGTCAACACACATTATAGCAACAACAACTATATTATCTGCGGTAATAAATACCATATTGAACATTATATTAATACCAAAATTGGGACCATCAGGGGCTGCAATAGCAACTGTTATTGCTTATTTCGCTATGTGGCAAATAAGACTTTTGTATTTAAAAAAAATCATGAGATTAAACTATAATTTTTTGAAAAATATAGTAACATATGCATTGCTAGTACTGCAAGTGATATTTGAACATCATTTGAACCACTTTTATGTAGGGCAAATCATGTGTGTATGTTTTCTAATGATAATAAATCTATCAGAATTGAAAATGGTAGCTAAAAAGCTTCTAAGTGTTTAGAGGGGTTAAAAAACAGATGAACATATTGTATTACCTTAAAAAAAGGGGATTAAAAAGAACTTGCCAGGTTATTTGGCGATATAAGATTGACTTCGTAATACAACGACTATTTGCAGTGATTTTTAAAAATCAAAATTTACAAAATATTATTATTATAGAAAGTCATAATGATTTTGATTCGAACGGAGGGGCCTTTTATAATTACTTAATTAAAAACAAATATAATGACAGGTATAAAATAGTATGGCTTATTAGGAATAAAAAACCAGAGGCTCTTCCACAAAATGTGGAATGCTATGGAATATATAAACCAAGTTTAAAAAAGGACTACTATCTGTCAAATGCAAAGTATATATTAACTTGCCAAGACGCATTAGGAATCGTTAGAGATGGGCAGAAAGCATATTACCTGACGCATGGTGCAATGGCATTAAAAAATACTAAAGGCAATATATCTGTTTCTGATAGCATGACTTATATTCTAGCACCTTCTGAATACTTGAAATCAATTCAGGCTGATTTATTATCGATTCCGTATCCTAATGATAAACAAATAATATTAGGTTATCCGTGTCATGATGTGTTATACAATCTTGAATCAGGTGATTTGAGCAAGCTGACTGATTATACTTTTAATAAGGTAGTTTTATGGATGCCAACATTTAGAAAGTCAAAAATAGATAATCGCATTGATTCTTCAATCGAATATACAATGGGTATACCAATTGTAAGTGACATAGAAGAATATAAAAAACTTAATAATATACTAAATAGTTTAGATATACTATTGATAATCAAGATACATCCAATGCAGGATTTGGAACAAATCAAAATATATTCGGATACCAATATTATTGTAATAGATGGTAATAAAGTGAAAGAACTAGATATAGATAATTATAAACTAATGGTAGATGCAGATGCAATGATTAGTGATTATTCATCTTCCGGAACAGATTTCTTACATACAGGAAGACCTATTGCGTATACACTTGATGACATAAATGAATACAAACTTGGTTTTATAGTTGAAAATCCCAAAGATTTTATGCCTGGTATGAAAATATATTGTTTTGAAAATTTAATTAATTTCTTTGTATCACTAAATAATGGAGAAGATGAATATTACACTCAAAGAAAATCGGTTTTAAATAAGATGTTTACTTTTCATGATGGCAATAGTTCTAGTCGGTTGGCTGAACATCTTGGGTTATGAACTGATTTTATAAAATCTTAAGAAAATGGGTAACTTATTATGTTAGAAATAGTCTTTATCTGTGTAATTTTATTTCCAGATATAATAATAAGGTATTTGCCTAATAATGGATTTTTTAATTATTGGGATGAGCTATTATTTATAATAATATTTATAGTATTAATAATTAGGCTAACAAATAGTAGAATTAAAAAAGATGCACTAATATTTTTCTTGACACTTATTAGCATAATTATTGTAGGTCTTATGGGGAATATTATATTTGGATATCAACTATCAGCTAATGCGATAATAAGAGATATTGTTGGTTTTTTAAAATTTCCGTTAACCCTTTTCGCACTATGTGAATTTAATCTAACCCGGAAACTTGCATCTGTATTTTATAGAATTATTCCATTTCTTAAACTAATAATAGCTATAATTTTTATTTTTGGAATAATATCCATGTTTTTTAATATAGGTTTATCTCAATTAGAATATAGGCATGGAATTCATCCTTATATGTTTTTGTTTTCACATCCGACATATTTGACAACATTTGCAATGATGATACTGTTAGCATTGAATGCTGCAAAAGACTGTACTTTGATAGATGAAATTATGTTATTAGGAACTCTTGTTTTAGGTATGCGAACAAGAGGATTTATATTTGTTGCTATATATGTATTTGTAAAATATGGGAGAAGCTGGTGGTTTAAGAGATTAAAAGTTTTGTATTGGTACATTATTTTCTGCCTCATTATGGCAGTTTCTTATAATAAGCTTATGCTATATGCTTCCTATTCAACTTCACCAAGAGAAACTTTATATATGGGCGGTCTAAAACTAATGAATATATGCATGCCAATAGGTTCTGGATTTGGCACTTTTGCATCCCATTTATCAGCCAAAATGATGTCTGGGGTATATAATACGATACATATTACAGGATTTTATAATGAAAATGGTACTGTATCTGCTGCAATTGGTGATGCAGGTTATCCATATTATATGGCACAATTTGGTATTATAGGTTTAGGATTGATTATTATTTTATTATTATTTTTAATTGGATTAACTAAAGAAGGAATTAATAACGAAAATACTTTTTCGCTTAATATGATGTGGCTTATGATAGGCATTTCGCTTATTACAGAAACAATACTTGTAAATGATGGAGTTGAGATTGCTGTATTAATGGCTATAATATGTAAATTGAGTCTTATGACACAGCAGGAACAGTATAATCATAGAAGGGTTAAGATAAAATATCGTATTAGATAAATATAGCTTCCAATATTAAAAACATAGGGGTAAACGAGTAAGAGAAAGTTTTGATTATACCAGCCTTCATGAGTGTGTGAAGAAAAGTCTGTAAAAGCTGATCTTCTATGATAATAACTGGGCTGAAAGTTCTTTCTTGGACCTTCAGTCCTTGTATTATATATAACAGCAACTACT
>NZ_JADNMD010000021.1:0-30484 GCF_015556325.1 Clostridium sp. 1001283B150225_161107_B6 | reverse complement strand
AGTAGTTGCTGTTATATATAATACAAGGACTGAAGGTCCAAGAAAGAACTTTCAGCCCAGTTATTATCATAGAAGATCAGCTTTTACAGACTTTTCTTCACACACTCTTCGTATATTACCGATTGGAGAAAACATTCGCAAGTAAATCAAGTCTTTCACCCAAGTCAGCATAACCCTGATAGCGAATGTAAATAACCTGATTGCCCCACCGGACAAATAGGTGACTCATGCAGTATTCCTCATTCACCGCCAGCACGGTACGGTCAAAGGCATCAGGCTCGTAGATTGTGTATTCCTCATTTTCCCATATGTGCAACTCCATCAGTTCATCAAACAGCGCCGGTGCAAAAGCAGAAAATGCTAAGCGATAATATTCTGTACTTGCACTTGGAGAATAATAACCGCTTCCATCAGGCCATTTGTGTGACTGCTCTGCTCCATTTTGATGAATTTCATAATGCTCAGGCACCAAGAGTGTCCAAGAATAGTCCACATAGTTATTGTAATCAAAATCCGAGTCGAGAATAAACATCGGTTCTGCCCAGGCAAATTCCTCGCTTTGTTCAATTAAATCCAACGAAAGGTATGGCAAAGGCTTTGTCACATCAATGACGCTTTTTGTCCAGTTAGTTGTCAAGGTTAACAGCGAAGTGATTATAACTGCAATAGAGAGTAGTAGTGTCACCCTATTGACAATGCGGTAGCCACGATATTCTTTGTGGTAATCTTTCTTGTGGTCGAGGCAAATTCCATCTGCAAGCAGTTTCTTTGTCTGCAAGGCTCTTTTTGCCTGTTGTACCACCTGCGCAGCAAGAAATAAATCCATTACTGCCAGAAAAATGTAAAGAGGACTTGTTAAAAATAATGTGACAGGTCGGTCGGAAACAAGAAATCCTCCGAGCAACATTGTCAAAATAGCAATTACGCCAATACCAGTGTATATCGCTGTATGCGTTAACCTTTTGCACAGCCTACGGTAGCTCTCGCTTTGTACGATGGGATCGGTGTGTAGCTCCGTTGCATCAGCTCGTGTTGACTTCCAAATAAAGAATTGATTACCTTGATGGGCAACAAATTGCCAACCGGCATCCGCATAGTCAGACAGCATCTCCTCAGACGGCATTACTTCATCATTTGTTGTAGGCTCAACACGATAGCAGACCTCCTGCGGATCAGTCTTTAAGAAACGGAAATATGCAAGGTTATTCCCTTCATAAACCAAGCCTTTTTTCGCCATGTCAGAAAGCCAACACTCAAAGGCAACGGTATCGTAAAAATCAAACGGTGGTCTTTTATAATGGTATTTCATCTTTGTTCCTCCTCCCAAGTATTACTATCTGCAAGACACTGTGTAAGTCGTTCACGCTCATTGTAGTACATTTGAATGCCTTTGTCGGTGATACGGTAGATACGCTTGCGACCATCCGTGCGAGTTTCTACTAAAATTTTCTCTTCTTTAAAACGACCTAATATGGTATAAAGTGTTGCAGGCCCCAATTGCACACGACCTTTGGTTAAAGTTTCAACTATGCTTGCAATTTCCGCTCCACTGTATTCACCATGCAAAAAAGCCATGAGGGTGTAAAACATACTTTCACTGACAACTTCTATGCGTTTATTACCCATCTCTAATCCTCCTATTTATCGAGGGTTGATATTATATATTCAAGCATATCATCGAGGGTTGATATTGTCAACTATAAACACCGCCCTTTTACAAGTATTGACTGGCAGATTCTTGGAATGTAAAAGGAGTTAGCAGGTACTGGCAGGATAATCACCTGTTCAGGATTGAAATAAGGAGGGCGCAAATGGGATGTTGGGGAATCACAGCCATGCAGTCTGATGCCGGACTGGATGCGGTAGGATTCATACGGGAACACCTGCCACAGGATGGACAATTGGAACTTAGCAAGGTGATACAGTCCTTGAATCAGGATGAATGGAACAGACCGCCGGAGGTCACGGATGGACAATCCCATACCAGCCCCATGGCACTGGCTGAAATCATGGTAAAATTCCTGGAACGGGATATCGGCAGTCTTGACTATGACGAGGAATCCAACAAATTCGGAGGAATCACCTCATTTACGGCAACCAGGGAATCCATCCAATGGGTCCGGGATTATATAGAGGATACCCTTAAGAACAGTAGGAAAAATGCCGGACTGATGGAAGCACAGGGGATGAAGTGGGGCGGATGGTTCAAGGAAGAGGATTGGACAGGCTGGCAGGAACATATGACAGAACTGGTGGAACGTCTCGATGTGCTTCTCACATCGGCAGACAATCCGGTTGAGCTGGTCCAAGGAAAGGGACAGGAGTATGCCCCAGCCATAGGAACCATGACCCAAACATGATAAGAAAGAAGGAGACAGCCCATGACTTTTTTTGAACAGGAACTTAAAAAAATATTTGCGTATGACTCCGTGATTATGGATAAACGTTTTATTGGAAATGCATGCTACGGCAGGCTGACCGATAGTATACGGGTAAAAATCTGTTTTACCACATGTGATTATGCGGACCACTATGAGGCATTGAAAGTAACCCTGCTGAACCGTAATGAGGGAGAGATTGACCGAATGCTTCTATATTTTCGCGACCTATGGGGGATAAAAAAGACCGATAATCCGAACTTCCGGGAAGGAATCAGTCCTTATGTATGGGGGTATCAGGGAAAAGCAGAATGGTATGTGTACAGGCCAACCAGGGATGATTACCAACAGCTCACTGATGCAGTCCGGATGTATGTGGAGCTATTCCAGGAACCGGTGCGGGGCCAGCAGTTGTGTTGATAAAACGGCTCTCTGAGGGGGAAAGAGGTGGGCGCAAGAGGTGTTCATATGGGATTTTGTAGTAGATACAGTATTTGAGGATATCATTGAATGGTTTTACGGGCAGCTGGTGGGATTCCTGGGAGCATTCTTCGGGATGATGGGAAACATGGGGGCAGAGATATTCGAATTGGGCTGGGTCCAGGGGATTGTCCAGTTTTTTGTCTATTTGGCCTGGGCCTTGTATGTAACCGGACTGGTGGTGGCTGCCTTTGAATGTGCCATTGAATATCAGACAGGCCGCGGCAGTGTGAAGGATACCGCCCTCAATGCAATCAAGGGTTTCATGGCGGTTGGATTGTTCTCCACCGTGCCGGTAGAGCTGTACCGTCTGGCCATCACGATGCAGGTACAGGTGAGTTCCGCCATATCCGGGCAGGGCACCGGAGTAACAGAGCTTGCTGCAGGCATCATGGATAACCTGTCATCCGCGGGCTCATTGAAGGACGCGGACCTGTCTTCTCTGTATGGGGGGCTGGACCCGATGGGAAATGGAATCCTTACAATCTTCCTCATCATCATGATGGGATATGCGATTATCAAGGTATTCTTCGCCAACCTTAAGCGAGGGGGCATCCTGCTTACACAGATTACAGTGGGGAGTCTGTATATGTTCTCTGTCCCAAGGGGATACGTGGATGGGTTCATGAACTGGTGCCGACAGGTAATCGGCCTGTGCCTGACAACGTTCCTGCAGGCTACCCTTCTGACAGCGGGACTCCTGGTCATCCGGGAACACGCCCTTTTAGGAATTGGAATCATGCTGGCGAGTGGTGAGGTACCAAGGATAGCAGGGCAGTTCGGCATGGATACAAGTACCAGGGCAAACCTGATGGGCTCGGTTTATGCGGCCCAAAGTGCAATCAATCTTACAAGGACGGTGGTGACTATGATACCAAAATGACGATGGGACTGGTATATATTGCAAGTCCTTATGCAGGGGATGTGGAGGCCAACCTTGCCTTTGCGGGACAGGCTGGCCGGTATTGTGCGATGCAGGGAGGCATA
Organism: Clostridium sp. 1001283B150225_161107_B6; assembly: GCF_015556325.1. Taxonomy (NCBI): domain Bacteria; kingdom Bacillati; phylum Bacillota; class Clostridia; order Eubacteriales; family Clostridiaceae; genus Clostridium; species Clostridium sp. 1001283B150225_161107_B6. Next base: position 26,639 of record NZ_JADNMD010000021.1, on the reverse strand, counting down.
CCCGTGATTCCCCATATAATGTATCCCGCATTCCTGGATGATAGGAATCCTGTGGAACGCAGTCTGGGAATGGAAATGGGATTAAGACTCATGGAAGCCTGCGATTGTATCTGGATATGCGGGGATGTTATAACCCCAGGTATGAAGCAGGAGATGGAGTTCGCCAAAGGAATCGGAAAAGAGATGCGGTTTGTGGACAGGAATGAAATTCTTGCATTGCCGAGTGAAAGACAGAATGAGATAGAAGGGATAGAAATGAGAGGAATGCAGCAGGAAGGAGGTTAATGGGATGACTTATCTGTATCCGGACCATTTAAGGGCCAGGGCGACCCTGTGGTTATGGGACTTAAGGGACCTTGGCCTTATAGGCATAGGGGCGGTGTTTTCCATTGCTTGTTTTTCCGTGAGCGGGGTCCTGTTTCCCATGGTGCTGACAGCTGTGTATGGTTTTTTGTCCATCCAGTTTGATGGTACACGCATCCAGGATATTATCCGGTATGCGTGTGCTTTTTTTGTGACTCAGCAGCAGACCTATGAATGGAGGAGGGAATGAAGAGGGACAAAAGGGAACGGCAGAAGACGGAAGGGACAAGACAGCTGATTGGTATCCAGGAGATAACGGACTACAGCCTGCGGACCGTGGGGCATGGTGAGTTAGTGTTCTTCCTGCTCCATCCAAGTAATCTGTCCGTGTTGTCGGAGTCAAGCCTGGCTGCCAGGATATATGGACTTATGACGGTACTCAAAGGAATGGCGGAACTGGAGATGCTGTGCCTGAACAGCAGGGAGAACTTCGAAGATAACAAGAAATACCTTCAGGACCGGGCAGAAGAGGAGGAGAACCCCGCAATCAGGAAGCTCCTTGAAGCAGACCTGGTGTTTCTGGACCAGATTCAGGTACAGATGGCTACGGCACGTGAATTTATCCTTGTGGTACGGCTTCAGGGGGAGGAAGAAAAAGAGGTGTCACCCTATTTGAACCGGATTGAGAAGACATTGAACGACCAGGGATTTACGACCAGACGCGCAGATGGGGATGATATTCGCAGGGTCCTGGCCGTGTACTTTGAGCAGAACGTGACCACGGAGCGGTTCGAGGAATCGGATGGTGAGCGATGGGTGATATTCCATGACCGTTGATTGGGAAGGAGGGAGAACAATCGGAAGAAAAGGAAGAAACCGAAGGGATGAAGCGGTATATGTGAAGGATTTTATTGACATGGTCAGCCCGTCCGTCATTCAATTTGAAATGGACCATTACGTGTGCGGGAATACCTACCGGTGCGTGTGGGCACTCAGGGAGTACCCAACCAGTACAGAGGAGCAGGCCATCCTGCGCAACCTGGGGGAAAAGGACGGGGTGACCCTTCGCATCTACACCCGGCAGGTATCACCGGCAGAAGAACGGAAAATCATCAGCAATGCCGCCAACAAGAACCGGATGCGGCAGGGAAGTACGGAGAACCTGCAGGACACCATCACCGCAGGTAATAACCTGCAGGATGTGGCAGACATTATATCAAAAATGCACCGGAATAAGGAACCGCTTCTGCATACGGCTGTGTACATCGAGCTGACGGCAGCGGACCCGGAACAGCTCAAGCTGCTTCAGGCGGAGGTACTGACCGAACTGGTGCGTTCCAAGCTGAACGTGGACCGCCTGCTCATGAGACAGAAACAGGGGTTTAAGAGTGTGATGCCATCCGGCTGGAATGTGTTCAGGGAACAGTATGAACGGGTGCTCCCAGCCAGCAGTGTGGCCAATCTGTACCCATTCCACTATTCCGGAAAGACAGACCCGAATGGATTCTACCTGGGCCGGGATAAATTCGGGAGCAACATCATCGTGGACTTTAACCGGCGTGCGGATGATAAGACCAATGCCAACATTCTCATTCTGGGCAACAGCGGGCAGGGAAAATCGTATCTGCTCAAACTTATCCTGTGCAACATGCGGGAGGCGGGGATGAACATCATCTGCCTGGACCCGGAGGGAGAATACCAGGACCTGACAGAAAAGCTGGGCGGCTGTTACATTGACCTCATGACTGGCGGATACAAAATCAATCTGCTGCAGGTACGGTGCTGGGATGAAGACGGAAGCCCGGATGACACAGAAGCACCCATGGCATTCCGTCAGACCAGCAGGCTGAGCCAGCACATTTCATTCCTGAAAGACTTTTTCCGGTCCTATAAGGATTTCACGGACCAGCATATCGATGTGATTGAAATCATGGTTGGAAAACTATACGGCCGGTGCGGTTTTACGGACAGGACAGATTTCAAACGGCTGGGACCTGCGGATTACCCGGTCCTTTCCGACCTGTACCAGCTGATTGAGGCGGAGTACCAGGCCTTTGACGATGACAGGCGCCATCTGTATACGGCGGACCTGCTTCAGGAAATCCTGCTGGGTCTTCACTCCATGTGCAGGGGAGCGGAGGCCCCCTTCTTTGACGGACATACCAACATCATAGATGACCATTTTATCGTGTTCGGCGTGAAGGGACTGTTGCAGGCCAGCAAAAACATCCGGAACGCAATGCTGTTCAACGTACTGTCGTTCATGAGTGATGCTCTCCTGACCAATGGGAAGACCGTTGTCAGTATTGACGAATTCTATCTGTTCCTCAGTAACCTGACAGCGGTTGAGTATGTCAGAAACTTCATGAAACGGGTGCGGAAGAAGGACAGTGCCGTCATCCTGTCAAGTCAGAACCTGGAGGACTATAACCTGCCGGGGATTGCGGAATACACCAAGCCGCTTTTTGCCATCCCGACCCATAGTTTTCTGTTCAATGCAGGGGCCGTGGATGCAAGATTCTATATGGATATCCTTCAACTGGAACAGAGCGAGTACAACTTAATCAAATATCCCCAGCGTGGTGTGTGCCTTTATAAGTGCGGGAATGAACGCTACAACCTGATGATCCAGGCCCCGGCCTATAAGGCCAGGCTGTTCGGAAAGGCGGGAGGGCGATGACAAAGCAGCAGGAGAACTATCAGGGGCCTGGTATGCGTGACCAGCGGTTTGGGATTGAGATAGAACTGACCGGACTATCGCGTAAGAAGGCAGCGGATATCATAGGGAGATATATGATGAAGACGCCTATTTATGAAGGGGGTGCTTATTATTCCTATAAGATACCGGATGGACAGGGGCGTCATTGGCAGGTGGTGTATGACGGCAGTATAACAGCAGAATGTAAAAGCGGTCCAGCCAGTGATGAATATAAGGTGGAGGTGGTAAGCCCTATCTGCCGGTACCTGGACATCCCGGATATACAGGAGATTGTCAGACAATTGCGTCACGGCGGGGCCATGGCCAACAAATCCTGCGGCATCCATATCCATGTTGATGCCTCCCCCCATAACGCAAGGACATTGAGGAACATTACCAACATCATGGCGAGTAAGGAGGACCTGATTTATAAGGCGCTTCAGGTTGAGGTGGCACGGAAAAACCAATACTGCAAGCCGGTGGATACGTCATTCCTGGAGCAGATTAACCATGAAAAGCCGAAGAATATGGACGAAGTAAGCAGAATTTGGTACGGGGGAAAGAAACGGGCCAATAAGCACTATGACCAGACCCGTTATCATTGCCTGAACCTGCACTCCGTGTTCCAGAAGGGAACCATTGAATTCCGCCTGTTTAATTCCACGACCCATGCCGGGAAGGTGAAGGCGTATATCCATCTTTGCCTGGCCATCAGCTACCAGGCGCTCATACAGAAATGTGCCAGCAGGAGGAAGACTGCAAGCACCAACGAAAAATATACCTTCCGTACCTGGTTGCTGCGTCTGGGATTAATCGGGGAGGAGTTTGCCAATACAAGAAAGCATCTGCTGGAGCATCTGGATGGCTGCATCGCTTGGAAGGACCCGGCCCAGGCAGAGAGACAGAAGGAACGCCTGCGGGCGAAACGTGAAAAGGAAGCATATGTAAACCAGGATGGACGGGACAGGACAGAGGAAGCTGGCCCGTCCATTTCTATGTAAGGGACTGGAATGGAGGTAAGAATGGAGGAAGGAATATTATATGTAGCATATGGCTCAAACCTGAGCCTGACCCAGATGCAGCGCAGGTGCCCGACCGCCAGGGTCGTAGGGCTGGCAGAACTTATGGACCATGAATTGCTGTTTAAAGGTCACCGGGAACAGGCATTTGCGACCATCGAACCCAAACAGGGCAGCCGTGTACCTGTCCTGATATGGAGAATCCAGAGAGCGGATGAGGCTGCCCTGGACCGCTATGAGGGCTATCCGCAACTATATGGGAAAAAACAGGTGGAGGTTTCCATGGGAAGGGAACGGATGGATGCAATGGTATATGTCATGACACCAGGCCATTCCTTTGGCCATCCGTCCGTCAGATATTTAAACATTATTCGGGAAGGCTATCGGAATGCAGGATTCACTCCGGCGGTACTGGAGAACGCCGTCGCTTATTCGGAGCAGATGGCAATGCAGCAGGAGGACCAGAAGAACGGGATGGCTGGGATGGATTTCCAACAATGATGAACAGGAAGGAGGTGAGTCCGGATGGCAGCACCTGTTCTGGGGGCCATAGCAAAGGCGTCCATCCTTGCGGCAGCGGATGAAACGAACCGGAAACGAATGGTGACTGTGATGGGAGTCATCCTATCCCCTATCCTCATGGTTATCCTGTTCATGATGGGAACGCTGGCGGGGATGACCCGGCATAACCAGGATGCGGTACGGACTGTATTTGAAAATGGACAGGTACCGGAAGGGACACCAGAGGAATACCGGCAGTTCATTGCAGGGATGCAGGACAGCTTCCGCCGGATTGGTAATGCAATGGACGAAGTCACGGGCCTGATTGAGGAAGGGGAGATGGATGGTATGCTGGTGAAATCCATCTTTTATTCGCTTTTTTATGATTACGATGGCCTCCCTGTCCCATTGTCAGCAGCGCAGGAGTTCGTGGACTGCTTTGTGCGGTACGAAGAACGAACCAGAGAAGAGACGGATGAGGAAGGAAACACAACGGAGGAAACCTATCTGGTGGCAATCCCGCTTACCAGTCAGCCGGAGATTTATGGAAATATCCGTTCACGCATCAAGCCGGTAAGTGACATGGACCAGGCTAACGCAAATGAAATCTACTACCGGATGGTATATGGAGTAGGTGCACCTACGGAAGGGGATGGTTTTGTGGACTGGTCTGACTGGAACGGGACCCTCACACCGGAAGAATACGAAGCCATCTGCAGGGATTTGCCGGAAGGAGAAGCAGGAAGCCTGGCCGTACAGCTTGTTATGTCCAGGCTGGGGGACCCATATTCACAGGAAAAACGTGGGCAGGGAACGTATACAGACTGCAGTTACCTTACCCTATGGGCCTATCGTCAGCTGGGCGTCCATCTTCCAGGGACCGCAGCAGAGCAGGCGCAGTACTGTATGGAACATGAGCTGGTAGTGGCAAAGTCCAGTCTTGTTCCAGGCGACCTGGTGTTCTGGTCCCATAAACCTAACGGACGCTATATGAATATCACCCATGTAGGTGTGTATGCAGGAAATGGGATGGTAGTGGATGCCTCATCATCACGCGGCAAGGTGGTATATAGGAATCTGTTCGATGCAGACAAGCAGGTCCTGTATGGACGGCCTGCCCTGCTCAGTACGGTCGGGAGGAGCATGCAAATGAAGATACAGTTTGAACGAAAGCCGGATTCCTTTGTGTTGAGGGTACTGCAGTGACAGGGATTATAGGTTATGGGTTGCCGATGAGGATGATATCCAGGCACCCGAAATGAAAATGTAAGGAGGAAATGATTATGACAAAGAAGAACATTACAATTGAATTCCCAGAGGATAAACTGAATGTTTTATTATTTTTTCTGAACCGTGAGCAGCAGAGTCTGGAGACATTGATGGAGGAGCAGCTGGAAAGACTGTATAACAGGATGGTTCCCAAACCCACCAGAGATTTTATCCAGTTTCAGATGACGGGTGAGGTTGCGCCGGATACAGAAGAGGTACAGGAGGTAGTGCAGGGGACTGCAACAAGCAGCGGGACGAAACGAAATAAAAAGCAGGAACGGCAGACTGCTACGGCAGCGTCCTCAAAACCAGACACACCTAAGACGGATGGAGCAGACCAGGTGGAAGAGGAAAGCACCGGTATGCAGATGGGAATGTAGGAAACAATGGAAGAACCATCTTGAAAACAGGGAGGAAAACACTTGCTTTTTGAGGAATTTGTATCGGTAATCGCTGGGAAACTGAAGGAAGCGTACCAGGAAAGAGGAATGGATTATGATGTCTCAGTCAGGAATCCTATGAAAGTGAATCAGGAAACCAACCTTGCAATCGTTATAACGATACCCGGCCAACAGGCATGGCCTTCCATTTCCATGGATACGTACTATGCTGAATCCGTACTGTACGGGACAGGAACGGATGAGATTGCCGGCCGGTTACTGACCTTGGTCGAGAGGGAGGGAATAGGAAATCAGTTGGAGGGTCCACTTTTTAAGAAGGACCGGATTCTGGATAACATCCGCATGGAGTTGATTCACGCGGACAAGAATCAGGAGCTGCTGGCCCAGGTCCCGCATCGGATGGTTGCAGATTTGGCGCTCATTTACCGGTATGCGGTTAAGGATGCACAGGGGGACACGATGACTGCCATTTTAAATAATGAGAGCATAGAGAGACTGGGAGTCCGGGGGGAAGAAGAGCTGTTTCGTGTAGCCATGGAGCAACGCAGAGAGAATGCACCCCATATCATAAAGGGCATTCAGCAGGTCATCAGCGAATTAGGTGAAAGCCTGCAGATTGAAAGTAACCATGAGCATGATGACCCGGAACGTAACAAGATTTGGAGTGTGTTAACAACCAAGGATGGCTTATATGGTGCTTCCTGCATTCTGTACCCGGAAGTTGTGGAGGAACTTGCTGCTATCAAAGGTGGAAATTTTATCCTTCTGCCGTGCTCTATCCATGAATGGATTGTCTTACCTGATTATGGCATATACGACGAATTGGAAGAGATGGTCCGGTGCATAAATCAAAATGAGGTGGGGGAAGAGGAAATCTTATCGGACCATGTTTATTACTATGACGTCCAGAAACAGGAGCTGTCTATCTGTGATACAGGAGAGGGGCAGGCCATGTGTACAGAGGCGGATAGAGGATGGATTGGCTTCTTAAGTTAACAGAAGTCAGCGGAATTTAAGGAGGTTTTCTATGAAGAAGGCTATCATACAACTGAGATATGATGAGGAAAAATTGTCTGCATTGGAAAAGTACATGAGGAAGAAAGAGGCGGACCTGGAGACAGAACTCCAACAGACGTTGCAGAAACTGTATGAAAAATATGTGCCGCCAGCAGTCAGGGAATACATTGAAAGCCGGGAGTCAGGTGAGGGAAGGGCAGGTATGAGGGGGCAGGAAAGACGGAATACGACCAATCGAGAGGAAGATGGAACAGGGGAGAGAAAAGGCAGGGAACATATGGCAGGGGAACTATGATATGTCCAGAGGCATGAATTGAATCAGTACACCCGTAGGCATTGAAAGAAGTGGAGCATGATAGATGGCAGAAGTGGATGAGAAACTTCAGGCGTTAGTAGAGTTCATCATACAGGACGGCACCCAAAATACATCAAGCGGGAACTGGATGATATACTTTGCTGAACTGGATGAACACTGTGGCCTGCGCATTGAGGAGTGTCCCCAACTTCAACAGTTGATTGGTGACATGCTTCGAGAACGGCCAGAAGTGGCAGAACTATATACGGAAACGGATGGTTTTGACGTGACATATTACCTTGATTACTGTGAGGAATACCAACAGGATGGGGAAGATGGCAATATGCTATCCTGGGGAGAGGGGTAAACGGCGGTATCATCATTGGATAGACCATGAATAACCAGGTAAATATATATTTTATCAGACAATATTTACTACTATGGTGTCCAAAGGCAAGAACTGACCGGATGTGGAGATGAGACAGAACAGGCGATTGATTAACCGATGTTGGGAGGGTAAAATGGGCCAGTAACGTATGGTAAGCCACCATATGGGGTTTTAGACAGAAGGCAGGAAATATTAGACATGTCAGTAGAAAATGCCGAAGTTTTGGGGAGATTTGAAAAATAGTTTAAATTCACACATTATTATGAAGTATCATGATTCAGTGGCATCTATTCTATTGTAACAGTACATTAAGCTACGGTAGTTTAGATGCCACTTGCGGTTTTTGAACGGATACGATGGATAAGACCACAAGATGTGGTGGTTTTTGAAAGAAAATCGAGTGAAATTGCGGCCTGGAAATGGGTGTTTTTCAGGGCGTGAGAAATAGATGCCTTGGCCCTGGGAGATGGATGCTCCTGGGGCCTTTTGGTTCTTCTGCTAGTGGATATCTGTATTGATTTTGAATGTCATGCATGATATTGTGTAAAAAAGGAGGTAATCCAATGGATATCCGAGTTTTAGAATACTTTCTCATGGCAGCCAGAGAAGAAAATATCACCAAAGCAGCACAACTGCTTCATGTGACACAGCCAACCCTCTCCCGCCAATTAATGCAGCTGGAGGATGAATTGGGGGTAAAGTTGTTTGAGAGAACCAATCACAGTGTCTTGCTGACGGATGAAGGCTTTTTATTCCGGCGCAGGGCGCAGGACATAGTTGCAATGGCAGAAAAAGCAAAGAGTGAGGTGGCGCAAAATGAAGAAACATTGACAGGCATTATTTCTATCGGCTGCAATGAACTACGCAGTGTTCAGGAATTAGCACAGGCTATGACTGCTTTTCAAAACCGTTATCCTAAGGTGAAATTGGATTACAAAAGCAATGGAAGATTATATAGTGATTCTTCTCATGTGCTGTGTATGGGTGGTTTTGGGAATTGCGCCGTTTCAGATTGCATTTGGGAGTTTTTCCAGTACAACAATCTGGCTCTTAATCGCTGCCATGGGGGATTTTATGCGGTCTTATGGGGCTGTTTCCAATCATGGTTTTATACAGGCCATCCGGAGATAAAGCATGTGACAGGCAGAAAGTCCAGGCTATGTATCTGAATCTGGGTCCGATAATAAAAGATGAGAAGGTTGCACTGGCAATCCTGTTGGGCTATGTGTGTTTATGGATTATGGAGCAAAAGCTTGGAATTCCGGCAGCGGTTACCGCTATTTTGGGATTATGTTTTTTATCCGTATCCGGAATTTCAACATGACAGGATTTTGAGAACAGGATTCCCTGGGGGTTAATTGTCTTTACGGGCGGGGCCATCAATCTGGTATCTGTCATTACAGAGGCAAAAATCGACCAGTGGATAGGGACAGTTCTTGGCCCTGTTTTCATTCTGTTAGCGGAGCGTATCTATTTGTTTCTGCCCGTGGTAGCAATCGCTGTTCTGGTGACCCGTTTCCTGATTGTAGATATGGCAACCTGTTATTCTTTATTTATACTGGTATTGCTGCCAGTTTGCCGTGAATATGGGATCAGCCCCTGGCTGGTGGGAATGGCTTCGTATGTCGTGGTTTGCCAAGTATCAGAATACTAATTTTTTAGCGGCATTCCAATCGGCGGGCGGTGAGAATGTTGTTCGCAATCGGAGACGGACAGTTTTAGCGATTTTTCATAGATAGCAGTTCTCATGTCCTTACCTACACGGGCGGCTAACACCGAGCAGGTATAACCGCCTAAAATACCACCGGCACCGGAAATAACAGAAAACACAGCCATCTTAATACCAGTGTTTACCAGCAGATTAAAAGAGGCGCCCGATGTACCCAAGTTGAGCATTTCCGCTGCCAGTGTGGGAATAAACAGAAGTAAAATAGTAACGGCACACAAAACCCAATGTCGCTTGATAAAATGTAGCACAAGTTTCATATCTATCATCCTTTCTGCAATAAAGAATGCGCCCGGTTCCCTTACGTAACCGAGCGCACCCGACTCCTTTTCCGATATTGCGGCTGTGGCCGCATATCCTCCGAAGAATACAGCGTTATATTTTGTTAGAACCTCACTTTATGTAGCGAGAAACCGCCAATGCGATTTTCTCCAGGTCGGCATAAGAGGTATTCACCATCAAATCGTAGTTTTGCCGTGCGCCCCATTTCTGGTCGCTATAAAACTCATAATATCTGGCACGTCCCTTGTCGATCTCAGCCATTTTTCGTTTCATTTCCTGCTCTGAAAGCTGTTCTTCCTCGGCTGCCCGTTCCCGGCACCGGCGCAGTTTGCTCTCATAGTCCGCATATACGAAAAGGCGAAACGGAGCCTTTTCACGCAAAATATAGTCTGCACATCTGCCCACGATCACACAGGAGGACTTTTCTGAAAGTTCTTTCAGCAGCTTATGTTGCTCCACATAAATCGCGGTTCGCTGTTCAAAAACAGGATTGACTGTTGGATAAAAACTCCGCCCAACATGAATTGTAATCGGGAATGCCGGAATTTGTTCAACAAACTGTTGCACATAGTCTTCCGCAAGAGAGGTACGCTTGGAAATCTCCGTAATGATTTCCTGATCGTAATAGGCGATATTCAATTTTTCTGCAAGCAAGCGGCCCAGTTCGCGGCCACCGCTGCCAAACTCACGTCCAATCGTAATAATCTGATACATAAAAATTAACTCCTTTCTACCGTCAATGGCGCACCAGGTAATCTTTTCGTATAGGTGCGGATTCTGCTGACAGCATAAAACATGACCAGCAATTCCGTAATTGACATCGCAAACCAAAGCATATTGGCTCCGGCTATAACCGGCAGAAGTAAAATTAAAATGCCGCTGATGACCAGACCACGCGATACAGATACGATAAAGGCCGCTTTGGGCTTGAGTATCGCCTGGAAATAGTAAGTTGAGAATATATTTAACGGAAGCAGTAAGAACGACAAAGCGTAACAGCGAATAATCGTTGGAGCCATCGCCAAAATCTCCGCAGTAGGTTCCATAAAAATTCGGATATACAAATTCGGACAAATGAAACTCAAAGTAATCCAAAACACACCAAAAAAGGCCGTTGTATAAAGTGCATACCGTAGAGTTTCCTTAATCCTTTTCCCATTACCCGCACCGTAATTTGTGGAAATTATCGGCTGTGCCGCTTGCCCCACACTATAAGCACAGCACTGAACAAAAGTGCTTACGTTGATGATTGGGCCGTAAATTGCCAATGCATTTGCGCCGAGATATTTCATAATCTGCCGGTTAAACAACACAGTTAGAATCCCCATCGCAACATCAATGTAGAAAGTCGAAAAGCCGGTTACGGAAATCTCACGCAGCTTCTTACATATAGCCGCTGGCCGTTCAAATACCAGAGAATTCTTGCGGCTGAAAAAGTGGGTCAGCAGAACCATGAAAGAGATTGCAGAACCAATCGCCGTTGCCAATCCCGCGCCATAGATACCCATATTAAAGGTGAAAACGAAAATGTAATCACCCAAAATGTTAAAGATACCACCGCTCAACACACCCAATGTAGCAAGCCCCGGATTTTTGTCATTTCTCAAAAATGCGGCCAACATTTGATTGAACAGGAAGAGCGGGAACACAAATTTAATAGGCCGCATATATTCCTGGGCCAAGGGAAGCAAAGTATCATCCGCTCCAAAAAACTTGAGTATTATCTGATCCGCAACTAGAATGACTGCCCATGCAACCAGGGACAGAATTACAGACCCAATTACCGCTACGGTAAAGTATTGATTTTCGTCCCCTGGTCTGTCAGAATCTCTACCTCGCTTCGTGCTGAAAATAACAGAACCGCCAATCCCCATCAGAAGTCCCAGGCTATAAATAATATTCCAGACGGGAGCTACGACTGCCAGTGCTGCTGTACCGCTGGGGCCTTGATACTGGCCCACCATCGCCATATCAACGATAGAGTAGATAGAGGTGATCATGGCACTTCCGAATGCGGCAGACAGGTATTTGAAGTACATCGGTTTAATTTTTCCGTTCAGAAAATCCATCGCTTATTCCTCCTTTTTACATTAAAAAAGCCGGATAAAATATCTGAACAAAAACGGTTCTCTTATCCGGGCTTCTTATACGCAAGAGTGCCCTCCGCTAAACCGTATGCTCAGTATCTTATCCGGCCTTATACTTACGATTATAAGTCCTCCGATAACCACTTACATAAATAAATTTTGTACTATAGTATTGAGACGGTTGTTTACAACAGGGGATTCAAAGCCATCCGATAATTTTTACTCATGAATTAGCCGCACATCGTACATCTCTATTTTTCCATAATGTACTCCTCCTTTTGATCGAACATGATATTACATGGACTTTTAATCATATCTTGTATTGTGCAAAATAAAAAAGCCGGATAAGAAAACCGATTAAAACGGCTATTCTTATCCGGCACCCTCATACGCAAGGGTAGCCTCCGAAAAACCGTCTACTCGGTATCTTGTCCGGTCTTATACTTACGATTATAAGTCCTCCGATTACCGCCTCAGTATAGCATATTAAAATTACTTGTCAAGTATAAAATTATTTTTTTATTGAGAATTTGGGAATCTTTTTAAATACATTTTTCCACATGCCCCCTGCCTATATTTTATCATAATAAAAGAATCTGCCCACTTATAACAGATTCCTTTGCTTGTTCCCTAAGCTTATGATGCTGGGCTACGCTGATGGTCTTGACTACCATAATTATAAGTGATTTTGAACCATTAAAAAGGACTGTTTTGTCAAAAGGTAACAAAAGGTATATTTTTGAATTTGCACGTATATAGAGAAGATGCAGACATAATGTTATAATTTGCTATGTGATGAAGAAAACTTTTTCCGATATTGAAGTGGTGTTATGAATTCTCGCTTTTTAAAAATGCGTACAAAATTATTGACGTTGATGTAACCTACTTGTTCGGAAATTTCTTCCACAGACAGATCTGTTGTAACTAAAAGTTTTTTTGCCTCGGTTAGCCGGAACATAATTAAATAATCTTTGAAAGAGTCCCCTACAATGTCTTTGAAGGCAAGAGACAGAGAGTGGCGACTTACGAAGACTTGACTGGCAATATTCTGCAGTGTGATTTTTTCCTTATAGTGATCATTGATATATCGCTGTGTCTCTACCACAGCAAAAGAAATCCCTGTGTGACTACGCATTGGGAAGGCCTCAGGATGGGTTCTGTACAAATCTATGAGGATAGCCACTACAAGAGATGCGCTACGGGATGTAAAAAACGCATCTTTGCGTACAAATTCATTAGTCATTCTTACAAATAAGGGATGAAGTAGGAGGAAAGCTGAATCGCTTAACTGAACTACATGGCAGAAATTTTTTGGCCGCTGCAGAAAGATGGAAACGAGTTCAATGTCCTTAATGTTGGTAAGAATTAAATCACTTGACATGGATGCAACAAAACGGCAATAAGGTTGCTCTTGAATTAAAAAATGATGTCGCTCCAGGCGACTGATAAAAATGAGGGACTTTCTGCCTATGGGATAGCTCTGGTGTTCAATGACAGCGGTACCACGACCAGCAGTTACAAGAATCATCTCATACTCAAAATGCGCTTCAGATTCATGTAAAGATGGTTTATTCGGATTGACGAAGGAACATAAAAGCTGTTCTTCGGAGTAAACACAACTGACAGCGGGTAGATGAGAGTAGTCCATGCAAGTTCTCCATTCTTGAAAAGATTATAAAGTCATTATATGAGAAGCAAATATAAAAGTCAATTTGAAAATATTTGGAGGGTATTATGCAAAATGAAACAAAAGGTATAGGGAGTGTATTCTTTGTGTTTGCAGGTTATGTATTGAGTGTTACTGCATTTGTTTTAGGAGGAAACGTTGGAAATCAGTTAACTTTTATGGATGGTGTTCTGGCGCTGCTTGTTGGCAATATGATTTTAGCATTTTACGCAGGAATACTCGGATATGTAGGAATCAAGACACAGAGGTCTTCGACGGATATGTTTAAGCCTGTATTTGGTATCAGAGGTCAGGTAGTTACCTCTACGATCGTCAGTTTGTTCTCACTGGTATTTGTAAGTGTATACAGTGCACTCGTAGGGAGCATGATGGACTCACTGTTTCATCTTGGTTCACCATACTATGGACTTGCTTTGTACCTGGTTATGATAACTCTGATAAATTTAAAAGGTTTCAAAGGCATGAGTGTAATCAGTAAAATTGGCGTACCGGCAATTGCAGTTTTTGTAGTTTATGGAATTATCACAATTGGGCAAAAAATCGGTTTTGCTAATATTACCGCAGCAGTTCCGGTTGCACCGACCTCATTCTTTACGGTAGTGTCCGTGGTGACAGCAAGCTGGATGACGGGTGCGACCTTCAGTTCAGATATCACACGTTTCGTGAAAAAAACTGGTTATGTGTGGATTGTTACCATTGGAGCTTTCTTATGTGTTACATTGTTGGAAACAGTTGGACTGATTTGTTCTTTGGGAACGGGGCAGAGCGATATCGTCAAGATTCTGGCAAATCTTAATATGTCTGCAGTTGCATTTTGCATTTATTTATTGTTGACTATTACGAGCGGACAGGCTGTGTTGTTTATTGCGGCACAGGCACTTGCAAATATTACAAAAGTGGTTAGAAATAGTGAAGATTGTGATGATGGAAAGTTTTCTGCAAAGTCATTTATCATTCCTTGTTGTATATTCGCTGGAATTATCGGCATTGTTATGACTGCCCAGGGATTTACAGCAACATTCTTATCCATGCTGGGACTTATTGGTACTGCTATTCCACCAGTAGGTGGAACCCTGGTTGCACATTTTATGATAGTGGAGAGGGAGTATGTGAAAGTGTTCGAGAATATGCCTGCTTATAGAGTCAGCGCATTTGCGGCATGGATTTGTGGAATCTGCGTGTCAAAATTTCTGGTTATGGGAATTCAGCCATTAAATGGTTTTATTACTGCGATTTTTGTTTATATATTGCTTCGTAAACTTACAAAATAATAGAAGGTGGAAAACATTATGAAAAACATGACAGCGTTATTTTTCTCAACAAAATACTGGAACAATAAAAATGAAATTAAACAGGCAGTGAACGAAATAAAGGAAAAATTTGCTGGTGATACTGTAGTTACGGTGATCGATGGGGATTTAAGCGAAGCGAATCAATATACAGACTGTGATACTCTGATTGTTGTTCCGTGCAGTGGTTCTGTACAGCCGGATATTATCAGACTGAGTGAGCCTTTTGAAAAAATAATTCTGTTTGCAGGATATGTTCCTGGTAATTATTCTCTGGAATTGACAGATAAGATGCTTTGTAAGAATGCATCCCCCACTCTGATGGATACCTTTGGAGTTTTGAAAAGAGATGAAAAAAAGATAGTGGTGTTAAAGAAAAATTTTGAACAGCTTTCTGGATACCGCAAGATTGTTGCAGCTTATGACACGGTGAAAAATGGAAAGATCACAATTATAAACGGGCCTGAACCATGGGTTATCAGTGTATCAAGAAAATATGAGGATTATGAGAAGCAGTTGGGAATCGAAATAGATGTTACAACACCAGCGGAGTTAATTGATTTGTATGAAAATACCACAGTTGACGAAGCAAAAGAGATTTATGAATATTACCGTAAGGATGCAAGTGAGATTAAAGAACCGACGGATGATGATATTATGAAATGTTCGCGGCTTGCGAAAGCGATGATGAAGTTGATTCAGGCTCATCAATCGAATGGACTTGCTATTGCCTGCTTTGACCTGATTGGTAGAATTGGAGTTAATCCATGTCTTGGTGTCAGCTATATTAATGGTGAAACAGAGTGGTTTGCGGCTTGTGAAGGAGATATTGACAGCGCAGTGACCATGTTGATGATGCACAGTTTAACGCATGAGAAACCCTGGATGGCAAATCCATGTCTCCAAAGCGATGATACAATAAACTTTGCACATTGTACGGCTCCCCTTCGTGTCCATGGGGAGAAGCAGCAATTTATACTTAGAAATCACCATGAGACAGGAGCTGGAGCTTCACCGAGAGTATTTTATAACCAGGGCCTGGAAATAAGTATGTTCCGCTATTCTGGAGTGCAGAATGTAATGACATTTAACAAAGGAATCAGTGTTGAGGGCAGATATGAGCCAAACTGCAGAACTCAGATGAGAATCCAGCTTGATGATTTTGCACACTATATTGATACTGCTGTCGGATGTCATCAGGTTCTGACATTTGAGGATATTCTGGATGATATGAAGGAACTCTGTATATTGCTGAATGTGAAAAATGTATAAAAAGTACGCAAAGATATAACAAAAATCATCAAAAATTCGTTTCTGTTCCTTTAGTAATCAAGAAAAAGTTTATATATACAAAAAAATAACTGTTGAATATGATTATTTGTGAAAAAAAGCAACAGAAAAGTACATATGTATACCAGAAAAGTACAAGAATCAAAAAAGCGCAAATGTTATAATGACAATATCAAAATGATTACCGGTAAATTGATAAAAAAGGAGAAGAATATGAATTCAATTGATGTATTTTGTCATCTTATGCCTCAAAAGTATGCAGAGATTGCTATGGCTGAATCACCAAACACGCAGCATATGTTTTTAAGAGCACTGAAAATAAAATCAATGGCCGATATGGATTATCGACGCGAAGTAATGCAGCAATTTCCAGGATACAAGCAGATTCCTAACATTGTTTCACCACCAGTGGAATCCTTTGCAAGTCCAGATAAGTCTCCGCGGCTAGCAGCAATTGGAAATGATGAAATTAAAAAGATTGTCGACCAGAATCCTGATTTATATGAAGGATTTATAGCAGGAATTCCGTTTAATAATCCACAGGCATCTGTTGATGAAATCAGGAGATGTAAGGATATGGGAGCAAAGGGCGTTCAGATTTATACACATATGAATGGAGAAGCGATTGATCAGGAGAAATACTGGCCCATTTATGAAATATGTGAAAAATTGGATTTACCCATTTTAATTCATCCAGTTGGTGGGCAAATGACACCCGAGTTTCCAAAAGAAGACCGTTCAAAATATGAGCTGTGGTTTACGATAGGATGGCCATATCAGACGACTGTTGCAATGTCGCGACTTGCTTTTTCAGGTATCTTTGAGGATTTCCCGGATATCAAAATTGTAACACATCACGTCGGAGCAATGATTCCAATGTTGGCTGGAAGAATTGAAAACGGCCTTAAAATGTATGGTGGAAGAACAGCACCTGAATTAAAAGAAGAACTGACGAAGACAAAAATGAAAGGGAATCCGATTGATACATTTAAGAAATTTTATGCTGATACTGCTTCATTTGGATCAACCTCTGCAATTCGATGTGGTCTTGATTTCTTCGGAAAGGATCATTTATTATTTGCTTCAGATATGCCATTTGATCCAGAACAGGGACCGGGATATATTAATCGTACCTTAAAATGTATTGATGAACTGAATCTTCAAACCGATGTGAAGTCTGCAATATTGTCCGAAAATGCAAAACGCATTTTCCACTTATAAACAGAGAGGGATATCAAAATGAAATACATAATTACTGTTGGAACAAATCAGTTTTTTCTTATGTTTCTTGCAATTGCGGTAGGACTGTTAATTGGAAAAATTAAAATTAAAAATTTCTCACTGGGAGTTTCTGGCGGTATATTCAGTGGAATTATTATCGGCTACTTTTTAACAAAGTGGGCAAAGACAGTGCAGGAGGGCGCCGTAGGCTATTCCAATGCGAAATCCATTTTATCAACAGGCGTTGTTTCAAATATCTTTTTTACATTCTTCCTGCTGCTGTTCTTACTATCCATTGGTTTAAAAGTGGGAAGCGGAATAGGCGCAATATTTAAAAAATAAGGTATTAAATTTGTCGTAATCGGAGTTTGTATACCTCTTGTTTCTATGATTGTTGCAGGTGCAATCCATTTAACCGTATTCTCTAATGAAGAAGCTTCAGCCCATCAGACAGTTGGTATGTTTGCCGGCGCAATGACCTCAACACCTGGATATGGTACAGCATTAGACGCTTCGAATAATGTTGACTATTCATCAATGTATAAGAATGCAACGATTGAGCAAAAAGAAGAGATGTTAAAAGCGATTGACCAGTCAGGAGAGCTGACAGCTGCCGATATCTCAGAATTGTCAACCGAGCAGGTTACAAAATACAAGGAAGCTATGGCATCTGAAGTAAGTCTGGGATACACGGTTGCCTTCCCAATCGGTGTATTTGTCATTGTTATTATGATTTCACTTCTTCCTAAATTATTTGGAATTGATATCGAAAAAGAAAAAGAAGATTATGAGAAAGAAGTTCAGGAATCAGGTGCAAATAAAGACGTAAAATATCCACCATTAAATTTTATGGTTATGGCAATTGTTGCTGTGATTGGAATTATTATTGGAAATATTACAATTCCATTAGGCACTTTAGGGTCGTTTTCATTAGGGGCAGCAGGAGGCGTTCTTTTAGCTGCTTTGATCTTAAGTTATATTGGAAAAATTGGAACTTTGAACTTTCGGATGGATCCAAAGGGCTTGGGAAGTATGTATCAGATGGGACTTACATTCTTCATGGCAGTGGTAGGACTTCGATATGGCTATGATGTTATTCATTCCTTAATGGGCTCGGGATTAAAACTTGCTATTGCAGCAGTTTTTGTTGAAGCAATTGCGGTATTGGTAAGCTTCTTTATCGGATACAAAATGTTTAAGATAAACTGGATTATTTTAAGTGGTGCGATTGCCGGCGGATGTACATCTGCACCTGGACTTGGAGCTGCAATCAGTTCAACTGGTTCAGAAGAGCCTACAGCAGGTTACGGTGCAGCACAGCCATTTGCAATATTGGCCAATGTGTTGCTTGCAACTTTATTTTTCACCTTCTTTTTATAAGAAAAACAGGAGAAACAGGTTATGGAAGATTTCTGGCTTGAGCGAAGATATGATAGTAAACGATTCAATCTGTCACAGCACTTTGAAAACACATATCAGATACTTTTTGTATTAAATGGAAAAATTCGATATGAAGTTGGAAATAAGCAGTATGTGCTGGGTAAAGGTGGTATTATCGTTTTAAATACGTTGGAGGAGCATTCATTAGAGGTATTAGAGTATCCATATGAAAGAATCATTATTCAAATCAGACCAGATTTCTTCCAGAATGAGGTGAAATATCCAGAAATTATAGCAATTTTCATTAAGCGCCCAAAAGATTTTTCGCATTTACTGACGATATCAGAACCTGTTTGGAACTATATTTATGACATCATCAGAGAGATGGAGCAGGAATACAGGAAGAAAAAGGAATACTGGGAATTATTTATTGGTGCTGATTTAAGAAGAATATTTATCAGTTTGTTTCGGGAATGTGCAGATGTATTGACAAATATCAAAGTTGGAACCGGTGTTACCCTGGCCTATAACGTGATGAGTTATATCAATCATCATTTTATGGAGCAATTCACCATTGAGGACATAGCTGCAGAATTGTTCCTGAACAAAGACTATATTTCCCACGTTTTCAAAGATGAGACCGGGTACAGCATTATGAGTTACGTGATTTCACTTCGAATTAATCATGCGAAACTTCTTTTGTCTGAAACAGATCAATCAGTAACAGATATTGCTTTAGAATGTGGATATACAGATTTTAATTATTTTTCAAAACAGTTTAAGAAATTAACACACTTATCACCGAGTGAATTTCGTAAATCACTTTGAATCAGCATATCTTCTGATATGCATATGAAAAAGAAATGGAGAAGATTTATGTTACATGAGAAATTTCATTATAAATCGCTTGAAGAATTAGTTGATCGAGCAGATGAATTAGGTATAAAATTTCCATTTGCAGAGCAAACGAATATCCTGGCGACATCTATTAACATAGGAAATAAAGTATTACCGAACAGACTTGGAATTGCACCAATGGAAGGTGCAGATTCTTTGCCGGATGGTTCTCCTTCGGAATATACATTACGCAGATATAAAAATGAAGCAATCGGCGGAAGTGCTATGATTTGGTTTGAGGCGATTTCGATTGTGGAAGAAGGACGTTCATCAAAGACGCAGTTATTATTAACGGAAGATAATCTGGAGAAATATAAAGAATTTACATCGGCTATCAAAGAAGCCGGTAAAATTGCAAATGGTTTTGAACCATATTTGATTATGCAGGCAAACCATAGCGGAAGATATTCTAATCCGGATAATAAACCAGCGCCAATGATTGCATATCGTCATCCTGAACTGGAGCAGTTTAGAGCCGCAGATGATTCGTGTATCGTTTCTGATGATTATCTGAAAGATCTGGAGGAAAAATTTGGAGAGGCAGCCAGGCTTGCCAAGGCAGCAGGATTTGATGCTGTTGACATTAAATCCTGTCATGGATATCTGCTGGCGGAAATCAGTTCTGCATATACCAGAGAGGGGCTCTACGGCGGCAGTTATGAAAATCGCACAAGGCTGCTGAAAAATGCAATTGCTGCTGCAAAAGTATATGAAGATGATAACTTCATGGTGACTTCAAGACTGGGAATTTATGATGGTTACGAGTATCCATACGGATTTGGTGTAAATGAAACCAGTG
This sequence comes from Clostridium sp. 1001283B150225_161107_B6, assembly GCF_015556325.1. NCBI lineage: Bacteria > Bacillati > Bacillota > Clostridia > Eubacteriales > Clostridiaceae > Clostridium > Clostridium sp. 1001283B150225_161107_B6. The sequence continues at coordinate 6,090 of NZ_JADNMD010000021.1, read as the reverse complement.
GACTTACACCGGATTTTACTGAGCCAAACAGGCTGGTGAAAGAATTAAGAGATAAATACGGCCTTACCATGATGAATCTTACAATGGGAAATCCATATGCAACTACTCACATTACCAGACCTTATGATGCAGGAAAATATTTACCGGAAGAACATCCATTCGTGGGAATTAACCGCATGATTCAGGGAATTGGAGAAGTAAAAAAGGCAGTTTCAGATATGATTATCTATGCTTCAGCTCCAACCTATTTAAGACAATACTCAGATCTTTACTCAGCAGGAGCCGTGGAACAGGGATTATGTGATGGTATGTTATTTGGAAGAATGGCATTTGCAGACCCGGATTTTGCCAATGAAATTGTAAAGTCCGGGAGAATCAATCCTAAGCGTGTATGCATGACCTGTGGAAAATGTGGTGATTTAATTCGTGCACATAAACCAACAGGCTGTGTGATCCGCGATCCTGAAACATTTATGGGATTTTATAAAGAGTTTATGGAAATCAAGAAAACCCAGCCATCGAATTTTAGAGGCTAAATGTCAGGAGGTCTGAAAGTGAGAAAAGTCGCTGTAGTTACAGGATCAAGCAGAGGAATTGGGTATGGTATTCTTCGCAGACTTGGAAAAGACGGATTTCAAGTTGTCATGGTTGCCACAGGAGAGATGTATAAAAATCAGGCAGCGTTAGAAGAACTGAAATCCGAAGGAATTGAGTGTGTTTACATTCAGGCAAATATTGGTAATAAAGAAGACAGAGAAAAGATTGTGTCAGAAACAGTGAAAGCATATGGAAGAATCGATGTACTGGTAAATAATGCCGGGGTTGCTCCAAAAGAAAGAGCAGATCTTTTGGAAATGACAGAAGAAAGCTTTGACAGAGTATTATCAATTAACACAAAAGGAAATATGTTTTTGACTCAGCTTGTAGCAAAGCAGATGCTGAAACAAAATATAGAGGGGAAGAAGAGAGGTACGATTATCAACATTTCTTCGTGTTCCGCAGAAGTATCAAGCATTAGCAGAGGTGAGTACTGCGTATCAAAGGCAGGTGTCTCTATGTTAACAACATTATACGCTGACCGTTTGGCAAAAGAAGGAATTTTAGTGCATGAAGTACGTCCGGGAGTTATTGCAACAGATATGACGAGCACGGTTCAGGGAAAGTACGATAAACTTATAGAGGACGGAACATTCCCGATTGCACGCTGGGGGACTCCGGATGATATTGCCGGGGCTGTTTCAGCTTTTGCAGGTGATAATTTTCTCTATACAACAGGTAATTATATAGATGTTGATGGTGGATTCCATATCAAACGTCTGTAGGGGGATCATATGATGAGTGAAGCTTTAAGAGAACTTAGTATTGAAAATATAGTGATTGGAACAGGAGCTGCAGGATTTAATGCTGCAGCTCGTTTGCATCAGTTTGGAAAAACAGACGTTGCGATTATTGCAGAAAATGTATTAGCAGGTACATCCAGAAATACCGGGTCTGACAAACAAACATATTACAAATTGTCTTTGGCGGGTGATGATGATGACAGCATCCTGAAATTAGCAAAGGATCTGTATGCAGGACAATGTGTTGATGGAGATATTGCACTCTGCGAAGCGTCCCTTTCTGCAAGATGTTTTTATCATCTGGTTGAATTAGGTGTCCCATTTCCGTGTAATGAATTTGATGAATTCATAGGATACAAGACAGATCATGATCGAGGTAAGAGGGCTACAAGTGCAGGACCATACACATCAAAGATTATGACAGAGTGTCTGGAAAAAGATGTTTTAGATAGAGGAATCACTATTTTGAATCAATACCAGGTGATTAAGCTGTTATGTTCTGACAATCAAATACATGGTGTTTTATGTTTGGATAAAAATAAAAAAGATTCTGTAGAATATATCATAATCTGGTGTAAGAACGTGATCATGGCTACCGGTGGACCGGCAGGGATTTATAAAGACAGTGTATACCCGGCTTCACAAATAGGAAGCAGTGGCCTTGCATTTGAAGCAGGTGTCAGAGGAAAAAATCTGACAGAGTGGCAATTTGGTATGGCATCTTTAAATCCAAGATGGAACGTCAGCGGAACATATATGCAGGTACTTCCTAAAATTGTATCTACAGATAAATCTGGAAATGAAGAGAGAGAATTTTTACTGGATTATTTTAAAAATTCTGCTGAAATGAACTCGCTCATCTTTATGAAGGGTTATCAATGGCCATTTGATACAAATAAAATATTCGGTGGTTCTTCCATGATCGATCTTCTTATATATCAAGAAACTGTTCTGCGTGGAAGAAGAGTTTTTTTAGATTATCGTGAGAATACTCAGAGAACAGAAATTGATTTTTCACAGCTTTCAGGTGAAGCATACGAGTATCTTAATAAAGCGGGGGCCTGTTTTGGAACACCGATACAGCGTTTGAGTCATATGAATCAGCCAGCGATTGATTTTTATAAAGAGCATCATATTGATCTGTATCATGAAAGGCTTGAAATTGCAATATGTGCACAACACAACAATGGTGGGCTTGCAGCAGACCATAACTGGAGAACAAATATTGAAGGCCTGTTTGTTGCAGGTGAAGTATGCGGAAGCCATGGAGTTACAAGACCGGGGGGAACAGCGTTAAATGCAGGGCAGGTTGGTTCCTACAGAGCTGCGTCCTACATTGCCAATGATAGATTGCAATCAGGTCTGAATGAGATATTGAAAGAAGATTTAAAGGCAGAGGCGAAACGGTTTATCGGGTATGCGAATAGTTGCAATGGAGATATAAGCTTATCCGACATATGGAATCACGCAACGGAACGAATGAGCCATTCTGGTGGAATGATCAGAGTAAAGAAGGAAATGGAATGTGCACTTTTAGAGGTTGAGGAAGATATCGAGTTGTTGACCAGACGTTGCAAAGTATTGGAGACCGGCCAATTTTCAATGTTCTATCATCTGCGGGACATGCTCATATCTCAGAAAGTTTATCTTGCAGCTATGCTGGATTATGTGAATCATGGCGGAGAAAGCAGAGGTTCTGCTCTTTACACAAATGATGAAGGAGAAAAACCAGGTGAGAAATATCCTGAAATTTTTCGATGTAAATTGGATCATAAGAAACACAGTGATGTTATACAGGAAGTAGAATTGGATAAACAGGAAATTCATATTCAGTGGAGAGCCGTTAATCCAATTCCTGAAATTGATTATTTCTTTGAAAATCAGTGGCGTGCATACAGAGAGCGGACAAAAAGATAATATTTACAGAAATCGAGAATCATGACAGGTCAGGAGGAAGACAATGTACAGGATTTTAAAAGCAAAACGGCTTGCAGATAAGATCTATCTGATGGATGTGGAAGCACCACGTGTAGCAAAATACTGCGAACCAGGAGAATTTGTAATTGTAAAGATAGATGAGACGGGCGAGAGAATTCCACTGACAATCTGTGACTTCGACCGTGAAGCTGGAACTGTGACCATCGTTTTCCAGACAGTTGGTGCGTCTACAGAGCGCATGGCTGATCTGAAAGCTGGAGATTCCTTCCGTGATTTCGTTGGACCACTTGGGCAGTGTTCTGAATTTGTAAAAGAGGATCTGGAAGAATTAAAGAAGAAAAAGTTCCTGTTCGTAGCAGGTGGTGTTGGTACAGCTCCTGTATATCCGCAGGTAAAATGGTTAAAGCAGCACGGTATTGATACAGATGTTATTATTGGTGCAAAGAATAAGGACCTTTTGATTCTGGAAAACATGATGCGTGAGCAGGCAGGTAATCTCTATGTAACTACCGATGATGGCTCTTATAAAAGAAAAGGCATGGTTACTGAGGTTATCAAAGACCTGGTGCAGAACCAGGGAAAACAGTATGATGTCTGTGTAGCCATCGGTCCTATGATCATGATGAAATTCGTCTGTTTGCTGACAAAAGAGCTGGGCTTACCCACCATTGTCAGCATGAATCCTGTTATGGTAGATGGAACTGGTATGTGTGGTGTCTGCCGTCTGACTGTTGGCGATGAAGTGAAGTTCGCCTGTGTTGATGGTCCTGAGTTTGACGGACATCTGGTAAACTTCGATGAAGCCATGAAGAGACAGCAGATGTACAAGACTGAAGAGGGACGTGCGCTGCTGAAATTAAAAGAGGGAAAGACACATCACGGCGGATGTGGTAACTGCGGAGGTGACAACTAATGGCTGTATTAAAGAAGGTACCTGTAAGAGAATAGAATCCAAAGGTAAGAGCAACGAACTTTGAAGAGGTCTGTTTAGGATATAATGTAGAAGAGGCAGTGGAGGAAGCAAAGCGTTGTCTCCAGTGTAAGAATGCAAAATGTATGAAGGGATGTCCAGTATCCATCAAGATTCCTGGATTTATCAAAGAAGTAGCAGAAGAAAACTTTAAGGAAGCTGCAAAGGTGATCGCAGAATCTTCCGCACTTCCGGCTGTCTGTGGCCGCGTATGCCCACAGGAAAGCCAGTGTGAAGGACAGTGTATCCGCGGAATCAAGGGTGAGCCAATCTCTATCGGTAAATTAGAGCGTTTCGTTGCTGACTGGTCCAGAGAAAACGGATTTGTCCCAGCAGCTCCGGAAAAGACAAATGGCAAGAAAGTTGCGGTGATTGGCGCTGGCCCTTCCGGATTGACATGTGCAGGTGACCTTGCAAAGATGGGCTATGAAGTAACCATCTTCGAGGCGCTTCATGAGCCAGGCGGCGTACTTACTTATGGTATTCCAGAGTTCCGTCTTCCAAAACAGAAGGTTGTCCAGGCAGAGATTGAGAATGTTCGCAAGCTGGGTGTTAAGATTGAGACCAATGTAATCATTGGAAAATCCCTGACCATCGACCAGTTATTTGAGGAGGAAGGCTTCCAGGCAGTATTTATCGGCTCCGGTGCAGGTCTTCCTATATTTATGGGAATCCCTGGTGAAAATGCAAACGGTGTATTTTCAGCAAATGAGTATCTGACAAGAAGTAACCTCATGAAAGCATTCCGTGAAGAGTATGACACACCGATCGTGGCAGGCAAGAAGGTTGCTGTTGTCGGCGGTGGAAACGTAGCCATGGATGCTGCAAGAACAGCACTCCGTCTTGGAGCAGATGTTCACGTGGTTTACCGCCGCAGCGAGGCAGAACTTCCAGCGAGAGCTGAGGAAGTTCACCATGCAAAAGAAGAGGGGATCATATTCAACCTTCTCTGCAATCCAATAGACATTCTGGTGGATGAGAATGGCTGGGTAAACGGTATGAAATGTATCCGCATGGAACTTGGTGAGCCAGATGCGTCTGGCAGAAGAAGACCGGTAGAAATCCCAGGTTCAGAGTTCGTGATTGATGTAGATACCGTTATCATGTCCTTAGGTACATTACCAAATCCACTAATTTCCTCAACGACCAGAGGTCTGGAAGTAAACAGACGCAGATGTATTGTGGCTGAAGAATCTACAGGCAAGACCTCCAAAGAGGGGGTATATGCCGGTGGTAATGCGGTAACTGGTGCAGCTACTGTGATTCTGGCTATGGAGGCTGGTAAGATCGGAGCTAAAGGGATTGATACTTATTTTTCAAATCAGAAAAAGTGAGCTTGGCACACAAGCAAACCAGCAAGCCCCTTTTGGGCAAAGCCGGAGTAAGGAAGCACTGAACATGCCCTTTTAAGGGCAGCTGAGAATGTGGTGCAAGCCACCGGCTTAGCCGGTGATCTTGACTATGAATATTCTTATAATATTGGTTCAAACCCGGTATGGGATGCATCCGTACTCCCGGATTCACGGAATGTAATATACTCCCTGATTTTAATATGAAGCATCATTTTGACAAATTCATCGCCACTTTCAAGATCAAGATTCGTAATTTCCTTAATACGGTTCAGGCGGTATAAAAGGGTGTTTCGGTGTATATTTAAAACAGCGCGATCTTTGTCATGTTTCGTGCACATAGCAGGTATTGCTTCAACGTATACATAAGACCAGTGTTGTAATGCGAGTGTGTGAAGAAAAGTCTGTAAAAGCTAATCTTCTATGATAATAACTGGGCTGAAAGTTCTTTCTTGGACCTTCAGTCCTTGTATTATATATAACAGCAACTACT
>NZ_JADNMD010000020.1:0-58186 GCF_015556325.1 Clostridium sp. 1001283B150225_161107_B6 | reverse complement strand
GCCTTTCCGTCACTTTTACCTCTTTGCAGGAAAATCCCACGCAGAGTTTGTATGCGACAACGTGTCGCTGCACTGTCAAAGGGCGCTAAACGTGCGCCACAGCTAATTAAGATACTTTTCGCTGTCTTGCCTGCCGCCAGTTTGTATTTTTTATACTGCTTGACTGCAAAATGCTCCGGCTCTCTTTCCTCCAGCTCATCAAACATCAAATCAACGGGATTTTTAAATTCCTCGTCATCCTCCCTCGCTTCACTTGCATTTATCATGTCAAGCAGGGTGGTAAAATTCTGTTCTTCCTCCACGCACTCATACCAGATGTACCCGATCAGTGCGGTATAGTAGAGCTTTTCGGCTTTCACCCAGAAATCCTCGCCGGATTGCTGTCCCTCTCCTTTGGTGTTTAAAATAATTGTGTTTACAAGTTTCAAAATGTCCTTCTCGCTCCGGATATAAACGAGAGGATTGTAGTGCATGGACTTCTTGAAGTTAATGGTATTCAGCACTTTTACCCGGTAATTGTTCTTTAAGAGCATTTTTCCGCATTCGACCAGGATCGTACCTTTCGGATCAGTGACAACATAGCTTGAGTGCATCTGCATCAGGTTCGGTTTTACAAAAAATCTTGTCTTGCCGGAACCGGAGCCGCCGATAACAAGGATATTTTTATTCCTCGCATACTTCGGCTGTCTTGGTCTGCCTGACATCATCAGCCTTTCCGTTTCTGTAAGCAGCACATTGTTCTCAAAGACCGGATCGACATAAGGCTCTATATCCTTTGCGTTTCCCCACCTTGCAGAGCCGTACTCCATTCCATGCCGGAATTTCTTGGCATTTTTGGCTTTGAAATACACCACAAGACGGAGCGCAACGCCGCACCCTGCTCCTATCAGCAAATCTTTTGGGTAAAAACTCGGTAACGGGTTAGAAAATAAGTCCTCCATTCCCGCCATGACCGCCATCATCTTTGCGGAAGCGTCCTGCCCCGGCGATACCCGCCACAGCCACGCTATTTTGTCGCAGAAATACCCGGCAAGCACATACGGCAGGTTCATAAGGAGAAGTTTCTTTTTATCCACATTCCCTGTCTTTGTCTTGAGCTTTTCGGGAATGGATTTTAGGTCTTTGGCAATGCCTTCTACGATTTTACTCATAATGACTGCCCCCTGTCCTTCTGGTGTTCCCTTGCCCGCTCCCGGTTTTTGTCTTTCCCTAACTGCTCCCGGAACTCCGCCAGCTTCTCCTTTACGGAGATGCGGTCATGCTTTTTCTCATTAACTTTTACAAATTCCTTAAATGCCTGCGTAATCACGTCGGCATCCTTGCCCTTGAAAAATACCATGTACTTCGGCGGTGCAACCGTCTTATCTTTTTTCACAGCAAAATCCACGTTGTATTTTTTTGCCACTTTCTCAAAAGACTTGATGTTGTTATCCGTCACCTCAATGCTCGAAGCACCCATACCCTGACCGACCAGATCTTTCACTGCCATTTTCCCATGTGATGCCTGTTTTCCCTGTTTCCGGTGTTCCAGATACATCTTCATTGCCTTTTTCAGCACGTCGGTAGTCAGCCGGGAAGATTTAAACACAAGGGCAATCGTTTTTTGTGTCACTTCCTCCTGCATGGTTTTCCTCCTTCTTCTTTATTGCTGTACCCCCGTCAGGGTGGGACGTACAGCCTGTGAATCAGATATTTCATAAGTTCTCCTTTCCACTTCTGGACAAAAAGTCCAAAAGTTCCATAAACACAAAAAGGGCAGCTACAAACCGCTGTTTCCGGTCTATAACTGCCCTTACGCTGTTTCCCATATTCAATTTATCTGTACCAGATCACCGGACACTGTTTCGTCTTTTTCCCTACTTTCCTGCGTTCCAGAGCAAAGACCATATCCTCTGTACGCTCAAAATATCCTATATCCTTCTTCCAGCTCATGCCGCATTTACAGTGCTGCAAGCCAATAAACTGCTGTTTCATCTTCCTGCCGCAGTTCGGGCATACCTTTTTGCTCATGCCTTTCCGCTTCACTTTTGGCTTATCCGCATCATCTTTCTTCTTTTCGGGAATCCCGTTCTCCGCTATCCGCACTTCATAGCGTGGAAGCCGGTAAAGATACAGGCTGTATATTTCATCAAAGGAAGTCTTTTCCGCTATCCCCTTTACCCTCTGGTAAATCTGTCCTGCAATCTTCTCACATTCCTCTCCTTCCGGCAGCTTTCCATGCTCCCTGTAATAATCACAGGTCTTTTCAAACATACCGTCCGCTATCTTCGCTTTCTGTTTCTGCTTTAAATCTTTATATGTCCTGTCCGCCCTTTTCAGTCGCTTCCTGTTTCCCAAACACACCACTCCTTTATCCTGATACGTTCTATTGTAACAAAAAACATTCCGGAATGGTCAAAAATATCTCTTTCTTAGCCGAAAGCATCCTCACACCGGGAAATAAAATATTTCTTTTTTTCCAGTATTTCCTCCTGCCTGTCTTTAGAAAGCGTCTGGAATATCTCGTCATAATCCAGCTCCGCAAGCGGTGTTCCCAACACAGGCGTTAATACTTCATGCTCATACCATATCCGCCACAGTTCCTCAAACAGTTCCATACTGTCCGAAAAAGCCATCGCAGAATCAAATCCTTCTCCCTCGCTGAACCATTGCAGACGGACAAACCCGAACCGCCCGGCATCCGCCACCACCACATCGGTCAGCTCATACAGTTCTGCGAACGCATCCGCAACCTTCCGGCATCCTGCCCGCTGTTCTTCCGTAATATATTTTTCTGCCATAGATGCTCCTCCTAATCCACTTCTGGACAAAAAGTCCAAAAGTTATCTATTTTATTTTAAACAGTAAATCGTGCAGAGGTCAGCATATAGCATACCCTCCCCACATTTTATCGTGTCAAACAAAAGGCACTGGAACAGTACATCACGCACTCCCTCCAGACTGGCAATGCCCCGTTCTTTTTCTGAAAAGCCTGTGCTTGGAATATCCATATCCTCCGGCACTGCCCGCCTTGCCGAGATACAGTGCGTATAAAGTCCGAGGATATATTTATCTGACATAGGCAAAGCAAATGTTTCCTGCCCGTCATACGTTACCCGATACTTTTCCTGTTCCCCTTCCGGCAGTCCAAAACAGCACCGCACTGTTTCCAGATAAGTATGCCCGTCAAAATCCGGCTTTATTTTCTTCCCATACCTGCGGATTGCGGAAAATATGTTATTCCGGTCAATAAAAAAATGGGTACGCTTAAAAGCAGCCTTTTTGCCTTTCATATCCATGTAAACATTATTCCCCGTCCCTTTTCCGGCAAACCTGCCATAATCGCCAGTCCTCAACAGGTAGGACAGCACCTCTAACAGCTTTTCCCTTGATGCAATCTCCTGATAAGGGGAATCGCTGAAATCTATCTTCACAAACCTTAACGGGCAGCTCCCCTTTGCTATCTCCCGTTCCATTGCCCGGTCAATATCCCTCATGGATTCCATTTATCCATCTCCTTCCGCTTTAGACTGAAACATTCCTTTTTCTTCCCACCCGCCGCCATACATATCATGTTGTACCAACTGCTGGTAATAGTGGTTCATGGTATTGGGTGCATTGTAGAGTGCAGTCACCATGTATGCCCTGATATTGGTTATCTTAGTTGTGGTTTCCTTCATGCATCCAATGACATACTCCAAATGGGAGCTGTTCAGCTTTAGGAACTTTGATTTTACAAGCTCATAAGGGTAATCTTCCCCATTGACCTTTACCGTCCTGCGCTTCACGCACACAATCTCGCAGATTACCTCATACAGTTCCTCATACAATCCCTTATCGCTCCAATCACCGTATTTCATGTGATGCTCATACTCAATATTTTCCTTGATGATTTCCATGTAGGCAGTGGCATCATCCATCACATCAATCATATCATCATCCAGCTTACCCGGTTCTTGTTTTTCTGTTTCTCTATCCGATTGATTGATAGGATTGGTATAACTCAAATTAGTATAATTAGTATTGTTATAATTAGGGTTCGATTCCCGAACTTCCGCAAGTTCGGTTTCCGAACCTCTTGAAGTTTGATTTCCGAACTCCTGCAAGTTCGGTTTCCGAATTTCTTGAAGTTCGATTTCCGAACTTCTTGAAGTTTGATTATCGAACCTCTTGAAGTTCGGTTTCCGAACTTCTGCGGAACTGTCAGCATTATCCGGCTTTTCCGGCTCTTTCCCGGCATCCAATGTCGCAAAATTCTTCACATAGATAATGTCCGGCTTGCCCAACCCCTGCCTTTTCTTCTCGATCAGACCAATCCCTTTTTTGCTGTCAAGCTCCGCAATCACCTTTGCACATTTTTCCCTTGCACATCCCAAATCCTCCATTATGTTATCCAGCGTGTAATGGATATACACCCTGTTTTCTTCGTCAAGCCAGCCATTCTTGATTGACAATGCCAGCCTGTCAAGCATCAGACCATAAAGGAGCTTTGCATCGCTGGACAACTCTTTAAACCTTGCGTCTTTTATCAGCAGTCTTGGAACTCTGTAAAAGGAAAACTGTTCCGCTTCGATGCCATAATAATAGTCAAATTTTATCGTGCCATCCACGCTGATGCACCTCCCCTCTATTGTTTTTTCTTCCATTCATCCAATAGCTGAATGATGATGCCCTCTATTTCCTCACTGCTGTAATCCTCCGCAAAATATTTGCTGATTTTATCCGCTTTCAGTGTCACCTTGCGTTCCTTCGGCTTTTCCTCCGTCAGTATCAGGCGCACCATTGCAAGGGTAAGCTCCCCGGTCTTGCCATATTCCTTGATTTTTGCCGACTGTACCATGCTGATATTGCAGCTTTTTTCCTCTATGACAGCCTGTACCCATTGCTGCGCTTCCTCTGTCAGAAAAGAAATATCCACCCCCTGTGAAAAGCCGAGTTTTTTACTGTCTACCATAGCAAGAAGTTCTTCCGACAGCCGGGAAAGCCAGATATACCGCTGAACCTTTTTTGCATTTTCCCCGGCAGCTTCCCCGACTTCATCAAGGGTATTCTTCCCTGACTTTTTTCCCTGATGCTTCATCGCTTCGTACTTCATCTTATAGGCTCTTGCCTTTTCGCTTGGTAAGATGTCCTCCCTCTGAATGTTGGAATCCACCATGATAATCGTCGCTTCATCATCGGTGTAATTACGGACAATCACAGGCATTTCCTTCTTTCCGGCAAGCTCTGAACCACGTTTCCGGCGGTGTCCGGCTATGATTTCATAGCCGCCGCCCTCCCTCGGTCTTGCAATGCCCGGAACAAGCACCCCGTACTGGCGGATACTCTCCGTTGTTTCCTCCATCTTCTCATCATCTTCCACCCGGAAAGGGTGGTCTTTGAACGTATGCAGGTCTGTAAGAGGTGCGTTGATAATCTGCTCTGCGGAGCTTTCCTGTTCCGCAGAACCGCCGAATAAATCCTCAAATTTATCTATCCTGACTTTTGATGCGCTTCCAGCTCTCTTATTACTGCCCATCTGCAAGCACCTCCTTTGTCAGAGAATCATAAGCCGCCGCTACTTTCCCTTTTGGATCATGCTTGTAAATGCTGACACCCTCCGCAGAAATCTCCGCCGCCCTTACCGAAATGGGGATAATATTCGTAAATATCCTTACGCTGCTTCCATAAGCGTCCTTCAGCATGGAGCTAATGTCCTTTGCATAATTCGTCCGGCTGTCTACCATTGTCAGCAGTATGCCCTCAATCTCCAGTTTCGGGTTCATCTTCCGCTTTACCTTGCCAACCGTCTTAATGAGCTGCTGTAAGCCTTTAACGGGCAGATACGCCGCCTGTACGGGTATCAAAATGCTGTCGGCACAGGCAAGGGCATTTATGGTAATCATGCCGAGCGAAGGCATACAGTCTATCAGGATATAATCGTAATTCTCCCTGACTATCTCTATGTACGACCTTAATATCATTTCCCGGCTCATAACATTCACAAGGGAAACTTCCAGACCGGACAATTCAATATTTCCCGGCATAAGGTCTATCCCTTCCTCATGGTGCAGGATACCTTCTGTCGGCTCTACTTCTTCATCATTGATTAAATCCCCCATAATAGTTGCAAGCGTGACTTCCAGAGTATCCGGTTCTGTATATCCTAAACTCGCTGTCAGACTGCCCTGTGCATCCGCATCAATCAGCAGCACTTTCTTTCCCTGTTTTGCCAGTCCGATTCCTAAGTTGCTTGTGGTGGTGGTCTTGCCGACACCGCCTTTTTGGTTTGCGATTGCGATTATTTTACACATGATTCCATTCTCCTTTGCTATCTACTGTTCTTCTTTTACATTGCTTTTCTTAACTTCCACATAAGCCCGGTAATATTTCTTTGTTCCCTTATTTGAGAATAAATCGGAAAACTCCGTCACCTCAATTTTGGGATTTCTCCGCAAAATCTTACCGAACCAGTTAATATCATTCTTTGTTCCCATTAGCCTGACTTTTAACATCAATCCTGTCCTCCAAACATGGCGTACAGACTGTGGTTATAGGTTGCGTATTCCGGATACCTGATCTGTATCGCCTGCCAAAAATAGGGTGCATAGGCACAGCAGAATAATTCCTCCACTGTATAAAGTTTGCACTCGTCTACCTGTTCCTCCGCATCATCGTAATCAAGAACACTCGGCGTACCATTGCAATAAAGGTTGAACGCCATCCTAACTACTTTTACACTCCCGCTGGTCTGCCAGCCTTCGTGCAGGCATTCCGTTTTTACACAGCCTGTCTTAAAATCATAAATGCTTTTAATGTTCCTTCTTGTGTCATTGCTGATACCAAGACAATATACAAGTGCTTTGTGGTACACGTCCTGATACCTGACCTCTTTCAATTTCTCATAGTAGAATTTCTCATGTCCATCACTGATAAAAATAATCTTTTTCGCTTTCTCTGCTCCTAACGCTGTACTACTCATTCTTTTTTCCTCCTGTTTTGAAATTGAAAAGGCACTCCATTATTGGAATGCCCTAATATAAAAAATAGGGACACTCTCATTCAAGTATCCCTATAATCTATCAATATATCTGATAGTCCACTATTCACTTTCATTGTCAGGATTTTTTGTGTTCCCCGTATCGAGGTCTAATGCCACAACTACGGTTACTTTCTTCACAAGTATCTTTTCCTTATGATTTTCACAGATTTTATTGAAACTGAAAAATGTCACAAAGTGCGTAAATTCAAGGATTTCTAGGTATCTTTTCTTTGTATCAACACCACAGTCTCCACATGCACCGTCCCAGGAAACATATCACAACACCTAACCCGCACCACCTCATACCCCCCATCTGCCAAATACCTTAAATCCCTGGCCAGTGTAGCTGAGTCGCAGCTCACATAAACCACCCGTTCCGGCCTCATCTTAAGTATGGTATCCAGGCAGACCGCATCGCATCCTTTTCTTGGGGGGTCCACCACAATCACATCCGCGTGGACCTTATTTTTCTCAAACTGTTCCGGCAGTACTTCTTCTGCCTTTCCCGCAAAAAATTCCGCATTATTTATGCCGTTAATTTCCGCATTTCTCCTGGCGTCCTCTATGGCCTGAGGCACAACTTCCACGCCGTACACCTTTCCCGCCTTTTGGGCCAGGAACAGAGAAATAGTGCCAATTCCACAATACAAATCCCAGACAGTCTCATCCCCTGTAAGCCCGGCATACTCCAGCGCTGTGCCGTAAAGCCGTTCTGTCTGTACAGGGTTTACCTGATAAAAGGAAAGGGGAGATATCTGATATTTCACATTTCCAATGTAATCTGTAATAAACCCGGGTCCATAGAGATTTACTATCTCTTTCCCCATAATTATATTTGTTCTCTCCTGATTTACACTATAAGAAATACTGGTCATGCCTTTTATCCCATGCCCCTGTATTTCCTCCCTCTTTACTTTCTCTCCTTTTCTCTCACGCCTGTCGCCCCCGCACAGCATCTCCACCAGGCGTTTCCCTCCGGGCAGCTTCTTTCCGTTGATTACCAGACAGACCATTATCTCACCCGTTTTAAAACCCTTCCGAATCAGGACATGGCGCACCAATCCCTTATGCGATGTCTCATCATAAGGTTCAATCTTCATTTCCTCCATAAAGCGTTTTACTATATTCAGAATGTCCCTGTTTTCCTCAACTCCCAGCAAACAGTCTTCGGACTCAATGATGGCATGGGTCCGCCCGGCATAAAAGCCGGCAATCACGTTTCCGTCCTTGTCCCTTCCAAATGGGAACTGAGCCTTATTCCTGTATCTCCACGGTTCCTCCATCCCCATAATCGGCAGCATATGAATCTCATCCTCAGCAAATCCGCCAATACGCATCAGATTATTCATCACCTTGCGCTCTTTGAATTTCAACTGCTCCTCATAGCTCATGGCCTGAAGCTGACAGCCCCCGCATTGCCTTGCCACCGGGCATGGAGGTGCCACTCGGGACCCGGATGGCTCCAATACCTCCATCAGTCTGGCAAATCCATAGGATTTCTTCATCTTTATGGCCTTTGCCCGCACCACATCGCCAATCACTGCGTCCTTGACAAACCAGATGTAGCCATCCAATTTCCCCACGCCTGCTCCGTCCTCATTCATATCCTCTATTGTCACAATAAATTCCTGATTCTTTTCCATACCCTTTCACCTGTCCTGTCATTCAATCTGTTATTATAATCTGCTGCTGCTCTCTACTGCTGCTCTGCGCTGCCCCATCACGCCAATATAGTTCTTCCATCCCGCCCCATTATCACAAAAGGCTGAAAACACACTGGTCAAGGACAATCCTGCAATCCCGTACCCAAACTAAATGTTTTCAGCCTTATTTATTCGGTCCTGTTATTTCTCTTTATCAACCAGCGCCAACGTTCTATTCCGTTGTTTTCCTGATATTAGACTCCAACAGCCGGTTATATCCCAGCCATCCTTTATTCTCACCGCCGGACTGCAGCGCCTCTATCATGGTCTCCATCTTGGCATCCGTATTATCGGCAAAATTAAGGGCCAGTGCCTCCAAAAGCGCAGGCTTCTTGGGTGAGCCGTACTCTAATTCCCCGTGATGAGCCAGTATGCAGTGCTTAAGCTCTGTGGACAGCTTTTCCGGGAATCCTGGTATGGAGCGGATGCTTTCTCCTACCATCTCCGTACCGATGATGATATGGCCCAGAAGCTGTCCATCGTCAGTATAGTCATTCTCCGGGAAGCGTGAAAGTTCCCTGGTCTTACCGATATCGTGGAAAATAGCTGCTGTCAGCAGCAAATCACGGTTCAGCATCGGATAGTATCCGGCGTAGTAATCGCACAATTTTGTTACGCTGAGCGTGTGTTCCAGCAAACCGCCCACAAATCCGTGATGCACGGTCTTGGCCGCGGAATGAAACTGGAATGCCTTTGCAAATGCCGCATCCTCCACAAAGTAACTGCACAGCAGCTTCTGAAGGTAAGGATTCTTCACACTTTTTATGTAGCCCAGAAGCTCCTCGTACATATTTTTTATATCCTTCTTTGACACCGGCAGGTAATCTGCTTCCATATACTCGCCCTCCTGGGCCCTGCGAATCCGGCGCACATTCAACTGGAAGGAATTCTGGAACAGGGTCACGTCCGCCTCCACATGAACGTAATCCATGGTCTCAAATTCCCCCACTCCCGGGGAACCCAAATCCCATATTTTGGCGTCAATGGTACCTGTCTTGTCCTGCATCACCAGATTGCCGTATTCCTTGCCGTTCTTAGTCAGGGCAATCTGCTTGTTTTTACACAGGTACACATCTGCAATGTGCATACCTTCCCTGAAGGTGTCAATATATCTCATGCTCTTTTTTCCTCATCTTTCTATTTTATAAACCTATTAATAAACCCATTTATAACACTGTCAATCAAGCCCCTGACAACAACGCAGCCAGGCGTCAACGCTGCCTGGCCTCTTTGCCTGACTTCATACATTTCCCTGCTTCCATTGCCGCCTGGCTCTGATTGCCTCATGGCCCAATCTCTCCGGACCTCCAGCCGCTACCTGGCTCCAACTGTTACTGTAAACTCAATTTCCTTATATTCATCCTTGCCGTTTCTCAGAACCGCCACCTTAATCTTATCGCCTGCGTGTAAGCCTTCCACCTGGTTCTGGAAATCCTTCAGGCTTCCTACCTTCTCGCCGTTCATCCAGGTGATGATGTCCCCTGGCTGTATGCCTGCATTGTACGCAGGGCCGTCTGTCACTGCCGATATCACATAGATACCGGAAGGCATTCCGCTGTCCGCCATGGCCTGGCTCACTTCCTGGCCCTTGATGCCGAAGTACGGGGCCGGAATACCGTTGCTCATCATTTCCAATATGCCTTTATAATCTGATATGGCCACCACTGTGGTCATCCTGCAGACACCATCCTCGTCGTACTTGTCCGTAACCCATCCAATGAGCTCGCCTGAAGTGTTCAGGAGAAAGGTTCCAGCCTCCGCATCACCGCTGGCGCTGGTATAGAACACCCTGGAACTGCCGTCCACCGTATGGACATTGCGCACCACATAGGATATGTTTCCGTAATCGCTGGAATGGACAATACCGGCCGGCGCACCGATGGCCACCACCATGTCGCCCTGCTTCACTCCGTAAGAGTTGCCCAGCTTGATGGCCTCCACCTTTTTAAACTGCTCGCTGTCCATCTGGGCCGCGTCCACACTGACCACGGACAATCCCATAATGGTATCGCTCTGCTTCACAATTCCAGCCATCATGGTTCCGTCCGGGAATGCCACCTCAATGGAATCAGCTGCCTCCACGGCCTTGTCCGGCGTGAGAATCAGAATCTCGGTGCGTGTCCTGGCTATAACCACCCCGGAGAACTGTCCCGATGTCTCGATGGGATTGTCAAACCAGTCCTTCTCATGCTGGATGGAATGGACCACCACCAGACTGTCGTCCGCGTCGCTGGCAATGGTGCGGAGGTTGCTGTACAGTTTATTTAAATCATCAATGGAATAGCGGTATTTCTCCATCTCGGAGCGCACCATCTCATCCACTGCCTCGGTCATGGCCGGCTCTGTGGGCTCTGTCTCCGCCGCCACGGCAGCCGTTGTTTCCGGCTCATCCTTTGGTATGGTAATCTGGCTGCTCTCCTCAGGAGTCTCCTGGCCTAAAATCCTTTCCGCCATGGGTTTGCTCACCACAAAACAGATGGCCGACAACACGCCAAACAGAACGGCACAAAAAATGGTCAGCAGGATTTTCCGGGCAATCTGCCTCCGGGTCATGGGCTGCCGGACAATCTTCTCATTGATAAAGCGATGGGACTTGTCCGGAGTCTGGTCCTGCCGGTCTAAATCTCTATGCTGGTCAGCACGTTTATCCGCCATAGTACTCCTCCTTGCGAAGACTCTTACCCTCTATTATACGTTTCTTCCCAGTATTATGCAAGATTTTATATATGAAAAGATAGTAAAAAAGATAGTAAATATCGATTTTTATGGTATAATTTAAATGTCGGCTTTTGGGAAAAAGTCCTTTTAAATCCAGCATTTTTACGAAAAACACAGGTGAAATCAATGAATCAGAAAGCGTTAAAAACTTTAGAATACGATAAAATCATAAACCAGCTGACCGAATACGCGGCCTCTCCCCTTGGAAAGGCCCTCTGCCGGAACCTCTCCCCTTCCTCTGATTTGGAAGAAGTGCGCACCTGGCAGGCGCAAACCACGGATGCAGTGACACGAATCCGTCTTAAGGGTTCCGTGTCATTTTCCGGCATCAGGGACATTGGAGACTCCCTGAAGCGGCTGGATATCGGCAGTTCCTTAAGCATACCCGAGCTTCTCTCCATGAGCTCCCTCCTGACCGTGGCAGCCAGGGCCAAGGCCTACGGACGCCATGACGGCGATGAGGACGGAAGGGGAAACGGCCAGGCGGAGGATGATTTTGACTCCCTGGAGCCCCTGTTTGCGGGGCTGGAACCCCTGACCCCCCTGAACAGCGAAATCAAACGCTGCATCCTTTCCGAGGACGAGGTGGCGGATGATGCCAGTCCGGGATTATCCCATGTGCGCCGTTCCATGAAGGTGACCGCTGACCGCATCCACACCCAGCTGAACTCCATCCTCAACTCCAACCGTTCCTATCTGCAGGACGCGGTCATCACCATGAGGGACGGGCGGTACTGTCTGCCGGTTAAGTCAGAGTACAAAAACCAGGTATCCGGCATGGTCCATGACCAGTCCGCCACAGGCTCCACCCTTTTCATCGAGCCAATGGCCATCATCAAGCTGAACAATGAGATGCGTGAGCTGGAAATACAGGAGCAAAAGGAAATCGAAGCAGTCCTGGCCTCCTTAAGCAACCAGGCAGCGCCCTATACCGAAGAGCTGCGCATGGACATGGAGCTTCTGGCACAGCTGGACTTTATATTTGCCAAGGCCGGACTGGCCCGCCATTATAAGTGCAGCGCCCCTGTGTTCAATAACAGAGGCTACATCCATATCAAGGACGGACGCCATCCCCTTTTGAATCCCCAGACCGTTGTCCCTACCAATGTATGGCTGGGAAAGGAATTCGACCTGCTGATTGTCACCGGCCCAAATACAGGCGGCAAGACCGTGTCCTTAAAAACAGTTGGCCTGTTTACCCTTATGGGGCAGTCCGGGCTTCACATCCCTGCATGGGAAGGCTCGGAGCTGGCTGTGTTCGACGAAGTATTTGCCGACATTGGGGATGAACAGAGCATTGAGCAGAGCTTAAGTACCTTTTCTGCCCATATGACTAATATTGTGCGCATTTTAAATGAAGCCGATTCCCGGTCCCTCTGTCTTTTTGACGAGCTGGGTGCGGGTACGGACCCAACAGAAGGAGCCGCCCTGGCCATTGCCATTCTCTCCTTCCTGCACAACATGAAGTGCCGCACCATGGCCACCACCCATTACAGCGAACTGAAGGTATTTGCACTCAGCACGCCCGGAGTGGAAAACGCATGCTGTGAATTCAATGTGGAAACCCTGCAGCCCACTTACCGGTTACTCATCGGTATTCCCGGCAAGAGCAATGCTTTTGCCATTTCCCAGAAGCTGGGGCTCCCAGGCTATATCATTGACGATGCAAAATCCCATCTGGAGGCCAAGGATGAATCCTTTGAGGACCTGCTGACCAGCCTGGAATCCAGCCGGCTGACCATTGAGAAGGAGCAGGCTGAAATCAATGCCTATAAGGATGAAATAGCCTCCCTGAAGAACCGTCTGACCCAGAAGGAAGAGCGTCTGGACGAGCGCAAGGATAAGATTCTTAAAAATGCCACCGAGGAAGCCCAGCGCATCCTGCGGGAGGCCAAGGAGACAGCGGACCAGACCATTAAGCAGATTAACAGGCTGGCCGCCAGTTCAGGCGTGGGCAGGGAACTGGAAGCTGAACGGGCCAGGCTCAGGGACCAGCTGAAGAAAACAGATGAAAAGCTGGCCGTGAAGCCCAAGGGACCCAGCCAGCCCATTTCACCCAAGAAACTGAAAATAGGGGACGGCGTCAAGGTGCTGTCCATGAACCTGAAAGGCACCGTAAGCACCCTTCCCAATGCCAGGGGGGATTTGTATGTACAGATGGGTATTCTCCGTTCCCTGGTAAACATCAGGGATTTGGAGCTTCTGAATGAGAAGGATATTAGCGCCACCCTGGGAGACGGAAGCTCCCTGAGCTACGGCGGAAAGACCGCCAAGAGCAAGGGCAGCGGCAGCAGCCAGATTAAGATGTCCAAATCCTCTACCATATCTGCCGAGGTCAACCTCATAGGAATGACAGTGGACGAGGCAGTGCCTGCCATGGAAAAATATCTGGACGATGCCTATCTGGCCCATCTGCAGACCGTGCGTGTGGTCCACGGCCGGGGCACCGGAGCGCTTAAAAACGCCTGTCACAAGCGCCTGCGCCAGCTCAAATATGTAAAGGAATTCCGCCTGGGCCAGTTCGGAGAAGGTGATTCAGGCGTAACCGTTGTGACATTTAAGTAGAAACCAGCAGCAAGGAGGAACAAAAGCATGGCAGAGAAGCAGAGGATTCTGATTGTGGATGATGATGCAAATATTGCAGAATTAATCTCCCTCTACCTGATGAAAGAGTGTTATGAGACAATGATTGTGGGGGACGGCGAGGAAGCCCTTAAGGTATTTCCGGAATTCAGGCCCAACCTGGTACTGCTGGACCTGATGCTTCCGGGTATGGACGGTTATCAGGTGTGCAGGGAGCTTCGCGCTTCCTCCCAGGTGCCGGTCATCATGTTGTCCGCAAAGGGAGAGATTTTCGACAAGGTACTGGGGCTGGAACTGGGGGCGGATGATTATATGATTAAACCCTTTGATTCCAAGGAGCTGGTAGCCCGTGTCAAGGCAGTGCTGCGCCGTTACCAGGCAGCTCCGGCCCCGGCCCCATCGTCCACTGAGCAGCAGGGCGAATACGTGGAGTACCCGGATTTGATTGTAAACCTTACCAATTATTCCGTTATCTACATGGGCCATTCCGTGGAGATGCCGCCAAAGGAGCTGGAGCTTCTGTACTTCCTGGCGGCCTCCCCCAACCAGGTATTTACCAGGGAACAGCTTCTGGACCATATCTGGGGCTATGAATACATCGGGGATACCCGCACCGTGGATGTACATATCAAACGTCTGCGGGAAAAGATAAAAGACCACAACAGCTGGGCCATTACCACGGTCTGGGGAATCGGCTATAAATTCGAGGTGAAACGATGACCCGTTCTCTTTATTCCAAATTCATACTGGGATATCTGATTTTCGGTCTTCTGGGTTTTATCGCCATTGCCACATTTTCATCCAAAATGACCCGCGACTATCTGGTTCAGAGTAAGGCGGACGCCCTATATGACGAGGCAAATATCATTGCCTCGTCATGCAGCACCATGTATCAGGGGAAACGCCTGGATTCCGAGGAGGTTTCCACCCAAATACGGGCGCTGTCCCACTACCTAAGGGCAGAGATATGGGTGGTCAACCGCCAGGGCACCGTGGTCATGGACAGTCTGGGCGGTACCCGGGTCCAGTCCAGCATCAGCGACTTTGACCCTGCGTCCATTGGGAACCGGTCCTATACCATAGGGGATTACTACGGGATGTTTAACGGGAATGTACTCAGCGTATCAGCCCCCATTACAGGAAATTACAACACCTACGGCTATGTGCTGATTCACCTTCCTATCAGCGAAATCAACCAGTCCCAGAACGGCATCTTAAGCATACTTTACATCACATCCGCAGTCCTGTTCGGCCTGTCCCTCATTATCCTTCTGGTGTTTACCCAGACCGTGTACCTGCCCCTGCGCAAGATTACAGTGGGCGCCAATGAATATGCGGCCGGAAACCTGGATTACCGGATTGACGTTAAGACCCACGATGAGATGGGCTATCTCTCCGATACCCTGAATTACATGTCCGATGAGCTGAATAAAATGGAGGAATACCAGAAAAATTTCATCGCCAATGTATCCCATGATTTCCGTTCTCCCCTGACTTCCATCAAGGGATATCTGGAAGCCATCCTGGACGGCACCATACCGGCTGATATGTATGAAAAATACCTGTCCAGGGTCATATCCGAGACAGAGCGCCTTCATAAGCTGACAGAAAGCATGCTCACCCTCAACTCCCTGGATGCAAAAGGCTATCTATCCAGGACCAATTTCGACATCAACCGTGTGATAAAGGATACGGCGGCCTCCTTTGAGGGCACCTGCGAGTCAAAGAATGTAAGATTTGAGCTCACCTTCTCAGATGACATCCAGATGGTTTTTGCCGACCTGGGAAAAATACAGCAGGTCATGTACAATCTCATAGACAACGCCATCAAATTCAGCCATCACGATTCCACCATCTACATCCAGGCATCGGGACGGTATGAAAAGATATTTATTTCAGTAAAGGACACGGGAATCGGTATTCCCAAGGACAGCTTAAAGAAAATCTGGGAACGTTTTTATAAGACTGATTTGTCCCGGGGCAAGGATAAAAAAGGCACCGGACTGGGACTGTCCATTGTAAAGGAAATCATACAGGCCCACGGCGAGAACATTGACGTGGTCAGCACGGAAGGCGTGGGAACCGAGTTCATTTTTTCGCTGCCCCGTTCCACCAGTCTTTAAAAAAATCTGCGTGCCTGGCAATATTTTACAATACAGGAATGCTTCATAATATCGTAAGACATTTGCCAGGAAATTGTGCTATAGTTATAAGTGGAGAGACACATGATTCATTCCAAAATGATTTGAAAAAGAAAGGACAGGCAGACATGATTACATGGAAAAAAGTGGGCACCGCATTGTTAGTTGCTTCCCTTATTTCTTCCGTCCTGGCTCCTGCGGCCATGGCAGCAAGCAAGAAGAAGGTGGGAAAGATTTACCTCACCATTGACTCCGATATACGTACGGGACGGGACGGCGGAGACGTGGAGGTCACTGCTACCGGAGACAATACCAGTCTCTATTATGTGGACTCCTGGGAGGTCACCAATGATGACGGAGACACCTGGAGCAGTTCCAAGCCGCCTCAGGTGGACATTACCCTGGGCGTGGAGGACGAGGAGGAGTATTATTTTACCAATACCTCTGCCAGCAACTTTAAGCTGACCTTAGGTTCCTCCAGCAAATACCGTTTTGATAAGATTAAGTTCGTAAACGCAAAGCGCAGGGACAGCAATGCCACTCTGATACTTACAGTCCAGCTCATATTTGACAAGGATGCTGATACCAGCTCAGCTGCTGCCCCATCCAACCTTCAATGGGATTCCGCTCATAATGGAAACGGTTCCTGGAACGATGTTTCAAACGCCAAGTACTATCAGACCCAGCTGATTAAAAACGGGGCTGCCATAGGTGAAATCAAGGATATCTACAATACCTCCTATAATTTCAAGGACCAGATTACGGCACCGGGCACCTATCAGTTTAAGGTCCGCTCCGTCAAGTCCAGCAACAGCGCCAAGAGCAGCTGGAACACATCCGGCTCATGGACCGTAAGCGAGGCAGACATCGCTGCCCTGGGCAACGCTGTCACAGACAATTCCCAGCCTACGGCCGGCTCCTGGCAGAGAGCAGCGGACGGCCAGCGCTGGTGGTACAGCAATGCGGACGGTTCCTACCCCGTATCCAGCTGGCAGCAGATTGACGGCCAGTGGTACTACTTCGACCCAGAGGGGTATATGGTCACAGGATGGATTGAATTAGATGGTAAGCACTATTACCTGGATACCTCCACAGGAGCCATGTATGCCAACACGCGCACACCTGACAACTGCTGGGTGGATGAATCCGGCGTATGGATTCCCGGTATGTAGCTGGCTCACTGGATAGGATAGACTGCTATTTTACAATTAACAGACTGTTGCGTCAGCAGGCAAAAAGATAAAGAGGGAGCAGGCACAGTGCCTGCTCCTTTTTAATGAACATAAACATCCGGCAGTGCATGCACCGGAAGGTATCCTGAACACGTCCTACAGCACCAGTCTTGCCGCCCCGTATATGCCCGCGTCATTTCCCAGGGTGGCAAGCCCCAGCTTACCTTTATGTTTGGATATTGGAGTAAAATAGTCATAATGCTTCTGGATGACATCAATCAGGAACTGACCTGCCTTGGACACGCCTCCGCCTATGACAAAAATTTCCGGGTCAACAATCATGACAGCCATGGATAATGCCAGTCCCAGATAGCGTCCCACCACATCCATTACCTCGTTGGCCAGCTCATCTCCTGCCTTGGCTGCATCCAGCACATTCTTTGCCGTGACATTCCCGCCGAATTCCCGCAGAGCAGAGGGCTTATGGCTGGCCTCCATCTTCCTCCTGGCTTCCCTGGCAATGCCGGTGGCTGAACCAATCTGCTCCACACAGCCCACTCCGCCGCAGTTGCAGTGCTCCCACTCCTCATCCCTTACGTGAATGTGGCCAATCTCTCCGCCCAGACCGTGACGGCCGGCAATGATTTTCTCATCAATGATAACGCCGCCGCCCACGCCGGTCCCAAGGGTAATCATAACCAAATCCTTATATCCTTTGCCTCCGCCCTGCCACATCTCTCCCAGTGCAGCAACGTTGGCGTCATTTCCGCTCTTTACAGTAACTCCGTCCAGCAGGCTGCTGAGTTCCTCCTGGGGATTCATCTGGCGCCATCCCAGATTCACGCATACCTCCACGAATCCATCCGGCAGAACCGGCCCGGGCACTCCCAGCCCGATTCCGGCCAAATCCGTCTTAAGGCTCAGACCCTTTTCCTCCATCTTTGCCCGGATGGACTGTGCCACATCAGGAAGGATATACCTTCCGCCTTCCTCCTTACGGGTCTTTACTTCCCACTTGTCCAAAAGTTCTCCTGTGGTCTCAAAAAGACCGATTTTTACCGAAGTTCCTCCTACATCTACTCCGATACATTTCATCCCCATGGTATATACTTCCTTTCCGCTTTTATTCCTGCATCACTGCAGCTTAATTTCCGTCATCTTCTGCGGTCCCATGACCAGAAGGGTTCCCGGGAACCTTCCTGCGGATACCTTGCTGACGGTAAAGTCGAATGTTCCGTTGTATTTCTCCGTACCTGTCATATTGTAGACCTTGCAGGAACTGTCATTATACAAAAGAACCAAATCACCGTCAATATCAAATCCAGTGTACTGATAGTTAAAGGACTTTTCAAATATCTGGTTTCCCTCTTTATCGTAAAGCTTCAGCCTATAAGGGTCGCCGCCTTCCACGTTATCCGTGACAAGGCCGACCTTGTCCTGAGTATAACTGATGCTGCGGATATTCTCCTCCACGGGAATCTGGCTCACCAGCTCCGGAGATGTCTCCACCCTGGTGGAAAAGAACTGGATTCCCTTATCCGTAAATATAACGGAATGACTTTCATCCAGAAACCTTACCCTTCCCGCCATGGCGTCCCCCAGGTCCTTTGGGAAAAATATGCCGACCACACGGTTGGGGTCATTCTTGCCCAGGCCGAAATTATAAAATACCACCTTGCACTTTATCATACCCTGGTCCAGATACATATAGGATGTGATAAGCTGTGTCCCGTTAGGCGACAGGCTTAAGTCCACCGGATACCCGTCGCCGGACAGAAGCGACTTGACCATGATGTCCAGGGAGGTTCCGTCCCTTTTATATAGATAGATATAGCTTGCCTTTGAATCCTCCTGAAGGGCAGCCACCACGCCCTTGGCGGACACCGTGACCCTCAATACGGGCAGCAGTGTGGTGGCCTGTCCCTGGGTCCCGCTTTTATCGCATATGTAGATGCTGTTGCCCTGCTGGTCTCCGATTGCCACAAAGTCACCGTTAACCGATACAACAGGGGACTTCATCTCATAGCTCTGCATCCATACCACCTTGCCCTGGGCATCCACATAGGTTGCCCCGTCCTTGGTGTACTTAAGGACTCCGTCCCCGAAATCCCTGTACCCGCAGAAGCTTCCCTCACCCTGGGCTGCTGCTTCCTGGGCTTCAGCCACCAGGTCCCGTTCCCAGACCGTCTGGTAGTCCGTAAAGGTGTGGTAACGGTCATACCGGAACAGCACCAGGGCTGCTATGGCTGCCAGGGTAATGAACACAGCCAGGATAATCAGGCGCTTCCTGACCACGCGCCGGTGCGCCTTATGGACAATTTCCCGGCTGTCCTCCTCGTCCTGGAAGGGACTGCCGGAAGGCACAATCTGGCGTTTCAGCTGCTTTTTTTTATTTTCACGGCTCATTGAACTGGTACTGCCCATCCTGCGTTCTCCCAAATTTCGTCTTTTGCGTATATGCAATAGTATACAACAATTTTGGATAAAACGCATTATCTTTTTCCGCCAGAAGTTTCCAGGCATGTGCTTACGGAACCAGAAGCTTCTGACCTGCAAATATATTATTTTCATCTGCCAGGGAGTTGACCCGGCAGATTTCATCTATATGCTGCAGGTTATGATACAGTTTAAAACAGATTCCATACAATGTCTCACCGTCCGCCACAGTATAGACCTTATAGCTGGCCGCGGACACGGTCTGGTCCTCACCGTCCCCTCTTCCTCCTGTCGGCGGAAGCGTGGACTCATCAGCCGGAGCCTTTGTCTCCGCTGCTGCCTGGCTCTGGCCGGATTCAGTCTGACCAGTGCCCTTTGAATCTGATTCAGGCTGGAATCCATCCTGGCCGGATGCCTGTCCGCTGCCCTGGCCCGCTCCGCCCGCCTGGCCGCTTCCCTGGCCCGTGCCGGCCGTCTGGCTGCTTCCCTGGCCCGCTCCGCCCGCCTGGCTGCTTCCCTGGCCCGTGCCGGCCGTCTGGCTGCTTCCCTGGCCCGCTCCGCCCGTCTGGCTGTTATTTTCATAGCCCGCCGGACTGCCCTGTGTCGGGGCCAGTGTCTCCGGAGTCACTTTGGCAGGCATCTCATTCCCGTTTTCCGGTGACGGGGCCGTGGTGGGATATACCTTTCCCGACGCCTCCTCTATCACATAATCAGGCTCGTCCGCAGCGGACCAGCCCTTTCCGGAGGGATTCTCGGCTCCGCCCTTTCCTGCAAAGGCCATCAGGCCGTCCTTTATGTTGCCTTCCGGCACCACGGACGCAATGACGCTTTCCATCTGGTGCATTTTCTGGTAGTTGTTGAACATGGCCACGCCGCCTGCCAGTACAGTGACCGCCAGTACGCTGCACAGGCCTGACAGCACTCCCACCGTGCTCCGGTGGCGCCCTGCCTCCACTCTGCGCTCGTCCATTTTCTGCTTAAAGTTCTGGATGACCTTATCATCCACTCCTGTCTCAGCCCTTGGCACATCCTTGCGCAGTATCATGTAATCCTGCATCATCTGGTTGCGCTCGTAATATATGCTGTATCCTCTCAGCTTATAAAATCCGTCAGAGGATGTTATGTAAACAGCTTCTTCACCTTCCAGCCCGCAGTTCAGATACATAAGCTGGTTCTTTCCCGTAAAATACTGGCTGTGCTGTTTCCAGTAGGTCAGGGGACTTAAGGTACAGCCGGGCCCTGCGCATAGGAACCATCCCTGGACCGTGCGCTTGGGAAACATCTGCTCCACATCCTGGTAAGCCTTTTTCCAGGCGTCCTCGGTGAATACCACCTTACCGCCTTCCTCGGTGACTGAATCCATCTCCAGGGCTCCGTCCACAAAAACAAAAGGTATGTCTTCATGGGTCTCCCTGCTTCCCAAAAGCAGCCCCACACGCAAATCAGCCCCCTTGGCCGGCTGGAGGCGTTTTAAATAAGTATTTACATAATCTTCCAGATACAATTTTAAAACCTGGTCCCTCTCACCTATCTGCCGGAAGTTCTTCGGCAGCTTAGGGAAGGGTTCATATAATTCTCCCATAGAATCACCCCGCTGTTTTTAATCCAAACAAGCATAGCAGATTCCCGGCGCAGAATTTGTCATATTATGGCGGCATTTTCCCATAATCGTTCGACAAGAAAAATGCTTTCGCAAATGCAGTCCGCCATCTTCATCACCATGGACAGGCGCACGCTCTGGAGCATAACCGGGTCCCGGCTCCCCACCCCGCCCACGATTCCTGTTATGGCTATGTCGCCTACGGCCTCCAGTTCCTTGGACACGCCCAATCCGGGCTGAAGGGCTCCCCGTCCCAGGGTAGCATATCCCACATGGTCCAGACTGCCCACAGAAGCATCAATGGCCACCACCACATAGTCGGGATAATGAAGCCGTATATATCTGGCATACAGGTCCAGGTTCATGGCATGGACCGGCTTATCAAGGGTTCCGATGACCGCTGCGCCCTTAAGCCTCCGGCTGCGCAGCATATGTCCCACCAGAGGGCCCAGGCTGTCCCCGGTGGACCGGTCTGTGCCGATACAAAGGAACATGATTCCATCCTTTCCCTTGGCCGCCATCTCCTCCCTTATAAGCCGGTCCAGATGCATGGCAAAACCCTCTGTCTCAAAACCTTCTGATGTATTATAATAAGATATGTCTTCCCGTCTCTGTACGTTAAATGTTTTCCATAATTTCATAGCTAAGTTGTCCACCCAAACATGTTATAATCATCGCCCGGCTTAAGTGGGCTGTTTTTATAGTATAGGCTTGGGTATTTGAAATTATGCATGAAAAAAGGACACACGGATTGACAGTATCCGCATGTCCCTGCCAGCCTGGCCGCCATATTATGGCCAAACCAGGGCCTTCCCGGTATGTTCCGGTAGGGCTGTATTTACTTTTGTATTATTTATATCTTCAGATTATAAATCTCCTTATTCAAACAGCTTTTCCTTATAAACCCCTGCTTCTATCAAACCTCTGATGGCATCCGTCACGGCCTGCTTATCTTCCTTATAGGTAACCCCAAACCATTTATCCGGTGTGTCAAGGACGGTCACTCTCGCCCTCTTATTCTGCACCAGGTTGTCTATGATTTTAGGCAGAAGGTATTCTGACTTGATATCCCCTTCTTTCAGACTGTCTAAAAATGCAGGAAATCCATTCTCCAGCTCCTGGACAAAGCCGGCAGGAAGCCCCCACATGTTCATGGAAACCGGCTGGGACGGGCTGATTGACACAGGTGAGCCGCTCTCGTCCGTGGCATGCAGTCCGTCTTCCTTCATCTGGATGTTATAGGTCTCCGTCACATTGGTCAGGATACCCTGTTCGTCCACCTGGCACACGCCTCTGGTAACCGTGCCGTTATCGCTCAGTGTGTTTGAAAGCACAAAACCGCCCATGCAGATATCATAGACATCGGACTGTGAGTCCATACGCTCTGCCATGTAATCATGAATCTTGCGGAATCCTTCCCGCCCATAGTAATCATCTGCATTAATCACAAGGAAGGGGCCGTCCACCATCCCTTTTACCGACAGGACTGCCTGGCCTGTGCCCCATGGCTTGGTCCTCCCGGGTGTCACCTCATATCCGGCCGGAAGGTCCTCCAGTTCCTGGTATGCATACTCCACAGGAATCAGCTTCTCTATCCTGTTTCCTATGATTTCCTTAAAATCCTTTTCCAGGTCTTTCCTGATAATGAATATGACCTTATTAAATCCCGCTTCCATGGCATCGTGGATTGAATAATCCATAATAATCTCACCGCCCGGGCCCACCGGCTCCAGCTGCTTGATTCCGCCGCCAAAACGGCTTCCGATACCGGCTGCCATGATTACCAATGCAGTATCTTTCATCCTCAATTTCTCCTTTGATTTAAACTGGTTACACTATAGCACATTTGACATTAAAAGGCAAAGGGAAAGAATGCCTCCTGCCGTGCCAGTTCGGTAAGCACACGCCTGCACCGGCATACATCCTCATACGGCACATACTCATTGGGCTTATGGGCCAGCTCCAGGCTGCCGGGTCCATAGGACATGCAGTTATGGCTGCCCAGGGTTCCGGCTATGACCGCTGTATCCGTATAGCCGTTAAAGGACCCCACATGTGTGTCCGCCCCTGTCACGCGGTCGCAGACAGACTTAAGGCTGACCAGAAGCGGGGAGCTGCTGTCCTTTTCCACATAGGGACGGTCCCCCGTGATGCGGTAGCTGCCCCTGACTCCCGCAATCTCAGCTTCTGCCGCCTTCACAGCCTCCTCCACTATATTCCTCGCTGCCGCGGTATCTGTGGGCGGAACCAGACGCATGTCAATCCATACCTTGCAGGAATCCGGCACCACATAGGGTCGGTATCCCCCTGTTATCTGTCCAAAGGTCACAGTGGATATGCCCAAATCCTCATGGACCGGACAGTTTCCAATGGCCTTCCTGATATAGCTGACCGCCTCAGCCATGGCCGCAATGGCGTCAGCTCCCTTCCACGGATTGCTGGCATGGGCTGTGATTCCTTCCATGGTCAGCTCAAACCATGTCCGGCCCTTGTGGGCCACCTGTATCTGGCCGTCCGTGGGCTCCGTATCCAGAATCCAATCCTCCCGGCCCACCCAGCCGTCCCGGACAGCGCACTCCACGCCCCGCATAAAATCCTCCTCATCCACGGTTCCAATGAATACAAAGGGCCTCACAGGAAGCTGCCCCGTACTTCCAGCCAGCTCAGCCATGGCCGAAAACGCAGACAGGGCGCAGGCCAGGCCCGACTTCATGTCGCAGGCCCCTCTTCCGTACATACGGCCGTCCTTTACCACTGCTCCCAGAGCAGGCGTCTCTTCCTCCCATCCTTCTCCCAGCATCACCGTATCCATATGGCATATGTACACAAGGGCAGAGTCCCCGGCTGTTTCTCCGGCTGCTCCTCCCGCTGTACCCTTCCTTCCCGGTATGCGGGCCATAAGGTTAAAGCGGCCCGGAAGCACTTCCCTTTGAACCAGTTCAATCTGATTCTTAAGCCCTCCGGCCTTTTCCTCTATCTCATTTGCAAGCCACTTATATATCCACTGTTCAATTTGGCCCTCATAGGCTCCCGGGTCAGAGCTGTCAATCTGTACCAGCTGTCTTGCCAGCTCCCAGGTCCTGCGGTCCCCCTCTTCTCCTGTCACGTTTTCGCTCCTCCTGTTACTCATATAATTGGGCACCGGGCATCCGGTGCTGCGGTTCACGCCCGTATCCCTGCCCCATTATACCCCCATATCTATAAATCATCAATAATGGCAGCACTTTTTGCGTAAGCCGTGCTCTTTGCCTCAAAAAAGTCTGTTTTCACCATATTTGCATTGGAATACTGGTTCACCCATCTCATGGATTCCGGCTCCTGGCCATATCCCTCGTACAATGTGCCAAAGCCCAGTCCGCTCCAGCGCTGGTTTCCCAGATACCGTATGTAGTCCGTAACCATTTCACTGGTCAGGCCCGGGACATCGTCGCCAATCACATAGCATCCCCACCGGATTTCCTGGTCCACCCCCTCCTCCAGCATGGACTTAAGCATATTCACCATCTCCGGCGTAAATAACCGGGGCTCCTCTTTCTTAAGTTCCCCAATCATATTGCGGAACAGCCACAGATGGGTGTTCTCATCCCGGTTGATGTAGCGGATTTCCTGGACGCTGCCGGGCATCTTGCCTCCCCTTCCCAGGTTATAAAAGAACATGAAGCCGCTGTAGAAATAAATTCCCTCCAGAATATAATTGGCCATGATGACCCTGAGAAGAGTCACATCGTCTTTCTTCTCCTGGAATTCATTATACAGATTTCCAATAAAGGTATTGCGGCGCAGAAGGTGTTCATCCTCCTTCCACTGGTACAATATCCGGTCCCGCTCCACCGGGCTGCAGATGGAATCCAGCATATAGCTGTAGCTCTGGCTGTGCACCGCCTCCTGGAATCCCTGTATGGTGAGGCACAGATTCACCTCATTGGCAGTGATATACTGGGCAATACATGGCAGGTTGGCTGTCTGGATGGAATCTAGAAACACCAGAAAACTCAGAATCTTGTCATAGGCAGTGCGCTCCGGGGCAGTCAGGTTCTTATAATCCTTTACATCCGCGCTGAGGTTGATTTCCTCCGGAATCCAGAAATTGTTCATGGCCTGGCGGTACCAGCTGCTGGCCCAGGTATATTTCATATTATTAAAGTCATTGAGGTTGGTAGTGTTTCCGCCAATCATCCTCCGGCTGTTCATATCCGTATCACCCTGAGGGTTAAACAGGGGTTTTGCTGTCAGTATGCTCATAAAGAAAATCCTTTCTAAATCCTGAATACCATGGTCATGGGCCCTGTCTTAACGCGCTGCATAAGCTGTCAGCTGGAGCAGCTTTCGCATTCCTCCACCTCCAGGGACTTGCTGCGCACATAGTAGAGCGTCTTGACCCCGCTCTCCCAGGCCAGTACATAGAGGTTCAGCAGCTGCCGCATGGTATAATTGTTGGTAATGTACAGATTCACGCTCTGGGCCTGGTCAATATGCCTCTGGCGCACGCCTGCCGCCCGTACCGTCCAGGTCTGGTCCATGGTATATCCGCTTTTATACAGCCAGAAGGTCCGCGGTGTCAAATCCGGGGCAACCCTGGGCAGAATCGCGTTCTTTTTCTCTTCCAGATAAAACCGTTTCATCACAGGGTCCAGGCCGGCTGTTGTGCCGGAGAGTATGCTGGTGCTGCTGGTAGGCGCCACAGCCAGAAGATAGGCGTTGCGCATTCCATGCTCTGCCACCCTTCCTGCCAGCTCCCTCCACTCCCTGCTCACAAGGTCCCTCTTTTCAAAGTATGCCCCGGTCTGCCATTCACTTCCCTCAAAATACCGGTAACATCCCTTTTCCTCTGCCAAATCCGCGCTGGCCCTGACAGCCGCGTAATGAATCCGCTCAAATACCTGATTGGCAAATGCCAGGTGTTCTTCACTTTCCCACCGGATTCCGTGTTTTGCCAGCATATGGTGATAACCGCTGACTCCCAGACCGATTCCCCTGTAATTGCGGTTGGTGATTCCGGCGTAGGCCAGGGGATAAAAATTCAGGTCAATCACATTATCCAGGGCTCTCACGGCGCTTGCCACAATCTCCTCCACTTCACCTGCATCCTCCACATGAATGGACCCCAGACATAGGCTGGCCAGATTACAAACCACAAAATCCCCTGGCCGGGTGGTCTGGACCACCGCAGTCTCCCCGTCCACATCCAGCACACGGGTGGATATACGTTCAATGGGCGACATGTTCTGGGCAATCTCCGTGCACAGGTTGGAACAGTATATGATGCCCCGGTGACTGTTGGGATTGGCCCTGTTCACGGTATCCCGGTTAAAGATAAAGGGCGTGCCTGTTTCCACCGCCGACTTGATAATCAGGCGCACCACATCCTTTAACAATACCCTGCGTTTGGATATCCTGTCATCCTTCACACAGTCCAGATACCGTTCTTCCCACTGCTCCCCATAACAGTCCTCCAGGCAGTATCCCTTCACGGTCTGAATCTCATGGGGGCACATCAGGTACCAGTCCTGGTCCAGGTTCTCCTTGGCCATCCTCCAGAACAAATCCGGGAAACAGACTGCCGGGAAAATATCATGTGCCTTCATACGGTCGTCCCCGTTATTGGTCCGAAGCTGAAGAAACTCCGGCAAATCCTTGTGCCAGGCATCCAGATATACCGCAGCAGCGCCCTGGCGCATTCCCAGCTGGTCCACTGCCACAGCCGTATCGTTCACCAGCTTAATCCAGCGGATTACGCCGCCTGCAGCCCCCTCGAAGCCCCGAATCCTGCTTCCCGTTGCCCTGACCTTTCCGAAATACAGGCCCATGCCCCCGCCGAATTTGCTGACCTGGGCAAAATTATCCACGCTTCTGTATATTCCTTCCAGGCTGTCCGGCACCGTGTCAATAAAACAGCTGGATAGCTGGTGATATGGTTTCCTGGCATTGGACAAGGTGGGGGTGGCCATGGTTACCTGCATCCGGCTGAGCATATCATAAAACCGGCGGACCCACTCCATCCTGCACTCCTTTCCTTCTTCCATGGCCAGGTGCAGGGCGATGCCCAGGTACATTTCCTGCGGTGTTTCCAGCGGACGGTGGCTGTGGTCCTGGATAACATAACGCTTAAGGAGCAAATCCAGTCCCGCATAGGTAAAGAGCTTATTTCTTCCGTCATCCAAAAATCCTTCCGCCTGTTCTATTTCCTCCCGGCTGTAGTGCTTAAGGATATAATCACCATACAGCCCCTGGTCTGTCAGATATGAAATCTTTTCATAGAGTCCGCTGATTCCCAGACCCTTAAGCTGTTCCTCCATCTCGCAGGCAAAACGGCAGTACCGCAGCCTGGCCGCCGCAAATTCCCACCGGGGCGCTTCCTTGGAAGTCAGTTCCGCCGCGGAGCGAATCAGCGCTTCCATGGCCTCTGCGGGCTTCATCCCCGGCTTGCGGAAGGAACGGTACCTGTCAAGCAGGCGCTCCAGCCCATATCCCTCCCCCTGGAAATCCGCTCCGATACCTTCCAGGCATGATTCCAGACCTTTATATTCCAAATCTATCTCTATTTTCCTATCCGCCATGATGTCCCTGCACTCTCCTCTGTTCTCATCTGTTTCCTGACATCCGTTTATTCCTTTTCCGGATGCCACGCACACCATTATAAACCATATATATAGTGGTTACAAGCTGTTTTTATGCCGCCAGCACCCCAAATACAGTATTCTCCCTTATTCACAAGGCTTTCCCGGCTACAGTTATATACTTGTGGCTGTTTCAACAAAAAATGTGATTGCGCTTGTAGTGGTTTCAGCCTATTATATGGATGGAACAACAATGATTAAGTGACAGTCAGGTCACAAAGGGGGTAAACTTCCCGCATATCCGGCACACGGAGCAGGTAAGGGAAGCATGGATTATGAACGAGATAAAAAGTCCATTTTGGCGCGCAGCAGCCGAATATGGCATCATTACAGTAAGCATCTGGATTATGGTGGTTGGAATCTACTTTTTCAAATTCCCCAATCACTTTGCATTCGGAGGCGTCACAGGCTTTTCCACTGTGGTAAGTGAAATCAGCCGGTGGTCTGCCAGTGATTTCACATTTATTGTGAACACCTCCCTGCTGGTATTAGGGTTCATTTTCCTGGGAAAGGGTTTTGGGATAAAGACGGTTTACGCCAGTATGGTCATGTCCGTCAGCCTGTCCCTGCTGGAACGGGTCTGTCCTTTAAGCAGGCCCCTGACAACAGAGCCCTTGCTGGAACTGCTGTTCGCCATCTTCCTGCCTGCGGTGGGCACAGCCATCCTCTTTCATCTGGGAGCTTCCAGCGGCGGTACAGATATCATCGCCATGATACTTAAGAAATATACCAGCCTTAATATAGGAACAGTCCTTATGCTGGTGGATGTGGCTGCAGCGGCATCCTCCTTCTTCATCTTCGGACCTGAGACAGGGCTGTTCTCCACCATTGGTCTGGCAGCCAAATCCCTGGTTATCGATGATGTGATTGAGAACCTTAACCTGTGCAAATGCTTTAACATCATATGCGATGATCCGGAGCCGATTTGCGACTATATCATCAACACCCTGCACCGCAGCGCCACGGTATACCATGCACAGGGGGCATTTACCCATCATGAGAAAACGGTAATTATGACCACCATGAAACGCAGCCAGGCATTAAAGCTGCGCAACTATATCCGCACCATTGAACCCACGGCCTTCATGCTGATATCCAATTCCAGTGAAATCATCGGAAAGGGGTTCCTGACCGGCTAAATCCCGGCATTTCCCTCATCCAAAATGGTATCCTCTTTAGGCATCCCTTCCCCGCCCCCAACGGTTCCCAGGCGTTCCAGCAGACCGAACATATAGTCCGTATACCGTTCCGCCGCCTCAATCACCACTGCGTCCGGCTGAATCTCCAGGGCGGCTGCCCCGCAGTCCTCTGTCCGGTAATCCATCAGAGTTACATCCGGGTAATTCCTGGCAAAGTACTCAGCCATGTGCACTCCAAAAGAATCCCTGCAAATAAGGACTTTCCCCGCCTTTCCCGCTGCATCCGAGGAATAGTGGGTGACAGTCTCATGCTCGTTCTGGTAATCCATTTCAAAGGACACATCCTCCCTGTAGCCTGATACCTTAAGGAATGGGTCGTCGTCATAATACTTCTGGAGATTCAGCATGGTTGCCAGGTCCCCGCTGAAGGTTCCCCTTTGGTCAATGTCATAGGCGCGGTATGACTCCGGCGTGAATGCCTCCCCGTCTATATCCTGTATCAGCATCTGGGCCGCCATGAATGCCCCCATATCATTCCAGTGGGTATCATACTTCCGGTATATCTGGCACCAGTCATCCTTGGCCTTTCGGAACTCATCCAGGGGATAATACACAACGCAGTCCGTGTTCTCTCTCAGATATGCGTACAGCAAATCCGCCTTGGATTGTTCATGAACCACCTTCACGGACCATGGCATGTACTCGCTGTACACCTGTTCCTTATTGGGAACCATGTAAAAAATCAACCTCATCCCTTTGGAGGCCAGGTTTGAATCCGCCTGTTTAAGCAGTGTAGCGAACCGTTCCAGCTCCTCTTCACTGTAGTGATTCGTACCCTGGTAGTCTGCAATGCTGTCCTCCATTTCCCCTTTCAGCTTATAGAACATCCATCCGTCCCTTCCCATAAGCACGGCATCGGATGTAACCTCCCCGAACACGTGGATATCTGTTAGCTTTCCAAAAGCCACAATGGGGTTCTTAAAGGCCAGATGGTCATTAAAGTAGGCGTCATACCGGCTCGGGTAGGCTTTAAGGTCCCCGGGATTTCTGAAATCCAGCACCGGCTTTTCCTGGTAAACCCGGTTTTCGTAATTCTCCGTATCCACATAATCCTTAAGAGGTATAAACAGGAGTCTTGGCAGTATCATCATTCCCAGGAACATGCCTGCAAATATATATGCTTTTGTGCGTTGTCTCACCTGCATCCTCCTCTCTAAAACCGGAAATAAATAAATGGATTATAGGTGCTGCCCACAGCCATCACAATGGAGTAGGCAAACAGCAGTATAAGTCCCAGGCATTCGGACAGGTAAATATTCCTGCCGTCCTGCATATGTTTCCTGAAACAGGGAACCAGGGCCTGCAGCGGGCCGCATAGTATGATTCCTATTATCATATACACCGTGGTTTTATGGTTCATATACATGGCTGTATCATAAATACCCGGGCGCAGAAGAAACATCTGCCTGAGCAGGATAATGCCCCTGGTCAGTGAATCCGCCCGGAACATGGTCCAGCCCGCCACAGTGACCAGGAACATATAAACATAGCTGACGGCGGCAGGCAGCCTCTCCAGCCGCCGTTTTAAAAACAGCCGCTCAGCCACCTGCAGACATCCGTAATACAGCCCCCACGCAATGAAGGACAGGCCCGCGCCATGCCAGAATCCGGTGCACAAAAACACAATCATCAGATTGCGGCAGGTTGCCAGTGTCCCCTTTCTGCTTCCTCCAAGGGGGATATAGAGGTAGTCCTTAAACCAGCCCGAGAGGGATATATGCCACCTGCGCCAGAATTCTCCCACTGTCTTAGCCAGATACGGATAATTAAAATTCTCAGTCAGTTCAAAGCCCAGCATCTTTCCAAGGCCCACCGCCATATCCGAATAACCGGAAAAATCAAAATAAATCTGCAGTGTATACAGGATTCCCACATACCAGCCCAAGCCTCCGCTGATTTGGTCCATGGGATTGGCAAGCACCTTGTCCACCACGCCGCCGAACTGGTTGGCAAGTATCAGCTTCTTGCTCAGCCCGTAGATAAACCGTCTGGCTCCGCAGGCAAACAGCTCCGGCGTCACATGGCGGTCCCTGATGCATGCCCCCATCCCCTGATAGCGCTCAATGGGACCCTGTATCATCTTGGGAAAAAAGGATATATAGAGCCCCAGGTTCAGCGGATTTGGCTCAGCCGCAATGGTTCCCCGGTACACATCCGCCACATAGGATATCATCTGAAACGTGTAAAAGGATATACCCACCGGCAAAAGCAGATTCCTTGGCTCCGCCACAGTCCCTCCTGCCAGCTTATTGGCGAGTCCTGCCAGGAAATCAAAGTACTTAAAATATCCCAGAAATACCAGATTCACCGCCACCAGCAGGACAAGGAGCAGCCTGTTCGGGGTAACGGCAGCCTCTTTGCCTCTGCCCCGCATGGCCTCCATCCCCATGGCTCCTGCGTAGTTCACCGTCAGAGACAAAAGGAGAAGCCATATATATTCCTGCTCGCCCCATGCATAAAAAATAAAGCTCATGGCCAGCAGAAACAGGTTGCTTAACCTGATTGGCAGCATCAGATTGATGACCAGCACAAAGGGGAGAAACAGCCATAAAAATATCATGGAACTAAATAGCATGAAATGGTTTCCTTCCTGAATTCATTTTTCCGGCCAGCCCCTGCGGTCCGGACCATGGCGATATTATAACATGCCTTTGGGGGATTTTAAAGGATGACTTACTCCGGTTCTTTTCACCGCTCTAAATGCCCAAGTGCATCATTGTACCAAAAGGCCATCTGTGTTATAATTATCTCAATTGAAATTTTTCCCCACTCATGCATTAAAAGCTATATGAGATATCACGAAAGAAGGAAGTGTTATGGATTTAAAATTACAGGTAAAGCAAACCCAGACTTTATCACAGCGGATGATTCAGTCAGCTGAGATTCTTCAGATGACATCTCAGGAACTGAATACCTATATCAATGAACTGGCATTGGAAAACCCGGTAATCGACATCGTAGAACCTCCCACGGCGGAGGAACAGCGCGAGTCCATTGAACAGCAGGAATGGCTCAATTCCTTTAATGAAGAGAATTACTATCTGTACCAGCGCCAGAATAATGACGATGACTACGACTTTAAGTCCAGCTGGAATATCAATACGGACGACGGCGAGACCCTTCAGGACTATCTGTGGTCCCAGCTCATCACGGAAAACTTCACGGACCAGGAAACGGAAATCATTAAGTTCATGCTGGAATGTCTTGACAACAAGGGCTATCTGGAGGAGAGTATCGAGACCATTGCCTCCTATTTTGGAACCAATGCAGAGATTGTGGAAGACCTCCTGTCCGGCCTCCAGGCCCTGGACCCGGCCGGAGTCTGCGCCCGCACTCTGGAGGAATGCCTTAAGCTGCAGCTGGAACGCAGGGATATGCTGACCCCGGTACTGGAATCCATCATTGACAGCTGCCTTGAAATGGTTGCCAAGAACCAGATTCCGGCCATTGCCAGGAAACTGCGCCTTTCCCCCACTGAAACCGCCGGTTACTGCCAGATAATCAAATCCCTGAATCCAAAGCCAGGCGTATCCTTCAGCAGCAGGGACCAGCTGCGCTACATCATACCGGATGTGACCATTGTAAAATTCAAGGACCATTTTGACATTCTGTTAAATGAATCCATGTATCCTACCATTGAGCTTAACAGCTATTACCGCCAGATGAACCAGAATCCGGAATCCTCCGAATTAAAAGAATACCTGGGCAATAAAATCCGTCAGGCCGAGTGGGTGAAGCAGTGTGTAACCCAGCGCGGCAAGACGCTGATGCAGGTATCCAGGGCCATCCTTGAGCACCAGGAGGAATTCTTCACCTTCGGTCCTGCCCATCTGAATCCCTTAAAGCTGGCGGATATTGCCCAGGAACTGGACATTCACGAATCCACTGTCAGCAGGGCTGTCAGCAAGAAATACCTTCAGTGCTCCTGGGGGGTATACCCCATGAACTTCTTCTTCTCCCGCAGCGTTGCTGTCCAGGAAAGCAGAAGCAATGAAAGCGGCGCCCAGTCCGTGACTGCCGCGGATATCAAGCGGGTGCTTCGTGAAATCATAGAGGAAGAGAACAAAAAGAAGCCTTACAGCGACCGCCTTCTGGGAGAAAAGCTGGCGGAACGCGGCATATCCATTTCCCGCCGGACCGTTGCCAAATACAGGGAAGAGGAAGGAATTGCGGATGCCAGCGGGCGTAAGGAGTATGTATAAATAATCTCATGGCCACATACCTGAAAAGGTGCTGCAGAATACCATAAAATTCTGTAGCACCTTTTATACTCAGATATAGGCCTGTCACTCCCTCACTTCAAATATCTCATCCAGAAGCGAACCGTCCCGGTTCAGTACCTGTGCGACTACCCTGCCCTTATTTCGTTCAGACAGGCTGGGAATTCCATTAATCTTATATGCCAGCTCCACCAACTCTTCCATGGTCTTTAGGGGCAGCCCGGCATCTTCCATCTTCTCAGCCAGCCCTTTATGAACCGGATTCACTGTAATTCCATATTGTGTTACCAGCATATCGACGGAGCTGCCGGGCGTTGATACACACACTACCTTATCTACAACAACAGGCATTCTCGCCCTGCTTAAAGGCGCAACTATAATGGTTAGCTTGGCACATTCCGCCACATCCGTATGCCCTCCGGAGCCGCCGATAATATATCCCTGCGAATCCGTATGTACATTTACATTAAACCCTTTGTCTATCTGCGTCGCCCCCAATACTACCACATCCAGGGAGGATGCCGCTGAGCTTTTAGCTGTAGGACTGGCATAATGGCTGGCTGTGATTTCACGGTGTCTTGGATTCATACGAATGGATTCAACTGCTTTTAAATCGAAGCACTGCACATCCTGAATTGCATGAAAGCATCCTGCTTCCAGCATATCTACCATATATCCTGTGATGCCGCCCAATGCATAGCTCCCCTTAATATTTCTTTCCAGCATGATATCTTTGAGAAAACCAGCAACTGCCAATGAGGCGCCTCCTGCTCCTGTCTGAAATGAAACCCCATCTTTCAGAAGCCCTGAGGCTGCAATTGCGTTTGCTGCATACTCGGCAATCCTTAATGCAATGGGGTCTTTTGGCATCTTTGTGGTTCCGGATACAATTCCGGCCGGATTACCGATTTGTTCCACACATACAACATAATCCACATAATCCTCTGATATGGAAAAATCCCATAACGGATACTCTTCCAGATTGTCTGTTATCACCACTACCTTGTCAGCACACATTGCATCTGCAAAGGCATATCCCAGTGAACCGCATGCAGACTTTCCATACTTCCCTGAACAGTTCCCCATGGAGTCCGAGGAAGGAGCAGCAATAAACGCGACATCAATTTTAGACTCTCCCTGCTCTATGGCGCTTGGCCTTCCGCCATGTGTACGGAATGTAACAGGTTTCTCCAATATCCCCTCTGATATGGCCCGTCCCACAACAGGTCCGATATAGTTCGTCTCCAGACCCGTTACCACACCGCTGCGGATATGTCCAATCAAAGGCTCATGTCCGTCATGAATGGAACTTGCATTGATTTTAATATCCCGGATTCCCATGGCGGCAATCTCTTCCATCACCATGTTCAGCACATAATCGCCGCTCCTCAGATGATGATGGAAGGATATACACATTCCATCCTTTAAACCGCACCTGCGGATTGCTTCCCGAATTGTCCCTGCAAGTTTGCTCATCGATAATCCACCCCCTCTATTTCAGAAGCTGCCTCCAATACCAGCCGCGCTCTCTGCACAATGGGAGCGTCTATCATTTTACCTCTTAAAGAAATAGCCCCTTTCCCTTGCTCCCTGGCCTGCCTGATTGCCTCAAAAACATCCTTTGCATATGCAATCTCCTTAGGACTTGGGCTGAATATTCTGTTTACGCATGCAATATGCCGCGGTGAAATGACTGCTTTTCCGGTATATCCCATCCCCTTTGCAAGACGGGCGTCCCTTTCCAATCCTTCCAAATCCTCCACATCTGTAAATGGTGTATCATATGCTTCAATCCCTGCCGCCCTGGCAGCACATACCATTCTGCCCCTGGCATATGCAATCTCATCCCCCTCTTTTGTCCTGGGGCATCTGAGGTCCGCTGTCAAATCCTCTGCCCCCAGATATAATGCCTCCATTCTTCTGCTTGCCGCTGCAATCTCATATGCATTCTCAATGCCTAATGTTGTTTCTAACAGCGGGATTAGCTTTATGGACCCTGACTGGAGTCCGTTTTTCTCCTCTATGACGCTCATTCGGTCTGACAGTGTTTTAATGTATGATGCATCGCTGACCTTTGTGGGCATTATCACATCCGGCTTCAAAGGTATCATGTCCTCTAAATCCTCTTCCCAGAAAGGAGTGCCTAATGCATTAATACGTATAATGATTTCACATTTACCGAAGTCCAGATGCCTTAACGCATGGCTCACCAGCTCCCTGGCGGCATCCTTCTGGTCCGGGGCGACCGCATCCTCCAAATCAAAGATAATACTGTCCGCTCCAAGGAGTCCGCCGTTCATAATCATGTTAGGACTGTTGCCTGGCAAAAACAACATTGTACGCCTCATGCTATTCCCCCCTCATTTGCAGATACGGACGCCCTCTTGACCGCGGTAATAAGCCTGGCGCGGATTGTACAGTCAAGAGCGCCATGGTCAACTGCCTCAACCACCGCCCCCCGAACCCCTAACCGCTCAAGTTCTTCCTGAATGGAAGAGATAATACTATTTCCATAATACTTTTCAACCGTTGAATTTAGTCTTATATTGATTCCTTCCTCTTTTGGCGCAACGGTAATCATAATATCGCTTGATTCTAATGTACCGGCAACCGCCGTTTTTTCTATAACCATTCCAGACCGCCTTCCATTTATTGCGTAATGTGTTAATGTTGTAATGTATCCATTTGGCATTTATATGATAACTCATATTTTTAATCAATACAAGTGCTGCCAATTGCTTTTTTTAAAATTGTGTTTATTCATAAAAAAAGACATATATTTTTGTGCAAATATATCCATTTGCATTTTATCCATTTATACTTATATCATTGACATCAAATTCTTTTCCATTTATACTAAATTAAAACGGTTATGTGAAGGGAGTGTCATTAATTATGCGTCAGATAGACAGTCTGTTAACCCGCGACAAAATAGTAGCTGAATTACGGCGTGAAATACTATATGGTAGTCTTAAGCCCCATCAGGAACTTTATCAGGATAAAATAGCCGAAGAATTAAATGTATCGCGCATGCCTGTACGTGAGGCACTACAGATATTGGCTAATGAAGGTCTGGTCCATGTCAGGCCCAATAAAGTTGCAACTGTTAACGAGATATCCGGCAAGTTTTTAAAGGACTTTTTTGAAATACGTCTTTTGCTTGAAAAAGAAGCAATCTGCCGAATCTGCAAACGTGAAATTGACCCGGCACCTTTGTGGGAATACTATGAACTGGCTGAGAAGGCGATTCAGTTCAATGATTTCAGCCGGTTTAACACATATAACGGCATGATTCACCAATTCATCTGGCATGGCGCGGATAACATAAAATTAGAGCAGCTTCTGTCCCAGCTCTGGCATACCATGAATGTGGATAACTATGCCAAAGAGTCTGCAATCCAGTCGAATATAGAACATAAAATTATTATTCAAAGCATTATAGACCATGATGAAAAAACCGGATGCGAGACCATCGCCAATCATCTCAACCGGAGCTACGAAGGCATGATGGCACGGCTTTCCTAAACAGTAAAAGGCGGAGTTTACGGCCCCGCCTTTTTGTTCTGGTACAGCGTTTAATCAGAGCAGCCTTTAGAGCAAAACATGTTCCGGAAGATGATATCTGCGCGCTATCTCATTGTTCTCCTCTATTACTTCACAGGGATACACGATTCCCTCCTTAAGGGCTTTCTGATAGTTCCGCGCTTCTATTTCTCCGGGTACATATATTTCCTCTACCCCGTCAACTTTCTTTCCGCTTTTTATGTAGCCAACAGCCTCATCCATTCTTTTTTTGAATTTATTTATATCATCAACCGCATTGATATCAATGCACTGAAACAGATGTCCGGAATTCTGAACTTTTTGGGGCTCCTCATATAAATCTATTATATCCGGCCCAAAGCTGGAATTATTTAATACAGCTGCAAGGACAGCATTCA
The DNA here is from genome assembly GCF_015556325.1 of Clostridium sp. 1001283B150225_161107_B6. Lineage (NCBI taxonomy): Bacteria > Bacillati > Bacillota > Clostridia > Eubacteriales > Clostridiaceae > Clostridium > Clostridium sp. 1001283B150225_161107_B6. The sequence continues at coordinate 20,856 of NZ_JADNMD010000020.1, read as the reverse complement.
TGAAAGTCTGTCCGTATCCTTTATAACCTGCAAACGGCTGTACCGTTCCCCAATACGCTGCTTCCGGGTTTGTGGTCGGCTTTCCGTTTACATCCAAAGCCCAGGTATCGGGTATTGGCGCGTGGGTCTTTCTTGCCATCACAATCTTACCTCTTGCAGCCACACTTGTAGCCATGTCAAGAATAACATCCGGCCTGTCTAAACATGGTACTCCTATCCCATACGGATTATTTCCCAATTGCCGGTCAGTTCCTCCCCATGGCGCCATGATATTGACACAGTTGATGGTCCAGCAGAATCCAATCATGCCTGCCTTTGTGGCCATCTCAATAAAATGGGCGCAGGTACCAAAGTGATTGCTTCCTGTTACGGATACTGCGGAGGTTCCATATTTTCCGGCTAAATGGATGGCGGTTTCCATACTGTACGTTCCCACCACCATTCCCATTGCATTATGGCCATCAATTAAAGCTGTGGCTCCAACCTGCCTGACTGTCTCCGGCTGCGCCGCAGGGTCCGTTCCTCCCTGCTCAAAACGGGCCAGGTATAGAGCGTTCCTTTGAATCCCGTGAGAATATACCCCCCTGGCATCAGCCTCCACCAGATTTTCAGCCACACAGGCAGCATCTTTTTCCGACATACCTGCCGCCATATACAGCTCTCTTTCAAAAGCCTCTGCTTTCGGCAATGGAATTATCTTTTTTTCATTAAATTTATAATCTGAACTAGACATAGGTATTTCTGCCCCCTAAGCGATATTCCTGTCCCCGGCTCATATATCCATGAGTTTTCTTATCTCTCCGGAGGATAGACACGCTCTTCAAATACGCGGCCGTCATGTCCGGGAAGGATATAATCGCATATCTTCTCAATCTTATCATACGTCCTGTAGCACTGGTTCAAATCCACATGAATCGCTGAAGGAATATGCCTCATGACTCCGTTTCCTTCCCAATTATCAAACCTTCCCAGGCAATCGCTGGCAATCAGATAACGGCCATTATCCGTATCAACTAATACGCCCTGAAAACCAGGCGTATGGCTGGGAATAAAAGTAAGCTGAATCCCCGGATATAAATCCACATCACCGTCCACCAATTCGTATTGGTCCATTGTTTTCTTAAAAGGAGGCTTTAAGCCAATCTCCTCCGACTCATAATACGCCCACTGTGTGGGCAGCGGCTTCATGGCAAAATCCATCTCGGATTTCTGAACATATATCTTCTTCCCCGGAAAAAGGTCATTATTCCAGCAGTGGTCCCAATGGAGATGGGTATTGACCACACAGGTAATATTTTCCGGACACACTCCATGGCCCTTCAATACATTTAACAACAGCATATCCTCTGTCTGGACAATGGGATGGTGATGCACCTTCGACCACTCCGGGTCCCCGCATCCCGTATCCACTAATATATTTCTTCCATTCCCTTGTATCAGATATGCGATGATGGGTGTTATCAGTTTTTCACCCGCCCCCTGCAAATATAAAAGTGTTGATTTTTCATGCTTCTGAAACTCTCCTAATTTCAAGGGATATATCTTGTATGTCTCCATAAAATCATTCAACCTCTCTTTTCGCCTTCCCTTACATCATTCCCAACGTCTTTGGAAGCAGTAATACGATATCAGGGAATATTGTTATGAGTATCAGGGCAACCACACCTGCCGCCACAAACCCTATAATTTCTTTTGATATCTTGCCTAAGGTTATATTGGCAATGCGGCAGGCCGGATACAGATTGACTGCCACCGGAGGGGTTGTGAATCCAATGGCAATGCCGACTGTCAATACAACGCCGAACCATATGGAACTCATTCCCAGCTGTGTTACAACCGGCAGAAACAGCGGAACAAAAATATATGCAATGGAAATACCGTCGATAAATACACCGGCAATAATAACCATAAGGTCAATCAGCAAAAGAATTACGATACGATGGTCCGATACCCCCAGAAGGGCTGTCCCGAACCTGGTTGCAATACCCTGGGATGTGATTAACCATGTCATGGCCCCTGCGTTTGCCATGATAATCAATATGCTGGCGGAGCTGACTCCCGCATCCGCAAGTATGTGCCATAAATCTTTCACATTAAATTCTTTGTAAACAAATAAACCAATTAAGAGACTGTAGATTACTGCAACCACTGCTGCTTCCGTGGGTGTAAAGATACCGCCGTATATGCCGCCCAGTATAATAATGGGAGAAAATAAGCCCCAGATGGCCTCCCTGAATCCATGAAGCACCTCTTTGACAGTTCCGAAGCGCTCCCCCCTGTATCCATGTCTCATTGAGTAGATAAATGCATATACAATAAAACAGATTCCCATTAAAATTCCCGGAATAATGCCCGAAATAAACAGCGTGCCAATCGAATCCCCGGAGATAACTCCGTAAACCACCAGATTAATACTGGGAGGAATGACAACAGCAACAGCGCTGCTGGCCGCTATGAGAGCCGCTGCAAATCCCTTGTCGTATCCGTCCTCAATCATGGCAGGTATAAGTATACTTCCAAGGGCTGCCACGGTAGCAGGACCTGAACCGGATATGGCTCCCCAAAACAGGGTAACCACAATGGAGATAATTCCAAGACCTCCCGGAACCGGTCCGGTCAACAACCGCGCAAATGCAATAATTCGTTTGGATATCCCCGATTTTTCCATAATAAAACCTGCTAAAATGAAAAACGGCACGGCTAACAGTGTATACTTTGAAAGGCCGGCATTAATGGTGTCCAGATACATCCCTAAAGGAATGCCGTATAATATCATAGTAATGATGGTAGACAACCCCAGTGAAACCGCAATCGGTATATTCATCAGTACCAGCAGAAAGAATAAGATAAGAAGGATGAGCCCAATCTCAATATTCAAATTAAGCCACCTCCTTTAGCTTTCTTACTGTAAACTGGATTGTCCTGAAAATATACAAAACAGCTCCAATGGGATAAGCAATCTCAAACATCCATGTCGGCCATCTTAATATGGGAGTTCTCTGGCCATATTTCAACATCATTCTGACTGCTTCAATTCCCTGCTTAAATAAAAGTGCGAATAATAGAATGCTGCCAATGGCTGACAGTAAAATAAAGACCTTCTGAATATTGGGCGGACATAAATCCACCAGAGCGCTTAAGCCCATGTTGGCGCCCCGGGCGCAGGCCGCGGAGGCCCCGATAAACGAGGACACCGCGAATAAATACACAACCAGCTCTTCTGAGAAGGAGAATGACCATCCTGTTATGTACCGGCAGAATACGTTAATACCCTGGATTGACAGCATAATCAGCAATGTACCCGCAATGATGTGTTCCTCTAGAATCAGTTTCTTTTTCATATGCTATGCGCCCCCCTGCTTACTGGTTAGCTGCCTGCAGCGCACCCATCAACTCCGGATTAAAGTCTGCATAATATCCTTCCACAACAGGAACAGCAACATCTTTAAATGCCTGGATTTCTTCAGGTGTAAGTTCTGTAACCGTTGTTCCGCTCTGTTTAATCAATTCAACATTCTCTGCCAATGCATCCCTGGATAATTTCTTCTGGTAGTCGCATGCTTCAATTGCAGCCTTCTGAATTGCCTGCTGTGTTTCCGGACTAAATGATTCCCACAGCTCCAGGTTAAACATCAGTGGATGAGGCTCGTAAACATAGTTCCAGATAGTCATATAATCCTGTACCTCATAATACTTCTGCGGAACAATAACTGTTGATATGGGGTTTTCCTGCCCGTCAACTGTCTTCTGCTGAAGCGCTGTAAAGAGCTCGCTGAAATTCAGGTCCATTGGATTTGCTCCCATTGCCTTGAATACATCAAAAATCATGGTGCTTCCAATGGCCCGAAACTTTATGCCCTTCATATCTTCCGGGGTTTTAATTTCCCTCTTGCTGTTGGTAAGCTCCCTGTACCCATTTTCAGCATATGCAACTGCAATATATCCCTTTTCTTTTAAAATCTTGTTCAGTGCCGCATCCACATCCGTTCCGGGCCTTAAGGCAGCGTCTATTGCATCCGTGTCCTTCCATAAAAATGGTATGCACAGAGCATTCAGATTTGGTTCTATGCTGCACTGTACCAATGGTGAAAGCCAGCCGCAGGAAATAGTTCCTTTCTGCACCATCTCAATCGCTCCTAACTGGTTCCCGCTGGCCAATGACGAATTGGGATAAACCTCTACTTCATATGCCCCGTCTGTATATTGGTTTACCAGCTCAGCAAATTTTTTGCCTGCTTCGTAATGTGCCGAATTTTCAGACAATGCAAACGTCAAGGTCAGCACCTGGGCCTTGGACGGCTCTGCTGACTCCGCGGCTGTCTCAGAGCCGGATTGTGCCGCGCTTGTATTTGCTGTACCCGGGCTCTGAAGGCTTCCGCAGCCTGATAACCCCACTGCCAAAGAAAGAACTGCGCTAAGTGCAATGAATTGTTTCCTTAATCCCATAATAAATACCTCCATAAATATTGATGTAATTCCCCACAGTTATAAATCTATTTCACAATTTTACAAAATTAATTAACAACATTAACTGGTGCGTCCCCCAAAAATGCTTTCAGGTTTCCTACTGCTAAATTCATCAGTCTCTGGCGGCTCTCCTTCGGCGCCCAGGCCATGTGAGGTGTAATAATCATATTGGGGGCATGGAGGAGGGGATTATCCGGGCTAATAGGTTCTTCGGATACAACATCCACTGCTGCCCCTGCTACCTTGCCTGAAATCAGAGCATCCCGCAAATCTTCTTCTACAATCAAAGGCCCCCTGGAGTCATTAATAATCATCACTCCATCTTTCATTTTAGATATGGTGTCACGGTTGATGATGCCCTGTGTGTCAGGGAACAGCGGGCAATGGAGAACAACGACATCTGATTCAGAAAGAAGTTCATCCAGCTCCGCATAATGACAGGTACCTGATTCCAGCTCTGGTCTTCTGAAGGCATCATATGCCAGTATATTCATGCCCAAAGCCTGTGCAATCTTAGCTGTTCCCTGTCCTATTTTTCCAAAACCAATTATCCCCATTGTTTTTCCTGCCAGCTCAATGAGAGGAAATTTCCAGAAACACCAGTCAGGACTGGAGGTCCACTCTCCTCTTTTTACACAGTCAGCATGAGCTCCCACATGATGGCACATCTCCAGCAATAAAGCAATGGTATATTGGGCAACTGCATCTGTCCCATAAGTAGGAATATTGGACACTATGATACCTGCACTGCGCGCAGCCTTCACATCCACAACATTGTACCCTGTTGCCAGTACACCGATAAATTTAAGGTTGGGAGAATTTTCAATCACCTTACTGGTAATCGGAGTCTTATTGGTAAATACAGCCTCCGCATCACCAATCCGTTCTAAAACCATTTCTTCTGAAGTTCTCTCATACACGGTTAACTGCCCCAATTGATGAAGGCCATTCCAGCTTAAATCTCCTGGATTTAAAGTGTAACCATCCAATACTACAATTTTCATGACATTACCTCCTTACTGCCATTCTTACTACGCATTTCCTCGTCCAACTGGATATTGTATAAATGGATACATTTGACATTACATGATTAAGGATATACTTTTTTGTATATATTGTCAATACATATCATGTTCTGATTTCATTTTTGGCACATTTGCCATATCATAAACGCAGATATTGGACCTTTACGCCTGCACAACCATACAGGGATTCTCTGCTATACGGATGTGATGTCCGCTGTAATTTCCATCAATCACAGACAGTTCATACTTGGCTGTTTCCAGCAATATATCAAAATCAATACCCGTATCATACCCGCACTGGTTCAGCATATATACCAAATCTTCGGTGGATGTGTTGCCTGTTGCCCCCGGGGCAAAGGGACATCCTCCCAGCCCGCCGATGGATGTCTGCACACTGTCGGCCCCACAGTTTAAGGCCACGTAGCTATTTAAAATTCCCATATTCCTGGTGTCATGAATGTGGACGTTAAACTCTGTATCCGGATATTCCTTTTTCATAGTTGAAAATACCCGCTCTATCAGTGACGGATACGCCATTCCAACTGTATCACAAAGCGTAAATGCATTAATTCCTGTTTCCTTCACCCTCCCAACCAAATCCACTAAATCCTGTATGGGCATTTCGCCCTCAAACGGACAGCCAAACACACATGCAATGTCCTGTGTAATGCGTACATCCGGAAATGACTGCCGTATCCTTTTAAGTTCCTCAATTGATTTATCCCTGGTTCTTTTTACATTTGCCTTATTATGGCTTTCGCTCAGGGATATAACAGGGGATATCTCCTTAAGTCCTGCAGCCACAGCTGCTTTGGCCCCATAGAAGTTTGGTACCAGGGCAAAAAAGTCCACGCCTTCATAAGCCCCCAGTACGGCCTCTGCTATCCGCGGGGCATCCCGCATCTGCGGAATTGCCTTTTCGCTGACAAAGGATGTTATCTGTATTTTCTTAATCCCTGCTTTTACCAGCCCATCTATAATCTTAATTTTATTTTCTGTGGGAATGAATGATTTTACATTCTGAAACCCGTCCCTTGGTCCCACTTCAACCACTTTTGCTTTCATTCCAATCCCCTCCTTTAAAAGGCGCCTGATTGAGCCAATGCCATATAGTCATCCCGGTTCATATCCAGATATTCCTTTAATATTTCCTCTGTATGTTGTCCCAGGAGCGGAGACGGCCTGTCAATATGCACCTTATGATTTGTAAACTTCAGCTGATTCCCGGTTACCTTCATTTTACCGGCTACAGGGTGCTCCAATTCCACAAACATCTCTCTTGCCACAGCTATGTGAGGGTCCTTAACCACGCGGTCAATGGTGTTGACAGGGCTGGCAGGGATTCCTGCTGCCAATAGAATCTCAACCACTTCGTCAATGGTATGCTGCTTTGTCCACTGCTCAATGACAGGTTTTAATTTAGCATGATTTTCCACTCTTTTGATATTACCGTCAAAATCTTCCCTCTCCAGTTCGGGAATTTGTAGCACGCTCTTTAAAATTCCGTATAATTTGTCGTTGCCGCAGGCAATAACCACCATTCCATCCGAGGACTCAAATGTGTCATATGGATAAATCGCTTCATAACGGTTGCCAATCCGGTCCGGAATACGTCCCGTACAGAGATATATCATATTAATAATTTCCAGTGAGGACACCATGGCATCCACCAAAGATACATCCACCTTATCACCCTCTCCGGTTTTAAGACGGTTTATGTAAGCCGCAAGCACGCCGGTGCAGCAGCTGACGCCTCCCATCACATCTGATATGGCTGTCCCTGTTCTGGTGGGCTTTCCTCCGGGCCATCCTGTTGTACTCATTAAACCGCTCATGGCCTGTCCTATAATGTCGTACCCCGCTCTTTGCGAATATGGCCCATAATGTCCAAAACCCGATATGGCCCCATATACAATAGCCGGGTTTATCTTTCTCAGGTCCTCATACCCCAATCCTAATTTCTCCATTACCCCCGGACGGTAATTTTCCAGCACAATGTCACTTTTTTTAACCAGCTTACGGAAAACCTCCCTTCCTTCTTCCTTTTTAAGGTTCAGGGTCATCCCTCTTTTGTTGCGGTTCAGATTCATAAAATAGGCGCTTTCCCCATTTACAATCGGTGCATTTCTTCTGGCGTCATCCCCCCTTCCCGGCATCTCAATTTTGATAACCTCTGCTCCCATATCAGCCAGCAGCATTCCGCAGTATGGACCTGCAAGTACCCTTGTCAGGTCCAATACCTTAACCCCATCCAGTAATCCCTTGCTCATTTCCCGCACCCTTTCCCAATATTTTTTAATGATACATATTAATAAAGCAAAAACCATGCCAACCTCCCACAGATTAAATATCCTTTCATTTCTTAGGCGTCAGGCCATACACAAATCCTGCCAAACAAAAAAAATGTTTCAGACTTCTTAATATATAGAAATCTGAAACATTTTTATAAGGCTTACTTTTTTGAATTCCCCATCATTCTCCACAATGTGGTGCGGCTGATTCCCAGTGTCTTTGCTATCTGTTCATTATTATAGGATAACAAACGTTTTAATTCTCCTGCTGCCAGCTCCCTGTTGTCCTGATTATAAGGCTGCATTATGTCCCCTATGAGACGCTCTTCACCAATGGATTTAATCATGCATCTCTTAGCGTAGAGCGGTTCAAATCTGACGCTTCGTTCCATGTACAGGCAGAACCGTTCACATACATTTTGAAGTTCCCGGATATTCCCCCGCCAGCTGTATCTTCTAAGTATTTCCCGGATATCCTCTGTCAGGTCGAATCCATAAGCGTCAATTCCCCTGTTCTTCTTAATATAAAACTGAAAGAGCTCAATCACATCATCTTCCCTGTCCCTCAGCGGCGGGATTTGAAGTTCCAGCACGCTCAGGCGGTAATATAAATCCTTCCTGAATTCCTGATTCTGCATCTGCTCTAAATTCCGGTTTGTTGCCGTGATAATGCGGACATCTACGGGTATAACCCGTCCGCCGCCCACATGCATTATTTCTTTCTCCTGGATGGCACGCAGCAGCCTGGCCTGCAGTTCCGGCAAAATCTCTCCAATTTCATCTAAAAACAGTGTGCCTCCATCTGCCAGCTCAAAAAGCCCCTTCTTGCCTCCTTTACGTCCTCCGGTAAAGGCTCCCTCATCATAACCAAATAATTCCGACTCCAGGAGGTTGGCGGGAAGAGCCGCACAATTCACTGCCACAAAGGGTCCGTCCTTTCTCAGGCCTGCATTATGAATGCTCTGGGCAAACAGCTCCTTTCCCACCCCGGTCTCTCCGGACAATAAGACTGCTGCACTGCTCTGGGCAAACAGCTCCGCCTCGTCCAGACATGCCTTCATTTTATAGGAACTCCCAATAATATCCCTGAACGTATGCTTGGCAGTAAATCCGCACGCCTGTCTCTGCTCCAATTTCCGTTTGCGATAATCCAATTCTGCCTTTTTATAATCTGAAAACGGGGTGAGCACAATCATATACCCAGTCTGATTCTCTGTGCCGGAACAGATTGGCACCCAGCGTTCCAACAGCTTCTGCCCATGTATATCAACAACCAGAGACTCTATTTCCTCCTGTTGAATTGGCATGCATTGCGGCAATACCTCCGATAGTTTCCTGCCTCTAAGCACCGCCCCTGAATTTTCAACCAGACTGAATATACTCTGATTGCAGTCAATGATATTTTTATCCGTATCAAGAAACATAAGGCCATTGGGACTGTAATCCATAGTGGCTCTCACAAATTCATTCTTTTCCTTTTCTTTGCGCAGTTCTTTAATAAGGATTCTGGCCTCTTCAATTGTATCCAAAATACTGTCCTCACCGGAATACAGCAAGACACCCTCTTTTCCCATCCTGCGCGCAACATCCACTGCCAGGGCATATCCTACAAAGACATTGCAGCCGCTGGAAGACATTTTCTGTTCCAAATCCTCCATGTCCTCATAAACAATTTCCTCTGTCTCCATCCCCATATAGCGCAGGCATTCCCTCATTCTTTCATTCATAGGGAATTTATAGTGAACCAGGGACACTCTGCAGTCTAAGCCAAATCCCTTATGTATGGCTGTAATATAATCCAGAGGCGTCACCTTATATTCCAATACAGGAATATTAAAATAACCCCGAATCACCTGCGCATTGGCTCCTCCGGCTATAATTACCTCCGCCCCATCCAGAATTGCTTTATCTATCTTCTCTAAGGTTTCTTCTCTAAGCCCCTCTACAATCTGGAAATCACAGGTATCCTCCAGCTTACTGATTACATTGTTTACCAGAAAACTAAGTTCACCGTATGTCACACAGCAAATATTTTCTTTCATATAGTAACCTCATTATTCCTTTTCTTTCTAATAAGTATATATTACTCAAAATACTTTGGCAATCTGCATTAGCGCACCATAGCGGATAAGAAAGAGGTGAGAAAGGAATGAGAAAACATAATTTTACTCAAATTTCATCTTGACAATATCAGAGAAATCCTGTAAAATTGTTGATGTCGCTGAAGGAACCTTGTATAACAGGAAACCTCCTGTTTGTTCCGGACAGGCAAATGCCCAGATAGCTCAGTTGGTAGAGCAGAGGACTGAAAATCCTCGTGTCGTTGGTTCGATTCCGACTTTGGGCATTGACCATGTGGTGTCATGGTCATTATGCAGGTGTAGTTCAATGGTAGAACACTAGCCTTCCAAGCTAGATACGTGGGTTCGATTCCCATCACCTGCTTTTTATGTAAAAGCCTTGTACGGGCTTTTTTTGTTTATCCGATATTCATAGCGCAGCAAAAGGCAACAGCGATATACGGTTGCCTTTTGCGTTCTTTTTCCTATAACCTTTATTTACCCTGACCATAGTGATTTTTTGCAAAGTCCTTCATTACTGCTACATTTTCAGGCGTTATACCTGCAGGCTTTCCTCCTGTAGCTTCAATCATGTACAGAATCCTGGCCGTGGCCTCCAGAACAGCGGCCACTTTAAATGCCGCGTCCATGTTCTCGCCTACGCAGACAGCTCCATGGGAGTGCAGAAGACAAGAGTTAGCCTCTTTTCCCAGCGCCTTTTCACATTCCGAAGCCAGCTCCTCTGACCCCGGCAATGCATACTGGGTGCATCTACAGATGTCTCCCATGGCCTGGGCCGCCTCGTCTATGATAAGAGGAATATCCTTACCCTGGGTGGCATATACCATGGAATACATGGGATGGGTATGGATGACTGCATTTACCTCTTCTCTGCTTCTGTATATGGCCAGGTGAAGCCCTGTCTCAATGGTTGGTTTTCTGTGACCCTCCACAATTGTCCCATCCAGCCTGCAGACCACAACATCGTCTTCCACAATCGTACTGTACTTCATGGCGCTGGGCGTCAGGTACACCAATCCTGTTTCAGGGTCGCGTATACTGATGTTTCCCCATGTCTCAACAGTAAGTCCTGAATTCTCCAGTTTCTTTCCGCTCTCTACGATACATTTTTTAAAATCCATTTCCGCCTCTCATTCTGCTGCCGGAAGGCAGCCCTAATTTATTCCGACTTATTCCTACTCAAACGTCTTTAAATAATCCTTAAACTCGCCTACATTGTCCTTGGTAATCACTTCCGTTCCGGTGTCAATATAGGATTCTGCCTCGCCGCCGTCAAATAGTTTCAACATGTTGTCCACGCCCAGTTTTCCCATTTCAGCCGGATACTGTGCCACGGTTGCCAGGAACTCCCCATTTTCCACCAGGTTCAGAGCTTCGCTGACAGCGTCGAATCCAATGATTTGAATCTGCTCCTGCATATTGGCTTCCTTAATGGCTCTCAATGCTCCAATCCCCATATTATCGTTGCAGCAGAAGAAAAGTTCCACATCCGGATTGGCACTTATGATATTCTGGGCAGCCGTGTATCCCTGGTCCACTTCCCAGTTTGCTGTCTGTTCAGCCACAATGGTCACCGTGTCCCCGGCTCCCTCTAAAAATCCATTGTAGCGGTCCGCTGCATTGGTCTGTCCCTCAATCCCCTTAAGTATGGCTGTCTTTGTACCCTGCTCAAAGTTCTTCGCAACATATTCTCCCGCCAGTTTGGCGCCTTCGTAATTGTTGGTTCCATAAAACGGAATGTCAAGACCAACATTGGCAAGGCTTTCATCCGTCAGCTTTGTATCCAGATTAATGATAGGAATGTTTGCTTCCTTACATTTTGTAAGGGCGGATTCCAGACCGTCTGAAGAACTGGGAACCAGAAGAATTCCGTCCACCTTGTTGGCTATCATATTCTCAATAATACCAAGCTGCGCATCTGCGCTGGCATGCTGGTCTCCGGCCTGAACCTCAATCTTCACACCCTTTGCCTCTGCCTCCACTTTGGCGCCGTTGGCAAGGGTGATATGATATTCGTTGTTTAAGGTCATACCCACAAATCCAATGGTCTTATCCTCATAGCTGCCTGATGCAGCCCCAGTGCTGCTCTCCCCGTCCTTTCCGCTCTCCCCGGTTGTCTCCGCGGTCTGGGCTTCTGTCTGCGCTTTGGTTGTCTCAGGCACTGTCTCCTTTGGAGTTTGGCCGCAGCCGCTTAGCGCCGCTGCCGTCATAACCGTACTCATTGCCAATGCCATCACTGCTGCCGTCATGTTTCGCTTCATAATCAATTTCCTCCTTTATTTGCAAATACGTTTTGTATTTTGCTCTTCTATTCGCTCTGGCGCTCTTTCTTTTTATCAGCAAACACTGCTGCTATGATAACGATTCCCGTGACAATGGTCTGATAATAGGTGGCAACGTTCATTATCTGGAGCCCGCAGGTCAGGGTGCTGAGGATGATGGCTCCCACCAGGGTATTCCCTATCTTTCCTTTCCCGCCTGATAAGGAGATTCCTCCGATAACAGCGGAAGCAATCGCGTTCATTTCATAGCCTGAGCCTGCATTAGGGTCTGCATATGTAAGACGGGACAAAAGCATGATGCCTCCAATGGCAGCAAATACGCCGCTTAAGACATACACCATGAGCACAGTCCTGTTTACATTGATTCCTGAAAGCCTGGCAGCGCAGATATTGCCTCCTGCGGAATAAACATGTCTTCCAAACTTTGTATATGCCATGACAAAGATAATGACTGCGTAGAACACAAACACATAGATAACAGACACCGGAACTGTACCCAGCACCTTGGAGGCCATCAGGCTTCCCAGTCCCTTGGGGAAACTGGATATGGGCTGCCCCCCATTAATCAGAAGCGCAAGGCCCCTGGCAATCTGCATGGCCCCCAGCGTCACTATAAACGGCGGCACCTTTCCGTAACTGACCAGACATCCATTGGCCAGACCAAAGGCAGCACCTGCCGCTATACACAAAACCCCCATGGCAACCAGAGGCATGCCTGCTTTCAGAATCAGTCCTCCAAATATACCCACAAACCCCACAATGGACCCAACGCTCAAATCAATGCCGCCGGTGACAATAACAAGGGAAGCCCCGATTGCAATTATGGAAATGATGCTGGCCTGCGTAATGATATTGAACATATTATTAAGGGTCAGGAAGTTCTTCCCCATCATGCTGCAGATTACAGCAAATACAATAAAAATAACAATCAGTCCGAGATATAAAGTCAATGCCGGCAGCTTTGCCTTAACACCCTCTTTGTAACTCTCCATACCTATATTCCTCCCTGCATCGCATATTTTAATATGGTTTCCTGCGTCAAATCCGGGGTATTGTCCAATATGGCCTCCAGGACACCCTCCCTCATAACGGCAACCCGGTCGCACATTTTAAGCACCTCCACAAGGTCGGAGGATATCATGATAATAGAGGCCCCCTGGCTGACCAGGTCATACATGATATTATATATTTCATCACGGGCCCCAACATCAATTCCCCTTGTGGGCTCATCGAATATATATACATCTGCATTGGAATACAGCCATTTTGCAATAACCACCTTTTGCTGGTTACCGCCGGACAGGTTCTTTGCTTCTGTTAGATGCGTATGGGTTTTAATCCGCAGACTCTTAATGTAATACTTAGCGCGTTCCGCCATCTCCTTTTTCCGGATGAACGGCTTGGCAAGCTGCTTTAAATTGGGTAATGCAATGTTATCCATGACAGAATGCATGAGAACCAATCCCTCATCCTTCCTGTCCTCGCTCAGATAGACGATTCCCTTTTCGATATTTTTGGACAGGCTATTGGACAAGGTTTCACCCTTATATGTAACCGTACCACTGTTTTTCCTGTAAGCGCCTATCATACACTTTGCCACTTCTGTCCGGCCCGCGCCCACCAAACCTGCAAATCCCAGTATCTCGCCTTTATGCAGCTCAAATGATATGTCCTTCAGGAAATCCTTATATCCCAGATTTTCAACCTTCAGCACCACCTGGTTCATGTCAACCGCTTCATTGGCAATCTTTTCAAAACTAACCGTGCGTCCCACCATCATCTTTGTCAGCTCGTCCTCTGTGGTTTCAGACAATTCCACGGTTCCTATATATTCTCCGTCACGCATAACCGTGCACCTGTCCCCGATTTCGAACAGCTCGCTCATACGGTGGGAAATATAGATAATTCCGATTTTTTCCTTCTGAAGTTCACGGATGATTCCGAAGAGCATGTTTGTCTCTTTGTCCGTGATGGCCGCTGTGGGCTCATCCAGAACCAGAACCTTTACATGATTGGATATGGCTTTGGCTATCTCCACCAGCTGTTTCTGGGCCACACTCAGTTCACGGACCAGCGTCTTAGGGCTGACCTCCAGGCCGACCCGCCTCATATATCCCTCTGCCTCTTTTATAGCCCGCTTGTGGTCCACAAGAAGCCCCCGGCCATATTCTTTTCCAATGAATATATTTTCATATACAGGCAAATCCGGCACCAGATTGAACTCCTGGTAAATCACGCTGATACCGGCATCCAGAGCCTCCTTCGGCGTCATGGGCGCCAGCTCCCTGCCGTCCAGCACGATGTCACCGCCTTCCCGTCCGTATGCCCCTGACAGAATTTTAATCAGTGTGGATTTACCTGCTCCATTTTCCCCCAAAAGGACGTGAACCTCCCCGGGAAGTACCTCCAGCTGCGCATTTTTCAGCACGGGAACACCAAAAAAGCTTTTGTTAATCCCGCACATCCTCAATATACATCCGTCCATGGACAGGCCCCCTTATCCTTCTAGTTTTTGATACCGCTTCAATGCCTCACCGGAATCTTTTCTGCGGCAATACGTTGTTTTCTCAATGCCCCTTCCAATAAGGTTCCTGATTTCCCTCACTGTCATCTCAGGCTCAAAGTACTTTATCTGGGCTCCCAGATTTCCCAGGGAAGTACTTTCCTTCCCCCCTGTCACCACTTTCTTGCCCGTGGCATCTGCCGTCATCTGGCATAACCTGACATTCCGGGAGCCGCCGCCTACCATATAAACAGTATCTTTTTTCTTTCCGCTTATTTCCTCCAGGCCTTGTATCACTGACGCAAAGCTCAGGGCCATGGAATTCTGGAAACTGCATATGATTGCCGCCCAGTCTTTTTCTCCGGAAACCTGACCGGTCTTTACAAGATAATCCCATATCGCATCCGCCATATGTACCGGATTAAAAAACCTGGCATCGTTGACCGGAAACAGAGGAACCGTTCCCCCATACCGGTCTCCAAGACCATTAAGCTCCTCCCAGCCTATAGCCCCGTTTTCCTCCTCATACTCTTCCTTAATGCGCTGGATGATAAACATTCCGGCGCTGTTCTGCAGCAGGGTTATTTTATTAAATGCCCCTATTTCATTGGTCAGGCATCTTATTCTCACCGCATCATTTATAATGGGCTCCTCCAGCTCCATACCAATAAGCGCCCAGGTTCCTGTGCTGACAAATAAAAACTCTTCTTCCTCTGCCGGAATTGCCAGTACAGCAGCAGCCGTATCATGGGACGGCACGCAGATAACCGGAACATCATAGGATATACCCAGTATTTCCTTTACCCCGGAATGAAGCATGCCAATTGGCGTGCCGTGTTTGCCAATTGGAGCAAATAAGCCGGAAGGTATTCCCATCTCCCCCAACACGTCTTCACTCAGCTGCCTTTTCTTGGCATCCATCAGCTGGGTTGTGGATAACTCGCTGGGCTCGTTTACCATGCAGCCAGTAAAGAGATAATTTAAAATATCCGGTATCATGAGAAGCTTGTGGCCGTTGGAAAATACCGACGGCATCTTCTCCATCATTCCCTTTATCATATTAACCGAATTAATCTTATCGCACAGGATACCAGTCTGCCTGAACAGATATAATCTCTGTTCGTCAGGCATCTGTTCCATAACCTCGGCCCCTATGCTGTTCCTGTATGACAGCGGATTCTGAATCATAAATCCCTGCCTGTCAAACAGTCCGAAATCCACTCCCCATGTACAGATACCGATTGAGTGGATGGTTCCGGCCCGTTTTACCGCCTCCTTTAGCCCCTCCAACAGTTTCTGGTAAATCATCAGTATGTCCCAATAGAAATACTGATGTACCCTGACCATGTAATTTGGTATCTGGGTAATAACCTCTGCGGCTATCTGCTCCCCGTCATACACCCCCAGGATAACCCTGCATGACGAATTGCCACAGTCAAACGCTACCATATTCCGCTTCATCAACACCCCTGCCTCCTATCGGATATTAATCTCCAAACCATATTCTCCTGCCCACTGTACCAGGAATGATAAGTCTGCTTTCTTAAGGGATGGCATATTGCCCATCTCATATTTTCTTCCTAACCCCTGGTATTTCGGAAGACCCAGCCTGTGATAGGGAAGAAATACAATCTCAGATATATGCTTCAAACCTTTTATGTACTTGAAAAAACCATTGATGGACGCCTCATCGTCATTGCAGCCCGGAATATAGGGATATCTGACCGACAATTCCCCATGGTAGTGCCCGCACAGCCACTCCAGGTTGCTGAGTATCAAGGTATTATCCACACCTGTCAATTCTTTATGTTTTTCAGAATCAATCTGTTTAAAATCATAATAAACCGCATCGACACGCCCGTTTATGTCTTCAAGCGCCTCCTGAGGGACATGACCGCATGTTTCAACCAGGGTGTTATAACCCCTCAAATGCATCTGCTCCCCAATGGCCCCTATGACTTCGCTGTAGTACAAAGGCTCTCCTCCGCTGAACGTAACACCGCCGCCTGACATTCCATAATATTGGCGGTCCTTCAATATTTCCGCAAGAAGCTCCTCCTCGCTGTATCTCCTCCCCATCATCTCCCTGGCGTCTGCATAGCACTCCCTGACGCAGACGCCGCATTGCCTGCATTTACTCTGGTCCGTAATATATCCGTAACCTTCCATATAACTTATGGCCTTCTCAGGACACAGGACCCTGCATCTTCCGCACTCTATGCAGGCATTTGCCTTAACCAGGACCTCTGTCCCCGCTCTCTGGGATTCAGGGTTTGCACACCATCTGCACCGCAGGGAACAGCCCTTTAAAAATACTACGGTACGGATACCGCGGCCATCCTCTGTTGCAAAACGTTCTATGTTGAATACATTGCAAACCCTCATTTTCCTTATTCCCCCTATTTACTATTTGCTGCCTGGAGCGTGTTAACGGCTATAATTCCAGCTCTGCCCTGCTTATTACATCCATCTGGCACTCAGGGGACAGAGATGTAAACAACGCACTGTAACCGGAAACCCTGACCATCAAATCCTTATATTCATCCGGATGCTCCATTGCTTCCTTAAACACTTTGTTATCCACCACATTAAACTGAATCTGCTGTCCGTAGTTTTCAAACAGAACCTTAATCATGGCAATTACCTTTTCTTTATTCTCATCGGTATCCAGAGCTCCCTTGGACAGACGCATATTGAATATAGCGCCCTTCTGGAACCATATGCTGGGCAATTTCATGACGGAATTGCAGGCTGCCGTAGCTCCATTTTTCTCCGAACCATTGGCGGGAGAAATGCCGTTGTTAACCGGCTGTCCGTCCTTGCGCCCGTCCGGCGTGGCCCCAATGCTCTTTCCAAAGGCAATATTACCGGTCACAGGGCTTTGACTGTAGGAATAGCAGCAGGGGACCGGTCCTTTTCCATACTTTGAGCTTCTATATTTATACCTGTAGCTGGAACCAATGTAATCCTCCAGCTCCACCACCCACTTGTCAGCCCTCTCATCATCATTTCCAAATTTAGGTGCCTTATTTACCAGTATGGCTCTGATTTCCGGTCCGGAGGGCACTGTGTCCATATCCTCATAGTTTGTGTTCATAGCGTGAAGTACCTGTTCCATGGTCAGAAGCTTCTGGTTAAATACAATCTCATCCAATGCCGCCAGAGAGTCGCCTGCGCTGATGGTACCTGCTGTAGGCCCTCCGTCCGCTGAGTAAACAGAGCCGCCTTCCACAAGGTCCATGGCCCTCTCGATACAGTCATATACGAGGGAGGAGCGGAATGCATTGATATCCTGCTGTATGTGGATTTCATCATTAATATGCTCTGTCTCCACCTGCAGCCCCATAAAATAATCCAGGGTCTGCTTATATAATTCCATCAGTTCCCTTACGCTGCCACAATCCCCTGCAGATTTTTCCAAATCCACAAAGTGGTATCCGGTCTTGGGGTCTGTGCCGTCATGCAGCGTGATTTCCAACACCTTCTCCATATTCAGCCATGGACCTTTGGCCGCAAAATCCCACTTTCCGGGAATAGAGGCCTCAATACATCCATCCGGAACCCAATCCACCCTGTCTTCCTCGGCGATTCCCATATTCTCAAGGGTTCTGATAAATGCCTTGTCATTATAAAATGCCGGCTGGCCGCCCTGATGCCGCTCCGCTGCCTTAAGCGCCTTCATCATGAACGCATCACTGGTTCCCTCGAACCACTTAATGGATACAGACGGTGTAAACAGTCTTACATTCTCACATGCTTCCACACACAGGTGGGAAACTTCATTGGAAGCGTCCTTACCATCCACTGTCTGTCCTGCAATGGCAAGATTGATGAACATCTGGTATCCCAGAAAAAATTCTGTATCCGGCCAGCTTCTGAGCTTGTTAAGTTCATTGCATTTGATGAAAAAGCACTCAACTATCTCCAGGGCCTCTTCCCTTGTGATTCTGCCTTCCTCCAAATCCTTTTTATAGTAGGGATATACATATTGATCAAAACGCCCCAGGGATATGGCATGGCCGTTGGATTCCAGATGAACCGCCAGGAGAATCATGTAGATGGCCTGGACTGCCTCATGGAAGGTCCTGGCAGGATTCAGTGGAACATTCCTGCATATATCTTCCAGTTTAAGAAGCTCCTCTCTGCGTGCTGCGTTTGTCTCCTGTTCTGCCTGTTCTTTGCAGCAATCAGCAATACGGTTGGAAAACATCACCACCGCCTGATTACCCTGAAGGGCAGCCTCAAGAAACCATCTTTTTCTTGTATTGCCTGGTTCTCTTGGGTCCAGACGCTTAAGCTTATTCTCTATCCGTTTCATGACATCGGACAAGCCTTTGTCCACCACGCCTTTATAATCCACAATAACATTGCCCAGGCCGGCTGCTGAAACCCATGTATCATCAATCACATTGGCATCCCAGGCCTGGTTGATTTTATCCGGAAGCGTTTTTCTCAGATTTTCATACAGGGATTTACCTTTCCAATATTTTACGCATTCTAATATTTTGTCTTTATCTTCCTGCGTATAGTAAAACTTATCGCCAGGTCTTTTATCCGGGAAAAAGGGTGAACCATTTAATTCTGCTTCCAGCCAGTCTGTGGAATACTCCGGATAAATCGGAGATGCCTTTGGCCACTGCGCCTGATTTCCTACAATCAGCTCATCTTCATTCACATAAACCGTCATACGGGCCAGTACATCATAAAATGCCTGGGAACGCCGCAGTGCAATTGGTTTACCCTCTGATTTCTTCATAGACTCCGTAAAATAGGTACACCGCTCCGGACAAATACGCGGGTCTGCATCAAATAACCGTTTTCTCAATCTTTCTATTCTTGTATTCATGTTCCGCCCCTCACATTCACATCGTGTATGTAACTTGTTACATTTTCAATATAGCACTTTATAACCCTGTTGTCAATATTATATTTGTGCATTTTTCATACAATATGATATTTTTTTCTCTTTTTTTAGCAATTATTTCTCGCTCTATCTTATGTTTTATGTATTGCTCTTTCGTTTCAAGTAAAACTGTTACATTTTTTTCATATTTACAATTATTTTTATTTCAACTATAATATGATATGGTTGGATGAAACTTATTTTCTTATTTATGAAACAAGTTTCACCCTTCAAAACCAGGAGGAGAAACCGTATGAACAAGGAAGGCCGTTCGGAAAACAGCGGATACATTGGAATCAGGGACATTGCAAAACTGGCAGGAGTATCTACTGCAACTGTGTCGCGTGTCATCAACAATCCAGAAATGACATCTGAAAAAGTCAGGGAGAAAGTGCAGAAAATAATTGAGGAATATAACTATATACCGAATCAGCCTGTCAAAAAAATCTTTTCCAAGACAAGCAATACCATTGCCGTATTTATATATGATATGGAGAACCCTTTTTTTATCAGCCTGATTAAAGAGCTGAACCAGATATGTCTGGAACACAACTATATGCTCCTTATCTGCGATACCGGCAGCAGCCCTGAGCTGGAAAAGAAATATCTTTATTTCTGTCTTGCCAACCGGTGCGCAGGTATAATCCTGACAGAAGGCGTTGACTCCGATATTTTTGAAGCCTGCAAAATTCATATTCCAATTGCGTTCCTGGACCGGAAAACACATGGCAAGTTTTCCAGTGTGCGTTCCAATAACAGGCAGATGATGCAGCCCATTGTGGACTACCTTTACAATCTGGGTCACAGGAAAATTGCATTTGTCGGCTGCGGCACACCCATGGATTCCGTAATCTCCAGACAGAATGGTTACATAGAGACAATGACGGGAAAGGGCCTTCCCGTTATCCAGGAATACATTTATGACAGAAACCCACAGCTGACCCTTCAGGCCGGAAGCCAGGCGCTCAACTACTTCCTCTCCCTTCCAGCCGCCCCAACAGCAATCATCTGCTGTAATGACATCATCGCCCTGGGAGCTTTGAATGCAGCATATTCCCTGGGATTAAAGATTCCGGCGGACATGTCCATTGTAGGATTTGATAATGTTATCAGCAATCTCCATCAGCCCCAGATAACCACTGTGCAGCAAAATCTGAGGGAGATATCCCTTGAACTGTTTGAGCTGGTAGTCAATCCGCCGGAGGAGCCTGTGTCCAAAATCATCGAGGCTTCATTCATCGAAGGAGCTACCTGCAGCAGAATTGAGGCACCTCAAAGGTAAAAAGTGCAGCCAGATAACAAAA